>CAZGZU010000010.1:0-23202 GCA_964529855.1 uncultured Candidatus Saccharibacteria bacterium | reverse complement strand
ATTGGCTTGTTAGGGCGACCTGGACCAACCGCTATCACTCTACCCTGCTCCGGCGTTTCTTTGTCAGCCGTATCAGGCAGAATAATACCTGATTTGGTTTTTTCTTCTGAAGAAATGGGTTCAATTAGAACCCGGTCAGCTAATGGTTTGATTTCCATATTCTTAACAAACAAAAAACAACAAACATTAAACGAAAAAGTTTATTGCTTATTGTCTTCTGTTCTTTTGATATCTTAGTCCAAAACAACTAAATTGTCAAGCTCATTAAAAACTAAGGGCCTACTCAATAATTTTATCTTTCGGCCCTAAGCAACTTCTTCCTTTCCCTTTTCTTTTTGTGTAATTAATCCTTTTAACAATCTGATTAGATAGAAAAAGAATATAACTACAGCGTTGTAGTATAAATATATGCCGACGCAGAGAAGATATACCATACCCAGCTCCCAGGATTTACCTGAAAGAGCCAGTCCTAAATTAATGCAGATGGAAAAGATGAAAAAGTTAGTAAAATTGATATCCTCCCGGATATGCTTATCCTGCCAGGCCTTAATCCCTCCATGAAGAAAAGCCACGAATAATCCGATAAGCACAAATTCAGTCAAGCTGATTCCCTCCATAATTCTCTCCTTCCAATTCAGTTTTTAATGATATTCATAAGATATGATAATATGCCGGATTTGTCAACCAAGATTCAGGCCTGAATCCTTTTCCTCTCCCATCTCCGGCAGTCCCAATTTTCTCATCTCCTGATTATATTTCTCCAAAATCCCTTTTTCCGGCGAATCAGGATGAAATTCCAATTGTTTGTCATCAAAGAGCACCCGACCGCCTGACTGATAAGTCAGCGGGTCTTTTTTAATCCGCCTCTGCTGAATTTTTTTCAAAGCAAATTCTATAATATCCCCCAGCCAGCCAGAGAGTACTATTTCTCTAAAGGTTCTGACATCTGTTAAAAACCGGCTGGGATTAATGATTGTCAGATAACCCTTTTGGCTGGCTGGATAATAAGCGAGATAATCGCCTATCCATTGATTGGCTTTTTGAAATCGCTGATACAATTTAGGTGATTTGGCCTCCCAAATCGGCACTAAATGAGCATAGGTCTGGGCATTATACAAACTTTTAAAAGGAATTTTCAGGGATTTATCAGTTAAATAATGATTAAGGCAAAAACGGTCTTTGGTTAAAGAACCGTGACGGCGCTGACCAACCGACTGAAAAAACAAAGTAGTCAAAGCCCGACAGGTCCAGATGCGACTGGCTTTGGTAACAATCAATAAATCAATGTCTGACTCTGGCTTGGGATTATTCATGGCCAGAGAGCCGCTGACCGCCACCAATCGGATAAAAGGAATTGTCTGAAGCAATTTAAGTACTTGTCTGGCTTTCTTCCATTTTCTGTCAGCAATCTTCTGTCGGCTAATTCTCTCTTTAACAATTCTGGACCGGCCTTTGAAAAAATAGAAGCCCTTTTGCTGGCTGATAAGATTAGTCAGTTCCGGACTGTTTTCCAAACTAGTCAAGACAGAATTCAAGGTGGTTTCGTTTTTCTCTCCCCGCACCAAAAACCTAAAAACTTCCCAGCCGGTCAATGGCCTGTCCAAGACATCATAATAGACCAGGGTAGCTAAAATGGATTTTTCCAAATCTGTCATTGCGAGGAGGTCGTCATAGGCGACCGACGCGGCAATCCCCTTCTTTACGGGATTGCTTCACGCCAGAGGCGGACAGGCGCTCCGCTCGCAATGACGAACCTATGTTCATCATACCCCATTTCCGCCAAACAAAAAAGAGGGCGCTGAAAATAATCAGACACCCTCATAATAACTCCGCTATTCGTTCATTTTGAGAAAGCCCCTCCAAAATAGAATTAAACAATAAGCCAATTTCTCCTTCGGTTCCGCCCAACATATCGGCTGCCTCAGGCATGGTCAGGTCGTCAAAAATGATAATCTCAATAAGTTCCCTTTCAGTCTCATCCAAAGTACCCAGAACATCTGCAATGATTTGCTTCCTTTCTTCTAATATAATAATTGATTCTGGAGTCTGAGCATTGCCTACCCAGGTCCTAGGTCTGCCAGTTATTGATTTATCATGAATATGAATACCTTGCTCTTCCAAAAAATTGCGTTTATTCATTCTATAAGTGGCTGACCAGCGAGCTAAACCGGCTAATCTTTTCTCTATAAATTCCGGGTCCTGCCATAATTTTTTCAGTGTTTTACTAGCGCTCCTACGATTAATCAAATCGGCCTTAGCTAATTGAACTTTCCTTTTCTCAATTACTGATTTAGAAGCTCCTTCCAGATTGGGCAAACAATAGCAACTACCCTTAGGGAAATATCCAGTCCGGACTGCCTCAAGAGACCTGCCTGGATGTTTGAATCTCATAATCCAAGCCACTTCATCTATAGTCTTACCTGCTGCTAAGAGGTCCAGAGCGCCCCACCGATCAATCAACTTTAGTTTCAATCTTTTCTTTTTTTTCAAGACTAAACTCCTTTCCGAGGCTTTCTCCCGAGAAAAAAATTACCGAATTTTTCACTTATCGGCCAACCAATTAAGGGAACAATCTGAAGCTGCCCATAAATTCTCTCCTCCTCTTTCATTATTATATCCGAGGCAATCTGGTCGAAAAATAATCTTATTGGCTTGGCCTTAATTTCTTTAGGGCTTCTTTTGCCACAAACATTATCTTTTGTTTTAGCTGACCGACAGTCAACCGGTCTGACTGGATAAATACTGCAAAGACTTTTGTTTAAAAAAGGGCAATCTCTCCCATGGTAGGCCTTGCGTAATGCCAATCCTCCATCTTCCCATCGTTCTATACCAGCCATGGCAAATATAGAACCGGAAGACATCAAAATATCAGCTTTATTATTCTGATAAAAACGATTGAAGGCTAGGGCTTCTTTTTTGGCTCTCTGCTTAATTGCCCGACGAGTTGGCTTAGGACGTGACTTTATATACTCCACTATAAGTTGCATTTCTAAGGTAGAACAACAGACTAGTTGTTTACAACAGTAAGAACAGCCGCAATGACATGTGATTTCATTTTGCTCCAGATATTCTTCAGTCAATTCGTCCATCAAGTGAAAAACATCTTTAACCAAATCCGGTCCTTGCTTAGATTCTCCTAATTTTTCTAAAAATTCTGCTTTGGCTTTATTATAGACAATCTTTTGCTCTTCGCTCAGCTGGCCTCCTTTTATCGGGTCTATATCTTCTACCCTCAATTCCATTTCTTGCAATAAATACATCTTTCCCTCCTTTGTTATTCAAAATTTAAGGTACAAATTCAGCCAAACCTCCTGGTTTGGCTGATAAACTAAGCTAAAATAATTTTAGGTTAGGTTTGGCGAATAGTCAACCCCAAGGCCACGGCTTTGGCAATTCTGGTACTGACCATTGATTCTTTGCTGGGAATGACTTTGATTTCTTTAAGCTCAGCCAGTTTGATTTTATTCTTCTTCAAAAACTTATCAATTTGAGGAATCAGGGTCTCGCTTAATTGATAAAGACCAGTCCATTGATGGCTGGCAATTTTTTTCTGGTTTTGCTTCAGAATAAGTTGGATTTGTTTTTTAGAGAGGTCGATGAATAAAGTCATTTAAATTAAGACCGTTAAATCAAGGCCGGGCCTGAAAACCTACGGCCTGAATTAAGGTTCGGTCTCTCGAATACGACCTTGCCTTCGGCAAGATCGTAGTTCTCGAGGCCAAACCTTACTCACCTATCCAAGAAATAATCTCTTTTTTTGAAAAAGTATTTTGCTCTTCGGACAACTCTTTTTTCCGCTTCCTCTGGCGTAAGATTACCGTTCTCTCTGAAAAAGGAAGCGGCCCGGCCAAAATAGAGACAGCCCAGGGCTTCCAGCACGGCTAATCTATCCTTGCTCTTTTTGTATTCCAACAAAAACTCATAAACAATTTTCACCCAAAGACCCAAGTCAATCATATCTTCTTTGTTCTGCCGGATCTTTTCCAGGCCTGCTTTGACCGACGGACTGACAATCTTTGTTATCAAAGGCCAATGCGAATCAAGGCCGTCTAAAAAGAATTTGCGAAAGCGTTCTTCTTCGGGTTTGGCATTGGCTAAAATAGGCAATCCCCGACCACCCAGGACCGGTATCTTTTCAACTTCTTTTCTTTTTTTAATTTCAGCCAGATGTTTAAGAATAATCTTAAAAAACGTATCAGTTACCTGAGTAAACATGGCTCCCAGTTTGGGCGTGGATAAATTATGAAGCTTGCTCCCCAGATTAACCTGACAGGTTTTTACTCCGGCAAAGAAAGCCGTCAAACTCATAAAAATATCAATGCCAAAGTGATAGGTTGTCTTACTCCATTTTTCTTTCAGCCAGATTTGAGTCATTTTATTGGAAAAGGCAAAATCACCGCCAATCGGCTGACGAACATCCCAGGCAAGCAGACCACAAACCAAAGGATAGACCAGATGATTGGTAATGGTTGCATCGGTCTTACAGCGGATATAATAAGGGGCGACGAAATCATATCCTTCAAAAACCGGTTGAGCCATTTTTTTAATCCAGTTAGCCCGGATGCTTCTCAAATCAGCATCCAGAACAATGCCGGCTTTGGCCTTGAGCTTTTCAACCATTAAAAAAAGGTTATGGAAGTTATAACCTTTGCCTCTGATTTTGGGCGGAGTGCTTAGATAGATACGCGGCACCCAGCCGGCTGCCTCAAAAAATGCTTCTTTGGTGTGGTCGCTTGAATTATTATCTACGTTAATAATAACCGCTTTTTTGTCAGGAAAATATTTTTCCAATCCCAAACTGGCCTGTTCAACCACAAAAGCAATCGTCTCGGCCTCGTTATACGAAGGGATGCCCACCACTATATCAGCCCTATTTATTTTTCGCGGATTATCAATTTTCATGCTTGATTCTTCTTAAAAATATCTTCTACCCCCTCCGCGGCTTGACGATAGCGACAAAAATCACAATCCTTGGAATGTTCTGGAATTTTGTCGCTCATTAGAACTTTACGGGCCTCAATTAATGTTTTGTCTACCCAAGAATCATTACCCTGGTACGCTATTAAGTGTACGTCAAATTCCAGCTTGCCGTCAAATGCCGCTCTATCTTTTTTGCCATTAGCATAGACAAAATAGCCAGTATCAGAAACCTTAAAACCATTCTGCCGAAACAACCATTGATATATCTCCATCTGTCTTTTGTAGGCAATTTGCCAAGGCGCATCAAGATTTATTTCCCCATCCTTGGCGGTTGACTTATAATCAACTATTAATAATTCTTTGGCTGGGTTAATCCAAACATCATCAATCGCTCCGAAGACCAAAAAATTAGTTGCTTTATGTAAAGTCTGAATCCCAACAAAACTATTACGCCAGTCATCCATTTTCTCATGCTGGAAAGGAATCGCCTCAACCTGATAAGCCTTCATCATGGGATGGGGCTCGCCTTTAGCCCGATGGATATCAAATTCTTTTTTAAGCAAGAAATCAACTGCTGAATTCAAAGCAAAGGGATAACCAGGCGGCTGGGCTACTCCTAAACGACGGTCCAAGTAAAAACAACGAGGACAATTTAAAAACAAGTCAATCTTAGACCGACTTAGCTTAAAGGGCTCTTTGGAATTAGGATCAAACAGCCCGTATGTTTTCTTGGGAGTATAGTAATCAGACATACTTATGAATTCTCCTGAATAAACTTTTCCATTGACCGGTCATAGCTCTTCTCTGCCTCTTTAGAGAAAAAACAGGCAGGTAGTTCCCTATTCTTTAAATGATACTGCAAACACTGACAACAAATCCCTTTGCGGGGACAACCCGGATAAGTGCAGGGACAATCTTTTTTGTTTTCTTCCTGTTGACATTCCATATTAACTCATTGCTTTCTTCCTCATCTTAAGAGGCATTTTTTCAATAGCGTACCTTAAAGCTGTCCGGGGCATTTTATGCTTACGCTTCATTATAAAATCAAAAACCTGTTTTTGATAAAGATTGCTGGCCACTTTCAAAGCCCAACCATAACCTTTTTGTACCAAATCATCTTTATCCATTAAAAGCTTGTCAGCCACCCAGAAAACATGATTAAGATATTTCTTTTTGCTGACTGAAGGAATAAAAATGACAGCGGCGGCCCGTCTTAACCATCGGTTCTTTGATTGAGTCCACTTTTTTACTAAAGGAACTAAATCCGGAAACTGGGAAATGAAGTAGCCTAAGGTATGACCGCAAAAATCATCGCAAGTTCCCCAATTAGAAACATACTTTTTAAGCCATCTTTCAAAAAACTTAAAATCGGTTTTCTGATATCTCTTTCTAATCCGGTAAGACCAATCCAGGGCAATGGTTGCCTCCTCGCTGTAACCTGATTTTAACAATTCTTCAGCCAGCTGAAGAATTTCTTTGGTTGGCCTGTCTTTAATTAAAGAAAAGTAATTCCGGGATATTTTCCGAGCCAAAGGAACACGCACTCCATATACCTTAATCTTCTCTTTAAAAAAATGCTCGGCTCCCTTCTTGTAATTCCGGTCAATCTGTTTTTTCAAGGCCTGGCGTATTTCTTTTAAAATAGACCGATTAGTCATTTTTCTTGGGAATGACAATAATAGCCAAAAAGTAAGCTATCAGAGCAGGCACAAAACCGGTAAAAACAAAAATGGCTATCCAGAGCAGACGTAAAATTACCGGGTCAATATTGACATACTCGCCCAAACCGCCAAAGACTCCGGCAATGATTCTATTTTTTTGACTGCGATAAATTTTTTTTGTGTTCATAATTTTTTCCTTTTAATCTTAAACTTTAACATTTAAGGGTAGATAATTCAAGATTGAATTTTTTTCTTTTGTATTTTAACAAAAAAAGAGGCGCTTTCCAAGAAGGAAAACGCCTCGTCCCCTGTTAGGGAATTAAGGACTGATACTTTTGATATCACTTAGCATAAGCCTGGACCGTTGCCCCCTTCTTCCACTCTCAACATCCAGTAGGTTAACAAAAACCCTGCCTCTATCTCTGCTCGTTAACTGAACATCAAGCTCACCTATATCTGCCAGGTTAACTGTGACTCTTCGGCCTATGCGCTTATCAACCTCTTCCATCATCTTTATTGTGCTAAGGAACCTCTTTCTGTCTTCCTGGGCTGCCGGGACAACCTTACCAATTTTACTCAAAGGGAAAAGAAATGGCTTCTGCTTACCGGTGCCTCCGCCAGAAATAAGATTTGTCTGGTCGAGTATTACAAGAGACCCCCATTGCTTTGAGCTTCTAAAACCTTTGACCACGGCAAGGATAGTCCTGCCTTTTTTATCTGTAATCTTAGCATCCTTAGCTACTAATTCTCCCAATCTCTCTCTTATGCTTACACTCATAACTATCCTCCTTGAGTTATTTATTCTAAAAAGAACTTTTATATTATCGTTGCATTGTCATTGCGAGGAGTGAATGAAATGAACGACGAAGCAATCCCGCGGTTTTCTACGAGATTGCTTCGTCATTCCGCTTTGCTTCACTCCTCGCAATGACAGCAAATAACTCTTAAACTACCATACCATATTATTATAATCTTGTCCAGTATTTTACTGGAAACCAGCCGCTTCAATCTCCAGCCAGTCATTCTGGCTTTGGTCCCATTTATAGACGGCTAATTTATGAGTTTTTTCATCCTGACTGTAAACGTATTCCACGTTAGTCCCGGAACCAATCCGCCGCGAATAAATGGTCTTTTTCTCCAAGACCAGAGGCCTGGTAATAAATTCCAGTTTCATGCGACCCAAGGGGCCTTTGAAGATAATAAATTCAATGTCAGTGCCGCCTTGTTCGTCAAGATGCTCTTTGTCCTGCTTTTCAACCTCAAATTTCTTTTTAATATCATCTATTAAATTTTCCCATTTTTCCGGCTGCATAATTAATGCTCCTTATTGCTGATTCTATCAGAAAATTATCTTCCTGACAATCAGTTGACAAAAATTCCATAATTCCCTATAATAACCAACAACTTATTTTAAAATAGTTCTTTACCAATAAAATTAGAAAGGAGGTCGCCATGGAAAAGACCGACCAGGAAATCCCTGAACAAAAACAAGAATCATTTCTGTTCTCCAGAATTGAAGATTTATCAAAGCTCAATCCGGATATGACTTTTGACCGGCTGGTTATCGCCCCGGGCAATCAACTAGCAGTCCATTTAGCCAAGAAAATATTTGCCCCGAATAGTCCTGCCTGTATGCTAATTACCGGAGACCTTGGCACAGGGAAAACACATCTACTGCAAGCAACTTGCCAAAAAGCCCTGATCCAAGGACTCAAAGTTCTCTATTTGAACGGATATGGATTTACCAATCTCTTTCTTAAGGCTTCCAAAAATCAACAACTCAAAGAACTGATAGATAACTTGTCAAAGTTGGACTTGTTAGCTTTGGATGACATTCAAACTATAGTCAAAGAAACCTGGATCCAAAATTCCCTAGCGCGGATTATTGATTTCCTCCTGGATAATGGACAAAAACTATTAGTCACTTCCTCAGGTCCCCTTGAGTCCACGGAAAAAGGAGCTTGCTCTAAACTCGCTTCCCGATTTGGTAGCGGACTTCGGCTATCTCTTAACAGTCCCGATATAGAAATCAAAACTGCTCTACTTTCTCGCCAAATAGAGGAAGCTGGTCTGCAAATTTCCCAAGAGCGACTTGACTGCCTCGTTGCCTATCCTATAAAGGACTTCTATTCTCTTTTCTCTATTGCCCAAAATTTGATAGCCCGAGCAGAACTGAATCAAGGCGTTATTTCTAATGGTATTATCAAAGAAGTCGCTGATGTTTGCTCTCTTCAAAAAGAACAAGAAGGATTCACTACTGATGAAATCATGGAAGCAGTATGCTGCACCTTTAAAGTTGAGGAACTATGGGTGAAATCTAAATCCAGGAAAAAGGGCTATACCTTACCCCGTCAGGTTTATATCTACCTTTGCAGGAAACTTATCCCTTGGGCTACACTTGATGATATCAGTAAGACTGTAAATAGAATCCATAGTACAGTTCTCTATAGCGTTGAAATTATTGAAGCGAGGATGAAGCGTGACCCGCGGCTAAAAAGGCAAGTTAATTTTATCAAAGAAAAATTGAAGGAAAAATTGAAGGAAAAGTGAAGAGGGCAGTTCAATCAAACTGCCCTCTTTGTTATTTTACAAAACTAATAACTCTTAATTCTTGAAGACATACCAGAAAAGTATACCTCCGTCAATTCCATTCAAAACAATCTGGTAATTAACTATATAATCTCCTTAAAAAATATATAAAAAGACCGTTCAGGACTTCTTTAGGTCTGAACGGCCTTGATAAAGGCGATGAAGTTGTAGTTCAACAAAAAACTTTATAGTTACACTCTGTACATTCCCAGGAGAAGCCTTTTCCGCCTGGCTTGCTTGGCTCTTTTCCAAAAACATGTTGAGTATCTTTTCCGCATCTCTGGCAATGAAGCTGCTTTATCTCGCCTCGCTTAAATGCAGCCTCTTCACCAACCTCTGGCAACGGAAAGACTATGGACTGAATTGCCATGCCTCTCTCCTTTGATTCTAATTCCCTTTGAAAATCTTCCAACTTATCCACTTCAACTTTAAGGCTTTTGGTCGGATCTTTCACCTCTATAATTCTGTGGGCAGACTTAAGAGGCCTACCATCATTCTTAAAAATCAATAGATTTACAATAAACTTCATCTCTAATCCCTCCTTTTTATTTTATTTTTATTCAGTACTAAATTTAAAATGATTGTACCATAGAAATCTCTTTATGTCAATCCCCGTCCACCACAATCATTACTTTTTCTAGGCTCGTAATTGGTTCGTGATAGCCGGTCGGATAATCCCTGATGGCGTTAAATAAAACATCTTTAGGATATCGATATAATTCGCCTCTTTTAGTGCCTCCATCATTGGTAATAAACTCGTCTGTATCAACGTCATAACCCCGAATAACCAGATTATGTCTTTCCGGACCAGGCGGCGTGTAATAAGGGTTGTTTAATAACCGGCCATTGGCCGGAACAATCACTGCCCGGCCTTTTTTAATCTCTTCAATAATATCCTCAACCCTGGTTATTTTCTTCACCTCAATCTGCTCATAACCAAAATATCCCTTAATAATTCTTTCTACAGTGTCTTGGACAGCTGTATCGCGATACTCGCCAAAATTTTCCTCCTGATAATCAGCCATTGCCTTTATTTCCTGCCTGGCTATTTCTTTATCCAAATCCTTACCCAAGGCCCAGTAAACGACCATTAAAGCAGCTGCCTCTTCGCAACCATCCTGGTAAATTGGATTGTCCCACTCACCAAAAGGCGCCTGACAAACAAAAGGGATATCCAGAACATCCGGGGCCTGCTCTTGTGAACTCTTATCCTCTGCTGAAGGTAAAACATCATATTCCAAAGGTTGAGCCTCGGATAAATCTTCCTCAATTATTTCATCTCCGATCGGCTCTTCTTCCGACTCCCCTGTCCAATAAAAATAAAAGCCTGCTCCAACAAGCAGAAGACAAGCAAGAATTATTAAAAATAGCTTAAATCGCGGCATCTATTTTCCTCAGAAAATTCTCTTAAGGCCTATCTAAATACTGATGATATCCAACCGCCAATATAATGAGTTGTTATTATAACTGCCAAGCCAATAATCAAATGTTCCATAACCACTTTCCAGGGTTTTACTTTCCGTTCTTTGGCCATAATAAAACTTAAGAAACCAAGCATAGACAATCCCAAAACTATGCTGACTATCACTGCCACTAAAAGTTCAAACAGTAAAATTGGCACAATGAATATCAAAGCAAAAACAAACTTAGAGAAAAAAGTAGAAATTGTTGATTCCCATATCTCTCTTGGGCTGTGCTTTTTTTCTGATTCTTCAGAAATATGAATACCTAAAGCATCTGAAAACGCATCGGCTATGGCTATTACCAATATACCTCCGATAACCACCATTTTTGAATGAGTCCCAGAATACAAGCCAACCATTAAACCAAGCGTAGTGATTATTCCGGAAGTGAAACCGAAACAGAAACCTTTTCTAAATGAATGCTTAAACATATATCTTATTATATCAAAAAAATGCCAAATTGACGATTCCAAGCCATTGAAAAGCAGTTATCCCTTGACATAACTACAATTTATATGCTATCATAAATACAAGATTTTGCTCTTTGATAATTTTTTCAGGAATAAAAAATATAAAATAAAAGGGAGGAAAAAATGCAAGATACTGCTAAAGAAGTAGTGAAGGAAGAACAGGAAGAAAGTGATGTACGCGTAAGTATAGGCGGCAACGTAGCCGTTGAATGTTCAGCGATATCTGCGGCGAAAATATTAAAAGAATTTTTTATGCCACCGGAGAGAGAACCGTTTCGTCCACTTAAGACGGCAGAGGCTCCACCACCCGTCCTAATAAAACCTCCTGATGCTGGCGCGAATCAGTTTAAGGAAGACAGACAGAGCGCTGGTTGGGGGAAAAGACTTATCGTGTTAGCAGCTGTGGCTATCTTCTTATTTCTTTTTGTTTCGGCTGGTCAGAGCTATCTGGAAAATCATAAAAATCAGGCGTCAGCGACCGCTAATCACGAAATAACAATGCTATCGTCAGCGGCGTATGACAAAATCCTGGCCCTGCATCTCGATGAACTACTTAGAAACCTAAAGGAACTGACCTCTATCGACAGATTCGGAAAAGCTTTCCCGGATATCACTATAATGCATACCACAGTGATAACCAAACGCGGACCGGAAACTGCTAAAATGAGCGAAGCGGCCCTAGAGTTTATCAAAACAACCAAAGGTTATTTTGATAGATGGACCGCCAGGCGGAATGACTGGACTGCAAAATTAAAACCTACTGAAGAGGACATTGCCGTTTTTCTTTCTATCTGGGAAGGAACAAAACCCTTGTTAAACCGACTTCAGGAAGCACAGAATGATCCCTTAGGTTTTTTGATCGAAAAAGCCCAGCTCCCTACGTCATAAAATAAACCTACCTCCCGAAAAGGCCCTTGAGAATTATTCAAGGGCCTTTTTCTATTATAGCTGTAAATATTATTCCTGTTTTTCCTTATTCTTCAACTTCCTGAAAATATCAATCACTGCCAGCATTATACCAGCGCCCATTAAACTATAGCCTATCAACCGATTATCTCCAAAGGCAACACCTGAAATTATTAACAGAAAGGCAACTATAGCCAGCTTGGAAAGTCGCTTTGGTTTTTTGCTTAAGCCAATATAAATTGCCAATATGGCAACAACCACCAAACCAATAATAGATATGATAATATAGATAGTTCTTGGCATATTTTAAATATATTAATGCTCTATTCCATTATATCAAAAAACCGCCTTTTTGGCGATTTTTTGAAGCCTAATTATCTATTTATCCCTATAAAAGGACTGGCTTCTCCCCAATACTCTGGGGTCTTGCCATCCCATTTTTCTATCCAGCGTAGTTCAACCACCTGCGCATTAGCCCGTAGGGCTTGGGCTTCAATCTGAATTGCCTGGGCCTTACCCTGGGCTTCGGCAATCTTCTGCTCGGCTTCAATCTTGATTCTCTCCAAATCTCTTTCTGCTTTAAGTTTCAACTGTTCAGCCGTCACTTTAGCCTCAATGGCATCATTAAAAGCAGCTGAAAAGTCAAAATCAATGATATTAAACTCATCAACAATAATAAAACGCTCAAACAATCTTTCGCCTAAATTTGCCTTAATCTGTTCTTTGACTATTTCTCTTTTAGTAATTAATTCCTCGGCCGTGAACTTAGCCGTGGTTGCCTTAACCGCTTCCTGGATAGCTGGCGCAACAATCCGGGCATTATAATCCTTGCCCACTTCCTGCCAAATCTTGTTAACCGAGTCCGGGGCCAAATGATAATTCAAGGCAATCTTGGAAGTAACTATCTGTAAGTCCTTGGATGAAGCGCTGGCCGGTACCTCATCTTTTTTAATCTTGACGTCCACCTTAACCACTCGCTGAATAAAAGGAATTTTAACGTAAAGACCCTCATCAAAAACCTTATCCTTAACTGCCCCGAACTGAAGCAGCACTCCCCGTTCACCTGCCCCAATCGTCCCAAAAGCACCGAGAATGAGGACGAGAATGATTGCCAGATAAATCATCCGGGAAATAATCTTTCTTTTGTTCATCCCTCTTATTTTCTCTATTTTCTCATTTATTTCAATAATTTTATTCATATTTATTTTAGACCTTAATTTTTATCCTCCTCGACCTTTATAATTACCCTCTTATCCTACTCTATCCAATCAAGAAAAACCAGACCTGAATTGATTTTTTCATTTATCTTCCTAAAAGACACTGGCAAGGTCTCTTTTTCAGTATCTCTCTGTTTTCTGGGTGAATCAAGATAAAAATCTTGTCTGGCTTTGCCCCTGGCCTGTCTTTTATCCAGAGGCGATTGATGTCGGAATCCCCGTTTAACCATTTCCTTAACCAGTTCTTCGTGCCTTTGATAAAGCGCTTTTAATTTACCCCGCCAGCGCTCGGTTTCCGGGTGCCGGCTGAACCCCTTCTTTTGTTTATTAATAATTGACCAAAGCGAATGTAGTTCAGCATGTTCAGCCACTAAATGCTTATTACACAAATACTTCGACTTAATATCCCAAATACGCATATCTATTTATTCAAGGTCCAAATGATATAGGTCAGATAAGTGGCAAAACTGACCCAAGCGGCATAAGGAGCCAAAAGCCAGGCAGCCAGTCGGGAAATCGGTCCAATCAGAATAATCAGCCCGATTACCGAAAGCCCGAGCAAACCCGCCTCAATCACTGACCAGCCAATCAAATGCTGATTAAAGAAAAGAAAACTCCAGAGAACATTCAAGCCGGCATTAATCAGAAAAAGTCCGATAATCCAGGCAAACCGCTTATTACGAGAAAACTTGTTCCAGACAATCAAAGCTGAAATGGTTGATAAAATAAAAATGGTTGTCCAGACAAAACCAATCACCGAACCGGGCGGCGTCCAGGCCGGCAATTTAATCGTCTTATACCAGTCCATTCCGCCACTGGTCAACCGACTCCCTGTCACGGAAACCAAGAAAGTTATCAAAGGAATGATAAGATAATTTAATTTCATAAAATTATTTAGCCTGATACTGATAATAGAACCAAACAAAAACAACTACTCCCAACAGAGCAGAAATGCTCAGAGCTATAATTAAACCGATTTTTAACTTCTTTTCTGCCGGAGTAAGCTCAGACCAGGATTTCTGCTTTTTGCCCATTATGATTCCAATGGCAATACCAATGGCAATTCCCAGGGCCAAGTTTATTGATGAATACATATTAAATATCTCCTTTCATAATTTAATTATATCAGAAAATTGTCTATCTTCATAAGCTTATTTCAAAAAGAATGCAACCAAACCAACTTTTTTAATCTTTTCCTGATAATCCGGAAAAGAATAATAAACCTGTTTCATCTCCTCTACTGAATCAACAAAAGGCATTATCTTTTTAAAATCAACTGTCTTAAGCATTTCATCAATACTTTTAAAATAATCAACTTTTTCTATTTCTTTTTCCAATTTCTCACCGATGCAACTGAATACCAAAATATCCCCCTGTTTTATTTTACGATATCTGTTAGTGGCTGCCCTTGTTTCAATTGTCTTTTGGCCGTCTTTGATTGAATCAAAAACAAATTTATCCACTTGCCTTATTCTTAAAGTATTTTTTTTCATTTAGATTAATCAGATTTATTTATCAAACCACTGTTTCAATAACCAATTAATATCCTGTTGTTTCCGCCATTGCTTACTCATCTTCTTAAACATTTTTTCTGTACCAGGATATGGTCTGGGTTTGGTCTTTATTATCTGCCTATATGGTCTCCAGTTTTCAATAACATTGTTAAAAACCTCCGATACTTTCCAGATATAGTCATCTGGTTTGCCCTTTATCTTGGAATGCTCTTTAAGGCCAAAATGCTTCTCTAAATAATCAAAAAAGATAAAATGAAGCATTTCGTGAGCGATGACCTTACTGGCAGAAATTCTATGGATGCAAGGAAAAAAGAAGATTTTATGCTCAAGATATCTCGGATACATCTTATAAATAGAAGCAATTCCTCTGTAATTCCCCTTTGGCCAGGAATGGCCATCAAAAATTTTATCTACTAATTCAAAATATCCTTTCGCAATTATCTTCCAGTCTTTTTTTGCTTTGTTAAGGCCATCTCTTATCTTATCCTTTTTTGTCCTGTAAACACGCCTGGTGTATTCTTTGATTATCTTGTTCCTTTCTCTTGTTGAAAACTTCTTGTTTAAAATATACTGAAAATCATCTGGTAAAAACCACAATAAAAACTGCCGTTTATTGCCTTTCTTTTCACTTCTTAGGAAATTAATACAATTATTAATATCTCTTTCTATATCTATTTTCAGACTAACCTTAGGATGTTTTTGCATATCTCCATTCTATCAAAAAATCGCCTGGTTGGCGATTTTTTATTGACTAATCATCTTAATATCTCTAACCAACTCCGGGAACTTAGGCTGGGTAAAATGTCCTCTTTTTTTAAATCTCCGGACAACTGCCCCGGGCAAAGTTTTTTGGTATTTTTCAAAATCAATATAAGGCACAATCGGGTCATCCTTGCTATGATAAACAAATATTTTGCCAACTTGTTTTTCGAATTTTTCCAGATTATTTGAAACAACAAAATTACCTAAAAATTCTTCGGCATCTTTCTGTTCATAGGGCGCGGCAACTAACATTGAAGCGAGAATTTTTTTTGGAAATTTATTCTCTGAAAGATACTTTACCAAAAAGACCCCGCCCAATGAATGACCGATTAAAATAACATTATTTCTCAATAAACGGGCGATTTTATCAAACAATATTTTCCATTCATTGTATTTGGCATTTTTCGGATTAGGCATCTTTAAAAGAAAAACTTCGAACTTCTTGCCAAGTTCATCTTCCAATGAATCTTTCCAGCCCTTTTTCTTATACTTTCCCAAGTTAACCTTTGAAGATTTCAAATAAGCGATATAATCTTTATATGTTCTATAAGTATTCCCTCCATGTATTATAACAATTTGTCTTTTCATAATTTTATTATTTTCTTCAAATTATTTATTCCCATTCTATCAAAAAATCGCCTGGTTGGCGATTTTTTTTTATTTGGCTTATTTGGTTACGGACGTTCGTTATCTACCGAGCTCCAAAACCCCTCAGAAGGATCAAGGCTTGCAGCAGAGCATTCTACCCTTGCATTAGGGTAAAACTCTTTGACCTTGCTCCCAACAATTCTTGCCAGTCGTTGACGAATTTCTCCTATTCTTCCGGGTTTCCCGGGAAGTGACAGCCTGGTAATCTTAATGACAATATCATTCCTCCGCCCGTACAACATAGGAGCAGGCCACAGAAAATCAATCACATCATCCTCATTTTTAAGTCCAAGCTCCTGAACACTCATGACAGCTGCCAGAATCTCCTGACGAAGACGATTCCAATCACTTTCAGTCTGACCAGGCGGAAGATAGCGCACTTCAATTATAGGTCTGATTCTGGGCATTGCTTCCTCCTTTCTTTAAAATCATCGACACCTTCTGGATATAGCCGTTCCTCCATATGGCTCTGCAAGCCCTTTTGGCTGAACCCAAGCAGTCGCATGACAGAGTCTATATTGACACCAAGCGCGCCAGTATCCACGACCATCCCATTTCCATTCTTCAAGTGAATGACCTAACTCCTCGGCTTTTGCTTCAGCCTCTTCCATCCGTTCTTTTATCTCCTCTGTTATTTCTGGTTCATCTGTCATAATCCACCTCTTTTAAAGTTTTTTTACTTGAATCCACTGATTAAATTCACTTACTCGGCTCTTATGGATAACCAAAAGAAAAAAATTACGATGTCTGATTTCTTTTAATATCTCCATATCATCTGAAATTTCTACAACATGACCCTTATCGCCAATTGTGATAAAAACAAAACCCATCTTTCTAAAAATTCCGATAACCGGAGTCATATCCCATGGCGCGTCATGCCGAGGAGAAAGAATTAGCCCGCCGGCTTCCCCTTTCCACAAACGAGCCGCCGTGATACCAATACTGCCGTCTGCCATAGTGAATAATTTGAAAAGACCGTTCCTTTTATCTCCCTTAATCAGCAATTGAATCAAATGAGGTTCTTCGGGTGGCGGGTTGGTCAAAACGGCATACTGCTCTATCAATGGTTTATTCTCGTCAACAAGAAGTCGTTCGTATCTTTCATATTCGCTAATCCGCCAGACCTTTTGGGACCCCGGTCTAAAACCAAAGACCTCCTGGGTCATGATATCACCAACATAGGCAGCCACTACTTCACCGTCTATCACCAGCGCAATCATTGTCCCAATACCGTGTGATTGTCGACGAATGTACGCGTTGGTTCCACACAAAGGATCTATTGTAAAATAGATGTCATGATCCGCAAAGGAGGAAAGAATTTTAAGTTTGCCCTCCTCGGCTATCACGCCATAGCCCGGAAAATTCTCCTCAATTAACTGGATATACATGGCTTGGGCATCCTTGTCGGCCGTGGTCACTGCATCATCCCATTTCCCACTATATCCTTCCTTACCTCCTGCCTCAAAAATGAACCTTTCATTCCTTATCAGGATAATTGCCCGACGAACCATTTCTTTCATAATAATACCGATATTATGTCCGTTTCTTAATCCATAATCAACCAGTTTTTTCATTTATTCCTCCTTTTCTTTGTTTATTATTCTTGATCAAAGTCTACTTCCTTAGGTAGTTTTACTTCAAGCTGTTTTTTTATAAATTCAACGTCTTTTGGATCCGCATTACCAAGAACCCAGCTCCGCCAATCTCCGTAACACCCTTCAATACTACTATCACAACTCATAACATCTAAAATATCTTTTCGGGAAAGTTTTTTTCGTTTTTTCATAATCATTCTCCCTTCACTTGAATTAAAAGAGCTAAAAACAGGATAGCCCGCTTAGACCAATTTGTCAATAATGCTATCCATTCTATTAAAAAACCGCCTGATTGGCGATTATTTATCGTTAAAATTCCTCAAAAAAGGGAGCCGAATAAAATCGACTCCCATGCTATATCTCACGACTTAATTTTGCGACTTAATTTCGGCGATTTTCTCCTCAAGCCGCTGCTTTAGTTTAAATAACTTCGGCGGCAACGAATCTCCGGAACAAGATTGCCATATAGACGATAATTCTACGTCCCAGTAATCTCGTTGCCACTTTGCTCTTGGACAAGGAGGCGGAATAATGCGCGAAACGCGCCAGATAGATATTGTTAAAACATCGTCTCTTTCCTCCGCGTTCCCGACGAGGAGCCCAATCTCAACGGGATGGACTGCCTGAAACGGTCGTCCATTTGGAATCCTTCTGATGGGATTTATTTCGTTCCCGTTTGCATCGGCAATAACCATACCGCTGGCCCAATTATCAAGCCTGTCCCCTGATTCCATTATCACGACAGGAAACTTCGTAAAGTAATCAGGAGATAAATGTAACATTCTTCTCATCTTTCCCTCCTTATTCTTGAAAGATTAAAGTTTGTTTTAAGTTAAGTTACTAAAAACAGGATAACATAGAAACACTATTCTGTCAATACTGAACCTTCTTTTTTACGATTTTTTAATCATTTTAAATCCTGACCAACTTCTCTAGCCAGGGAATACATTTATTCTCCCTTTTCCACCATAAATCTTCCCAGATATAGTGAACAGCTATCTGCTTATAATCCCCGTATCTCTTAAAATACTTCAATAATTTATCAACAGAAACCGGCTTCTCCGGATTTTGATTAAAAAACAACTTGGAATAAATCTTCTGTTCCCAGGGAGAAACATGATTAAAAAAATCCCAATGATGAAAAACATCAAACAACAGATACCAGATGGTTGCCGGACCAACCCCATATAATTTCAATAATTCCTTTTCCTGGGTTTCCCTGTCCTGCTGACGCAAGGCAAGTTCATTAATCAATCCCTGGGCAAAATAATCATCTATCTTTTTAATTGATTTAGCCCGATAACCAACCTTTAAAGCCCGCAATTCTTTTTCAGTGACTTTCTGCAAACCACCCGGCTTCCAAAAACACCACAGCTTCTTATTATCAAATTCAAGCAATCTTCCATAATTTTCCAATAAGGCCTGAAACATCTGGATTGACCGCCTGACCGTGGCATTCTGCAAAACAATTCCGATAATTAAGTATTCGTATAAGGAACTGGGATGGCCTGGCCTCATGCCTTTCCATTTTTTGATAATCGGCCCTAAAATCTTATCATCTTTAAATCTCTGATAGAATTCTTTTAAATCCAAATCCAGATTAAACCGATAACGCATTTCTTTAACCAAAGAATCAACAAATTGCTTATCAAGTTTTTTGTTATAATATACCTCCAACCTTATCCTCGGCTGATTAATTGTCCCTATATCAGCAAACTTCAATCCTAATTGCTTGCCCTGCCAAAAACAGGTCTGCCAGCGAATACCCGGCTGCCAAAAAGTATCACCAGACTCAAAATGAGCCGGCTTATGAAAAGTCGGGTCAAACCTAAATGGCGCCAACGGCACCAGTTCTATGGATTTGATTTTTTTTAGAGTCATTGCTTTTATTCTATCAAAAAATCGCCCTTTTGGCGATTTCTCCACTGACTCCGCTTACCTAGGCGATACTGAAACCTATTTTATGACTTAGAAGCTATCATGCTAATTTCAATTCTAGCTCCAAGAGGTAATTCTTTTACACAGACGAGTTCCCTGGCTGGAAAAGGATCTGTCATATATTTTCCGTAAATCTCGTTAATCTTTCCATATAAGGACATATCTGTAACATAAATTGTTGTTTTAACTACATTATTAAAAGTTACCCCTGCCTCTTTGAGTATTGCTTCTAGATTCTTCATAATCTGATGAGCTTGTTCTTCTACATCTCCTTCTAATAACTTTCCCTTGATTGTTAAAGGAATCTGGCCGGAAGTAAAAATTAAATTACCTTCTACAATCGCTTGAGAAAAAGGGCCTGTAGCTTCCGGAGCCTTTTTTGTTACAATCTTATTTCTCATATATTTATTTTATCACATTATTCCCAAAGACACCAGTAAAAAAAGGCAGGTCATTATATAAACCTGCCTTTCTCCATGATTATGAATAGGGAGGGTCAAAGGTTATCCAAACAGCTAATGACAGTTTCGTTTGTCATCATGCCTTTGTTATCCAGCTCGTAATCAACGTCTCCAGCTTGCTTCATTTGATCAAGGAGTCTGACTAACCCTCGACGTATCCGGCTCCTCTGCTTTAACTCAGCAAAGGTGAGCTTCCTTCCGCCAACTTGCTTGAAAGCATTCCTTACAAGAACTTCCATATCGAATGACATAGCCCATCCTCCTTTTTTATAAGTGAACTAATTGTAAAACAAATATACCACGGAACATGTTCTCTGTCAATAAGCACAGGTACTTCTCTATCGCGTCAAAAAATGATTTTTTATTTTTCTTTTGACCTAGCTTGGCAAATAGACAAAAGACGCTTATCAAAGCAAAAGAATTAAATAATCTTTTTTAAAGAAAAATCGATTTTATAAACAAAAAGTTCTATATTATTTGTGGCCTCTAGAGAATACTTTAATTTTTCATCGTCTTCACCCGAAATTATAATACCTTTTATTTTCTGATTCTTCTTTGCTTTATGTTTTTTAATCCAGCCCATATATTTTAAAATTTGACCAACGACTTTTTCTCCGGTTTTCCCCTTTTTTAATTCTATCACAACGTAATTATTAGACTTATCCTTAACTAAAATATCTATTCTGCCAATTGAAGTAGTATATTGCTGGCTGACAGGAATTCCTTCTTCTTGTATCAAATTAAATTTCTTTCCAAGCTCAGTTTTTTCCCAATTCGCTATTAAGAAATCTTCTAAATGTTTTTCTATGGAAAAATCTTTTTCTTCATCAATTATAATATCGTCTATTTCCTCACTATAGCTCTCGATTTTATCCTTAGGATTCCATAACGATTCTACTCCATCTGAATACAAAAATTGTGTTAAAGCCCTTGTGGTTGTATCTATATCATACCTATTCTTAAATCCTAAAATAATATCCTCGTTTGTTTTTATTATCTTCTCTCCATAAGTACAGGATTTATAATTATCACTATCCCCGATTCCAAAAATATTAATGATTCTAAGCCTGTGTTCAAGAGAAACTACACAAACATATTGATTCGGATTGTAAGCAAAAAGCAAATCATTTAAAATGACTGCTTTTTCGCCTGTCAACCCATTACCAATGCCTTGATTAGCTTCCTTAAGTTTATCTATCAGACCAATTATTTCGTTCTTGCTCCTGTTTTTAAAAATATCATCCAATATTTTTCTAATTTTTTTTCTCTCCTTTAAGCTATTAAATAATCTATACCAAGCTCCTTGATAAACCCAGGGTTTTGCAACAGCTTCTCCACCAGATTCTCTAAATAATCGACTTCCCCTCGCCAAGTAATCTAATATTCTAATAATGGGGTCTAAATCGAGTTCAGCAGTTAAAACATAATTCTCATTTATAATTTTATTTTCCCAAAATCTACGAAATTCACCACTTTGTCTATTCCAAATAGATCCGTGATAATCAACATCATAATTTTTAACAAATTCATCGAATAATTTTTTGATTCCTTCTTTTTCCATAAATATTACTGTTTTTCACAGATAATTATTTATTAGTTTTAAATTTTCTTCCAATCTTCTATTTATATCCATTATATCAAAAACTCCTACCGATCTATCTTTTTGTATCCTTGGCTGAAATCACTATTCTGAGTCAATCTCTTTCTCCAGTCCTGCTTTTACTTTTTTAAACTCATTCTCAAGCTCTTTTAATCTTTCTCTGCTACTCTTTATTAAAACTACGCCCTCTTTCACTTTTTCCAATCCTGCCTCAACATCTATTTCTTTCTGTTCATCAAACCAACTAATAATGGCTTCTATCTTTTTTAATGAATCTTTTAATTTGTTTTTTTCCATAATCTTAAATTTATTTATTAATAATCTCCTCGACCCGAGATTTTATTTTACCATCATAAACTCTAATATCAAGTCTAGCATCTTTACTAACCTGTTTGACGCTTTTTATTACTTTAGCACCTATTGAAATAATGCTATAGCCCAATTTTAATTGCCGCCCAGGATTAACCGCTTTTAATCGTCTTTCTGACATATTTAAATATTCGTCTGCGTCATCCAAAGAGTTCTGGAAATTAGCTAAAATCAATTTCGGGAATTCTTTCAAGCTTTTACTAACTTCGTCCAATCTATATCCTAATTCGTTTAATTTACTCATTAACTGATGTCCGGTATCTTTGACCTTCTTAAAAATAAAATCAGCCTTTTGCCAAAGTTCTCGCCCCATTATCTCAAGCTGATAACTTTTATCGGTTAATGCTTTTTGATACTTATAAATAATGTCTTTTTCAAAAACACGGATATTATCCAAAGCCCTATCCCAAGATTTGTTTAAAGTGACCGCAACAGCCGTAGGAGTTGAAACCATTAAATCAGCTGTCATTGAAACTAAAGGAATATCTTTTTCATGACCGATCCCACATATAACCGGTTTTTTAAAATTAGCAACTTTCCTGACTAAAGCCTCGTTATTAAAAGCCTGTAAACTTTCCAAACTGCCACCGCCTCTAATAATAACTAGAACATCGATGTCTTTGCCCTTAAAATAACTAACGGCTGAAAGTAAATCTTGCACTGCCGCCTGACCTTCCACTCTTGAATTGAAAAACTTAATCCGATAACCGTACTTGCCAAGATTATTCAAAAAGTCGTGAATTACTGCTCCGGTCTCAGATGTTATCAATCCAATCTCTTGAGGAAAATCTGGAATTGGTTTTTTGCGCTCCAAGGAAAATAACCCCTCGTCTTCTAATTTCTTTTTCAACTTCTCATAAGCTTTTTTAAGGGCCCCTTCTCCGACTAACTCGGCCATAGAAACTCTAAAAGTCATTCGACCGCTTGGCTTATAAACTTCGGGGAAACCTTCAACAATGATCTCCATGCCTTCTTCAAAAGAAACGCCCGATAGCCGATAATTAGTAATCCCCATAAAACAATTAAGTAAGGCCTCATCATCTTTGTCCTTGAGAGAAAAGAATAAATATCTCTCCCTGATATCCAAAC
>CAZGZU010000009.1:1742-24942 GCA_964529855.1 uncultured Candidatus Saccharibacteria bacterium | reverse complement strand
ATTTACGTTAAATACGTAGCAGAAAAAATAGCAGAAATCAAAGGAATTAAATTTGAAGAGGTAGCTGTCCAGACAACCAAGAACGCCAGGGAGTTGTTTGGAATTTAATATGGCTAAATACAATCCTCAAAAAATTGAGAAAAAGTGGCAGAAAAAATGGGCTGGTCAGAAACTTTATCAGGCCAGAGATTTTGATAAAAAACCCAAGAAATATCTGATGGTGGAATTTCCCTATCCTTCCGGTGATGGTTTACACGTTGGTCATGTTCGCAGTTATTCGGCCCTGGATGCCTTGGCCCGTCAGAAGAGAATGCAGGGATTCAACGTGCTCTATCCCATGGGCTGGGATGCTTTTGGTTTGCCCACGGAAAATTATGCCATTAAGACGGGCATTCACCCGGTCAAGGTGACCGAGGATAATATCAAGGTTTTTAAAAAACAGCTGAATTCTTTGGGACTTTCTTTTGACTGGTCCAGAGAAATCAATACGACTGACCCTAATTATTATAAATGGTCACAATGGATTTTTCTCCAGTTTTTCAAAAAAGGTCTGGCTTATCAGGCAAAAATGCCCATTAACTGGTGTCCCAGTTGTAAGATTGGTCTGGCTAATGAGGAAGTCATTGCCGGAAAGTGTGAACGTTGCGGAGCCCAGACCGAACAGAGAACTTTAAAACAATGGCTACTTAAAATAACCGCTTATGCTGACAGATTGATTGATGATTTGGAAAAGGTTAATTATGTGGAGAAAATAAAGAAGCAGCAGATTAACTGGATTGGCCGGAGTTACGGCACAGAGATTGATTTTCCGGTGGTTGGCGGTAATGATATTATTACTGTCTTTACCACCAGAGCTGATACTATTTTTGGCATTACGGCCATGATTATCGCCCCGGAGCATTCCTTGTTGGAAAAACTGACCACGCCGGAGAACGAGGAAAAAGTTAAGCAATATGTTCTGGCTTCTAAAAAGAAGAGTGAGTTTGAAAGAACGCAGTTGGACAAGGAAAAAACAGGTGTTTTTCTGGGCAGCTATTGTCTTAACCCCGTTAATCAGGAAAAAGTGCCTGTCTGGGTAAGCGATTATGTGATTGCCACCTATGGCGGCGGGGCAGTAATGATTGTGCCGGCTCATGATAAACGGGATTACCAATTTGCCAAGAAATATGATTTGGAAATTAAGGAAGTAATTTCCGGCGGCGATGTTTCCAAGGAGGCCTACGTGGATTATGGTAAATTGGTCAATTCAGGCGATTTTAACGGATTGTCTTCCCAGGAGGCGATTAAGAAAATTACCGATTGGCTGACCAGGAATAAGGCTGGCCGAAAAACCGTTCAGTATAAGCTGCGCGACTGGATATTTTCCCGACAGCATTACTGGGGCGAGCCCATTCCGATTATCCATTGTCAGAAATGCGGGGCCGTCGGCGTGCCGGATAAAGACTTGCCCGTGGAACTGCCTCACGTGAAAAAATATCAGCCGACTGATACAGGCGAGTCGCCTTTGGCGGCCATAAAGGATTGGGTCAATACCAAGTGTCCTCAATGCAAGGGACCGGCCAAAAGAGAAACCGACACCATGCCTAACTGGGCTGGTTCTTCCTGGTATTTTTTGAGATACGTTGACCCCGGGAATGACAAAGAATTGGCTGATTTAAAAAAACTGAAATACTGGCTGCCCGTGGATTTGTACAATGGCGGTATGGAACACACCACTCTTCATCTGCTTTATTCCCGTTTTTGGCATAAGTTTTTATATGATTTGAAAAAAGTGCCGACCACTGAACCTTATCAGCGGCGGCAATCTCATGGGGTGGTTTTGGCCGAAGATGGTCGCAAGATGAGTAAGAGTTTTAATAATGTTATCAGACCGGATGAGGTGATTGAAAAATATGGAGCCGATACTTTACGGACTTATGAAATGTTTATGGGTCCATTTGCCCAGACGATTAGCTGGAGTACCAAGGGAGTGCAGGGCTGTTTTCGTTTTTTTAATCGGGTTTGGCAAATGTTCAGCGACCAGCAGAAATTCGCGCCTAAGGCAGATAAAGAATTGTTGTCTAAACTGCACCGTTTGATTAAAAAGGTCAGCGATGATTTGGAAACGATGAAATTCAATACGGCTGTCGCGGCTATGATGGAATTTGTTAATTCTTGGAATGAAACAGGCAAGCTTCTTTCCAAAAAAGAAGCGGAGATTTTCCTGCGATTATTAGCACCTTTTGCCCCGCATATTACGGAGGAATTGTGGGAGCAACTGGATAATAAAAAGAGTATTTTTCTGCAAAAATGGCCCTTGGCTGATGAGAAAATTGCTCAGGAACAAATCTGGCAACTGATTATTCAGATAAACGGCAAGGTCAGGGACAGAATGGAAGTTAAAAAGGATATTACGGAAGCCGAAGCTAAGGAATTGGTCCTGGCTCAAGAAAAGGTTCAAAAATGGCTGAATAAGAAAAAACCCAAAAAGATTATCTATATTCCTAACCGACTGGTTAATTTGGTTGTATAATAAAAACCAAGGCGCCTGGCCTTGGTTTTTAAAACTAAAGAAACTATAAAAGAAGTAATTGTTTGGCTGCTTTTAGGACATCTGCCGGGGGAATTGGTTTTGATAAAATCGGATAGTTATGAATATCTTCTGGCATCTCCCAGCTCTCCCGAGCTGTCAGTATCAGAACAGGAAGTTCAGGATTTTCTTGTTTAAGTTTTCTGGTTAATTCTATCCCATCCATTACCGGCATTTTTATATCAGTAATGACCAGGTCCGGTTTGCCATGTTCGTTAATTTTTTGTAAGGCAGCTGCCCCATTAACAGCGCAGAATACTTGGAAATCCTCCTCAAGCTCGCTGCTTAAAAGTTTCAGTATTCCCTCCTCATCATCAACGATTAAAACTTTACTTCCTGTCCCCATTTTCTTTCTTTTCCTCCCTTCAAAAGTTGATAAGAACCAATTTATTCTATATTATTATTAGTACTCAATTTTGTAAATAAGTAAACTGTGGATGGAAATTATTAGATTCAATTTATTAAATAATTGGGCAGATTCGGATAATAGGATTCTTGAGATAGCTATTGGAGTAATTCGGAGAGGAGGAGTGGTTGTTTATCCGACCGATACAGTTTATGGTTTGGGAGTTAATGCTTTAGAGTCCCATGGCATCGGGCGGCTTTTTAAGATTAAAAAACGGCCGGAAACCAAGCCTGTGCCGGTAATGGTCCGTGACATTGAAATGGCTAAACAACTGGCTTTTATTGACAGAAAAGCTGAGAAAGTTTTGGCCTCGGTTTGGCCCGGGCCGGTTACCGTAGTTTTGGAAAAAAGACAGACAGTGCCCGACGTTTTAACGGCCGGCAAAAGAACCATTGGTTTAAGAATTCCTGATTGTCAGTTTACCCGGACTCTGATGGAAAATTTAACTGAACCGATTACTATAGCTTCAGCTAATTTTTCCGGACAGCCGCCTTTAACCTCCTGTAGGGGGGTTATTAAGGTCTTTGAAAAAGCTTACCCCCGACCTGATTTGATTTTAGATACTGGGGATTTGCCAGCCAGTCCGCCTTCCACGGTTTTAGATTTGACCGGTTCACAGCCCAAAATTACCCGGGTTGGCCCGGTCAGCAAGAAACAATTATTAAAGATGTTTAAGTAAGGATTTTACATAAGAAAAAGCGCTCTGTGATTAGATTTGTCACAGAGCGCTTCTTGATAGGTTTTGTGAATAAGTTTTTGTTAGTCGGCCTTTTGGGCTCGGGAAAGACTCCCAAGGCTTTCAAAATATAGAATAATTACTTATGATACGATGAGGCGACGGAAAACCCAGAGATCAAATTCGTCCCACAAGAAATCAGGACTACCTCGATGGCAGGAGAGACTTTTGCCATGATAATCATGTACGACGCCGAACAAATTGAGGCGATCGTGCGCCGGCAAGGGAGTGAAGCGGTAAATGGGTTCCATCGCAACCGTAATGTGCTCAAATATCGGCTGGTCCGGATACTGCAAACGCAGATGAAGACCAATCTCAGCAGAACATAACTCCAAGCCATGTTCTCGAGCGCGCTTGAAGATATTTCTGCGGGGGGTTCTACCCTTGAAACCAAGTCCGGCGCCAGAGATAAGCACGAGATCTACTTCGATTTCTGTGGCAGATATAGCCGTTTCAAAATCAGGTTCGCCAAGAATATCATTAGCCCTGTCCTTGATTTTGAAGCCACCTTCTTTGAAGACTCTGCGGAAATCGTCAGCAGTTTTGAGACCAGCGCCAAGTTTGATGGTTTTCCAGACCTTCCATGGACGAAGTATATCACTTCGTTTCTCAATTACCAACTGCAGTTCATCCATCACCCACTTGTAGCTGAGAGTACCAGCGTTAATTCGGCGTTTGAGTTCATCGCAACGACGAGTCATTCTACCAAGCTGCTCATCGTCCATCTTTGTGCCGTCTTCAACGGTATTTGCCGTTTTCATATGACAGCCTCCTTTCTTTTTTGTCTGATTTGATTTTTGTATAGCTTTACACCATCGCTTTACCAAATTAGTGGTTAAGGTTGTTGCAGCCAGTGCAACTCCACGTTTAACATTTCTTCAATGCATCCCACACCCCGTCTATCGGGGACGGGCCTTTACTGGATCAAATTATCAAAAAACTATAGTTAAATTATATCATAAATATTTGATATTCGTCAAGAGCTAAAGGAATATAATAAAAAACAGAAATTTTAACAAAATTTCTGCTCCAAATTAAGATACAAAAAATTTTCTTTTAATAAAATGTGGCAAGCCCAGCTCGACGAGGCGGAAATCTTGGCATATCCGAAATGGTGGGGATGGAGGGAGTCGAACCCTCAAGGACCAAAGTCCACACGGGTTTGAGCCGTGCCTGTTTACCAATTTCAGCACATCCCCTTATTTCTCATTCTCCCTCAAAAGGTCCTTCTTGTCAATTAAAAAGAATTGGAGTATAATAAAATATATGGCTCAGATAATTAGTTTGGTCAATCAAAAGGGAGGGGTGGGGAAATCCACCACGGCCGTTAATTTGGCCAGTTATTTGGCAGCTATAGGCAAATATGTGCTTTTGGTTGACATTGACCCGCAGGCCAATGCCACTTCCGGGATTGGCTTTGATCCGCAAACAGTTCCCTTGAATTTGTATCATTCTTTGATTGGCGGTCTTTTGCCAGAGGAGGTTATTCGCAAGACAGCCATTTTCGGTTACGATATTCTGCCGGCTGCTCCGGATTTAGCCGGAGCGACCATAGAACTGGTTTCCCAGGCCAACCGGGAGTTCAAACTTTATGAACTGCTCCGCCGGGTCAGAACCAATTACGACTATATTTTAGTTGACTGTCCGCCCAGTTTAGGTCTTTTAACGGTTAATGGTTTAGTGGCGGCCGATGAGGTAATCATTCCGGTCCAGTGCGAATATTATGCTTTGGAAGGGCTGGGGCAGCTTTTAAAGACAGTTGAATTGGTTCAGGAAAATCTGGGCAGTTCCATAAAGATAAAAGGCGCTTTGTTAACCATGTATGACCGCCGCAATAAGCTTTCCCGACAAGTTCGTAAAGAAATGGAAAGAAATTTCGCCGGCCATGTTTTTGAAACGATTATTCCCCGCTGCATTAAACTGGCCGAGGCCCCCAGTTTTGGCCAGGCAATTATTCAATATAATCCCCGCTCCAAAGGAGCGCGGGCCTATCAGCAATTAGCTCAGGAAATAGTTGAGCTTGACAAATGACCATTTTGTCAGTCGTCTTAGGCGACTGGCAACAAAATGGTCATCCTGAGGGTAAGGTCCCGAAGGATCCCGTAGCTTAGCTAAGGAGACGGGATTGCTTCGTCACTTTGCTCCTCGCAATGACATTTTATGAAACAATCACTAGGCAAGGGCTTGCAATCCCTTATTCCAAAAAAAGAGTCAAAAATCGTTGATTTAATAAAAGACCAGAGCAGAACAGCCAATTGGCTCAGGCCCAAAAAGGAAAGTATTTTTAATGTGGAGGTTGACAAGGTTAAACCTAACCCCAGTCAGCCACGCCGCGAGGTGTCTAAGGAGAGCTTGAAAGAATTGGCTAATTCCATCCGAGAACACGGTATTCTCCAGCCCTTAATTGTTACTAAAGTTGAAAAACCAACTGATCGGGGCCAGGAGGTGGAATACGAGTTAGTGGCCGGTGAACGGAGATGGCGGGCCGCGCGTCTGGCCGGTTTACCTCATGTGCCGGTAATCATCAGAGACAGCGCCGCCCATCAAAAACTGGAAATAGCTCTGGTAGAGAATCTGCAGCGGGAAGATTTAAATCCCATAGAATCAGCCCTGGCTTTTAAGCAATTGCAGGAGGATTTCCATTTAAAGCATAAAGAAATTGCCCGGAAAGTGGGCAAGCAGCGGGCTACCGTCACTAATACTATGCGGCTCTTGACTTTGCCAGCCAGGATTCAGCAGGCTATTGTGAGTAATAAGATTAGTGAAGCTCATGGCCGGGCTATTTTAATGGCCAAACCGGCTGCCCAGATGTCTCTTTTTCAGGAAATCGTTAAGAATGGTTTAACTGTTAGTCGGGCAGAGGAAAAGGCCAAAAAATTATCTTTGCCTAACAGGCCAAAAGGCCGGGGACCGAAAAACCCGCTTTTCAAGGCAATAGAAAAAGACCTGACAAAGGCCTTGGGTCGTCGGGTCAGTGTTACCCGGCGAGGAGAAGTCGGTCATCTGCGAATTGAGTTTATTGCCCAGCGAGAACTGGACAGATTAGTCAAGCATTTGTTGAAATTCTAAAGGAATTCAGTTTTTCCGATACCAGGCCCTAATCTTGTTCCTGGCTTGACTGGTTTTGACGAATTTAAGCCAATCTCTGTTTGGCTTTTTGTTTTTGCCAATAAGGATTTCCACTACCTGACCATTTTCCAGGGGTTCGGACAGGGCGCTAAGTTTGCCGTCAATCTTAGCGCCAGTGCACTGGTTGCCGACATCGCTGTGAATTTGGTAGGCAAAGTCCACCGGGGTAGCTCCTTCTGGCAAGTCAATAACGTCGCCTTTGGGAGTAAAGATAAAAATGCGGTCTTTTAAGAAATCAATTTTTAGAGAATCAAGAAATTCTTGAGAAGAGGAAAATTGCCCTCTTTGCCATTCCTGAAGTTGTTTGACCCAGGTAAGCTCCTCTAATAATTTACGGGCTTCTTTATCAGTCGGTTCCTGTTTGAGGATTTTTTGCTTAATGTAGTTTTTTATTCCTTTGCCCTCACTGTAATGCCAGTGGGCAGCAATACCATATTGGGCTTCCTCATGCATCTTAGGCGTCCGAATTTGAAATTCAGTGATTTTACCTCCCTGACAAAAGACCGTTGTATGAATTGATTGATAACCATTGGGCTTAGGCAGAGCAATATAGTCCTTGATGCGACCAATCAACGGTCTCCAATCCTTATGGATTACTCCTAAACTGGCATAGCAATTTTCAATATCAGGCACAATAATTCTCAAGGCAACCAGGTCGTAAATCTTGTGCCAGTCCATATTATAGCGCAGGAGTTTTTTATACAAGCTGTAGTAATGTTTAGCCCGAGCATGGATTTCAATGACCTTAATTCCTTTACGAGCCAGTTTTTTCTTGACCAGAGGAGTAATTTTTTGGAGGTATTTCTTGCCCTGGATATATTTGTCTTTAACTTGCTTGGTAATTTCTTGATATTCTTTGGGATGAGTGTAGGGGAAAGCCAGGTCTTCCAGCTGGCCTCTTAGTCCGCCAATGCCTAAGCGGTCAGCCAGGGGAGCATAGATTTCCAGAGTTTCCAGAGCAATTCTGTGTCGTTTTTCTTCGGGCAAGGCCTCAAGGGTTTGCATATTATGGAGACGGTCAGCCAATTTAACCAACATGACCCGAATGTCTTTAGCCATGGCTAAGAATAATTTTCTCAGGTTTTCAATGGCTCTTTCTTTGCCGCGATATTTAATCTTCCCTATTTTACAGGCTCCTTTGACTAAATTAAGAATGTCTTTGCCAAACTCTTTTTCCATTTGATGAGGAGAAATTTTGGTATCGTCCAAAACATCATGAAGCAGACCCGCGGCAATGATGGTGGCGTCCAATTTTAATTCAGCCAGGGTATAGGCAGCCTGCAGGCAGTGATGGATATAGTCCTCGCCGGAACAGCGTTTTTGTCCCTGGTGAGCTTCCTGGGCGAAACGATAAGCTCGCTCAATTACTTTTGGGTCAGCTAAAGGATGGGTTTGTCGGAATTTATTGATTACTTGTTCAATAGTGACATTAGCCATTATTCCTATTCTAAAACAAAATGCCCTGCTTGACAAGGCATCCAGTTAAGGTTATATTAAGGACAATGTTTTTTAAAAAGATATAGAAGGGAGGTGAGAGGGATGAGACGGCCAGTTGTGATAGAGTTTGCTGGAGTGCCCAATGCCGGTAAAGGATTCCATACCAAGAATGCCTTAAGGACTTTGCCAGAATACGGCATTAAGACAAAATGGATTACTGACCAGGTTTGGCAATTTGATATGAAAGACGAAGTGGAAAAAATCAGAAGCGCAGCCCGGCAAGGCGCAAATTTGATTTCGGCAGCCAGAGATCAGGATTATGATTTAATCATAATAGAAAGAGGCGGCTGGGCGCATGTTGCTTCTTTGTTGGCTCACCACAGAGATACAAATGGCAGCGTCAGAGGAAGAGGACGTACTAACAGAATTGAGGAGGCTCTTAAAACAGCCCAAGAGCTTACAGGTTATGAAGATGCTATTGTTCTTATTGAGGTCTCAACCGAAGAGGCCCTAAGGAGAGATGGGGCTACGAGAGCGGGCGTTCCGTCGGGTAAGATTGCTAACGAGTCGTTTATTAATTTGATGCAGCAGGGATATCTGTTTGTTAAGGAAGTGCTTAAGAGTTCAAGAATCAAGAAGAAGATAGTTAACGGAGAACGTCAGGCAGAAGAAGTTCAGAAGGAAATACTGGAATTCCTTGTCTCACTTACAAAAACCTAAAAGCCATCTTTTATTGTTGCCAATATGGAACAAATGGAAGATGGCTTTTATCTTTGGTAATCGCACTCTTTATTGCTGCATTTAATTTTCTTGTTCTTCATTTCAACCAGGAGAGAACCGCACTTGGGACATTTTTCATTAATCGGTTTGTCCCAGAGGGCGAACTTGCATTTGGGATATCGGGAGCAGGAATAAAAGGTTCTGCCTTTTTTGGTTTTTCTTTCAACGATTTCCCCCTGCTGGCATTGAGGACATTTAACGCCGGTGGAATGGACGATTGGTTCAGTGTATTTGCATTCCGGAAAAGCCGGACAAGCATAGAACTTGCCGAAGCGGCCCAGTTTAATAACCAGATTACTGCCGCAGAGAGGGCATTTTTTATCAGTTGGTTCTTCAATTTTTTTCTTGCTTACTTTTTTGTATTTCTGTAAAAGATTCTCATGGAAGGGACGGTAGAATTCTTTGAGGACAGTCAGCCAGTTTTGTTTGCCGTTGGCAACCTTATCCAGGTCAGCTTCCAAATAGGCGGTAAATTTAACGTCAACAATTTGCGCAAAGTTTTCTTTGAGCAAATCAGTGACAATCAGACCGATTTCCGTGGGCTGGAATCTTTTTTGTTCGTCTTTTTCCGTATAACCGCGTTCCTGAATGGTGCTAATAATTGGCGCGTAGGTAGAAGGTCGGCCGATGCCGTATTCTTCCAGAGTTTTGATTAAAGAGGCCTCGGTATAACGAGCCGGCGGTTTGGTAGAATGTTGCTCAGAAATAAGTTTGATTAAATTGAGTATTTCTTCTTTACTTAGAGGAGGCAGAATTGCTTCTTTGAGTTTAGTCGGGTAGACCTTAAGAAAGCCGTCAAATTTAATTACTGAACCATTGGCCCGGAAGAGAAAATTTTTGGCCTGAATGTCAATGGTCGTAGCATCAAAACGAGCCGGTTTCATCTGACAGGCAATAAATCTTTGCCAGATTAAGTTATACAATTTATACTGCCTTTCATCCAAATACTGCCTGATTTTTTCCGGCTCTCGGGCCGCCCAGGTCGGTCGAATGGCTTCATGAGCCTCCTGGGCACCTTTGCTTTTGGTTTTGAAAACTCGCGGCTCAGACAAAGCATAGTCCGCTCCAAATTTATTTTTAATAAATTCCTGGGCCGCGGCCAGGGCTTCAGTAGAAAGATTTAAGGAATCGGTCCGGTGATAGGTGATTAGGCCAATAGAACCTTTTTCGCCAAGCTTAACGCCTTCGTAGAGTTGCTGAGCCAGTCGCATGGCCTGTTTGGCTGAAAAGCCCAATTTACGGGCTGCTTCCTGTTGTAGGGTGCTGGTAGTAAAAGGCGGGGCCGGTTGTCGCTGGACTTCCTTTTTTTGAACGTCAACAACCTGATATTGGGCCCCTTGCAAATCCTTCAGTATTTTATCGGCCTCTTTTTTGGTTTTGAGGCCCGGTTTGGGGATTGGCTTGTTGTCTTTTTTGATTAAGGCAGCAGAGAATTTTGTTGTTGGTTGGCCTTCGGCTTTTTTTAACAAAGCGGCAATGCTCCAATATTCTTCCGGTTTAAAGGCGTCTATTTCTCTTTGGCGGTCAACAATCAGCCGGACAGCTACTGACTGGACGCGGCCGGCTGACAGCCCTTTGGCTACTTTTTCCCACAAAAAAGGCGACAACTCATAACCGACTAATCTGTCTAAAATGCGACGAGCCTGTTGAGCGTTAACTAAATGCATGTCAATCTGCCGGGGATTCTTTAAGGCCTGACCAACGGCTTTTTTGGTTATTTCATGAAAGACAATTCGTTGATAATTCTTGTTTTTAGTTGAATCCAGAATTTGCAGGATATGCCAGGCAATGGCTTCGCCTTCCCTGTCTTCGTCAGTAGCCAGAATAAGCTGGTCAGCTTTTTTTGCCACTTTTTTGAGCTGGCTGACCGCTTTGCGGGCACGAGTGGGAATAATGTATTTGGGCTTAAAGTCCTTTTTAACGTCAACTCCCAACTCTGCCTTGGGCAGGTCGCGGACATGGCCCATACTGGCCACTACCTGATAATCTTTATCAAGGTATTTTTCAATTGTTTTTGATTTAGTCGGGCTTTCAACAATAACCAGATACATAAATTTTAAGGCATTAGCACGTAATTATTTCCTCCCAGGTTTTTTACCCGGCCTTTCATTTCCATTAAGGTCAGGGTTGCATTAACTACATTGGTAGATAGTTTAGTTTGAATAATAATTTTGTCAATGTGGACGGCTTCCTTGGAGAGTTGTTTTAAAATCAGTTTTTCTTCCTGGCTGGTTGGCGTCTTGCTTTGTTTGCCAGGAGTTTTTTTTGAAGGAATAGCGGGTAAATTAAGTTCTTCCAGAATGTCATTGGCTTGACTGACCAGTTTGGCCCCCATTTTAATCAGATTGTTAGGGCCCAGAGAATATTGAGAGAAAATATGTCCGGGGACGGCAAAAACATCTCTGTTTTGTTCCAGGGCCTCTTTGGCCGTAAGCAGAGCGCCGCTTTTTTCCGGCGCTTCAATGACCAGGACACCCAAACTTAGTCCGGAAACAATACGATTGCGTTGAGGGAAATGTTGGGCTAACGGTTCAGTGTCAATGGGGAATTCGCTGATAACTGCTCCCTGATGGCTGATTTCTTCAGCCAGGCGTTGGTTGACCGCCGGATAGATATTATTTAAACCTGAACCCAGGACGGCGATGGTCCGACCACCCGCTTTGAGAGCTGTCTGATGGGCTAAGGTGTCAATGCCTTTGGCTAAACCGCTGACGATAGTTAGACCGGCTTGCGTTAAGTCAGCCGTTATTTGAGGAGTAATCTGTTGGCCGTAAGCAGAGAGCTTTCTAGTGCCGACAACAGCCAGGCTTGTTCGGTCAGCCGGTTGGAGTTCGCCTCGGACATAGAGCAGAGCCGGCGGGCCGTAGATTTCCTTAAGGATTTTGGGATAACTTTTATCTTGAATGGTGATTAGATTGATATTCTCTTTGCTCAGTCTTTCCATTTCCCAATCCGGATTAATCCGGGGACGTTGTTTCCTAATTTGGTCAAGAAGGGATTGACTTAAGCCGGTTTGTCCCAATTGGCTCAGGTCAGCTGACCAGGCCTCTGCCAGGGAATCAAAATGAGTCAGTAATTTTTTGAAGGCAATTGGACCAAGGCCTTCAATCAAATTAAAGGCATTGAAATATTTGGCCTCTGCATTGACAAATTTCGTCATCTTGGTATAATCTTGATGTTGTTAATCTGTTTTAGCCTGCCTGGGGAAGGTCAATACCTGAATCAACCCCTCCTACGATTTAGTGAGGCCTAAGCCCCGCGCCTTTCAAGAATTGTTTTTATTAACAAATTCGTTCAAGATTTTGTTATTCTTGAAAGGTGCGGGGCTAATCCCCTAGGCAGGCTAAAGGAGATTAACGGGTTTTTTAACATTTTAATTATTCAGAACAGGAGGCAGGAATGAAAAGAAAAGTTTTAAAGACAGTTTTATTCTGTTTAGGCCTTTTTGGTCTTATGGTGGCCTTTGCCGGAAATGGCGGAGATGATTATGGTCAGTATTACACTCTTTTTTCACAGGAGGAGGTTGTCATCACAGATGCCCCAAATCCTTTACTGATTTGGACAGGACTGGGTATGATGTTTCTGGCCGCTCTAGTCAATTTCTTTTACAATTTATTGTCTGTCCGCCATCAGCTCTACTAAAGGAAAGATAAGGGGGAGTTGAGATTACAAAGCCGTCTCAATCATCGGGACGGCTTTTGTTATTGTTTCCTGAATAATTTTTGTTTCTTCGGGAGTGAATTTTTGCAGAACAAATTTCTCCGTGTCCACTGACAGTTCAATTGGTCGGATGCCGACTCTTACTCTGACAAAATCCCGGGTGCCCAGTTGTTCAATAATTGACTGGACGCCTTTATGGCCGGCTGCCCCCCGACCCTCCTGTATTTTCATTTCTCCCAAGGCCAGGTCAATGTCATCATGAATGACAATGATGTCTTTAGGATTAAGATAATGTTTTTTTTGAAGGTAACTGACTGTCTGTCCAGAGTTATTCATATAGGTCAGCGGTTTAACAAGTTCTACATCCTGGGCAGCCATTTGTTTTTTGACATAAAGACAGTCGGCTTTTTTGCTTTCTCGCCATTTTTCATCGCCGGCCAGCAAATCCACGACCATAAAGCCCAGATTGTGTCTGGTTTTTTCATATTTATTTCCCGGATTACCCAAGCCAACGATTAATTTCATGGTTTTTTGTAGCGCATTCCAGAAGCTTGCCCTAACTATTTCTCGAAGTCGCAGCGGCTGGAAAGTTAATCTGAATTCTCCTTTAATCTAATCACGCCGCTTCTTCAGATGACAAAAGACAGATTATTCTTCTCTTTCTATTCTTAAATGCTGTCTTTTGCCATCTATCTTCTTGAAATAGTCATGGCAAGCTTCTTTTAGTCAACAAACTCCTTAATGTATTCTTGTACTGCCTCATAATTCCCCTGGCCTGCTTTAGGATAAACAACCGAAGCCATTTGCTGGCCAAAAGGAACTAAACCGCCGGTTAACAGGTTTGTTTCTTTTTTATCAATGACTAAACTGATTATTTGATTATGGTCTATTTTTTTGGCAAATTGCCAAAGAGATGTCATTTCAAATAAGCCCAAATCCGTTTCAATGTGGTCTCTAAGAGAGCTGAAGATTTTCAGATAGGTTGGTAAATCCCAGAGAAGATTAAGGCCGAGTACTTTTTGTTTAAGAAGCTGGATAATTTGTTGCTGGCGGGCCATCCGGTCGAAGTCGCCGTTAGGCGAGGTATAACGGGTTCTGATATATTTAAGAGTGGTCGGTCCGTCTAAATAACGCCAACCAGCAGCCAGATTAAACGTTTGATAGGTATAATTTGGCCCGGGAAAATACGGGTCATAGATATCCTGGGGAACATAGACATTAAGGCCGTCAACCAAAGTGATTATTTCCTCGGCTACCACCAGGTCAATTAAAACGTGATGGTCAACCGTCAGCCCGGTGATTTCTTTTATTTTCCCCTTGAGCCCTTCAATGCCTTTTAGATTGTAAAGGGCATTGATTTTAGTCAGACCGGCTCCAGAATCTGACTGTGTGCCGGGTATTCTAACCAGCAGGTCGCGGGGCAGAGAAACCAAAACGACTTTTTGGTCAGCCGGTTCCAGATGAGCCAGGATAATCGTATCAGTTAGATTTTGGCCGGCATAGCCCTGGCCAGGCCTGCCCAAAACCAGAATATTAATGGGTGATTCGTCTTTTTCCGTCTTAAAAGGCAAGATTGCTTTTAAAGCGATCTTCATTTTGCTCTCTTTGCTCTCTTCATTGGCTGCCTGGCCTGAGAGAGTTTTGTTTGCGGAGATTTCCGCGGACGAAGAAGAGGTCAGTTGGCAAACAAAGACAGCCAGGATTACGATAATAAAACTGGAAACAAATAAACAGGCAATTTTCAAAGTTTTTTCTTTTTTCTTCTTTTGTCTTTGAGCTTTTAATCGTTCATCAAACAATCCTTTTTTTATTAAACGATTAATTTGTTTGTAGTCAGTCATTGCCATAAAGTATACCAGATTTAATTGAGGAGCACAAAAAGGATTAAGAGGGTTTGATTTTTTTCGGCAAATAAGTTAAAATGACGACCAGGTGATTATACCAAGGTCTATTATATGAAAAAGATATTCGCTTTTATCTGGGAAATTGTTAAGATAGTGGTTATTTCTTTAGCGATTATTATCCCGATTCGTTATTACTTAATTCAACCTTTCTTTGTTCGGGGCGCCTCCATGGAGCCTAATTTTGCCAATGCTCAATATTTGCTTATCAATGAAATTAGCTATCGCTTTGAAGAGCCGATCAGGGGAGAGGTGATTGTTTTTAAATATCCTTTGGATACTTCCCAGTATTATATTAAAAGAGTCATTGGCCTGCCTGGCGAGACAGTTGAGATTAAAGAGAGTCAGGTCATTATCTATAATTCGGATTTTCCTCAAGGGATGATTCTGGAGGAATCCGCCTATTTGCCGGAGAAGACAATCACCTGGGGAAATATTAAGCTTGAATTGGGCGAAGAGGAGTATTTTGTTTTAGGCGATAATCGTCAGGCCAGTTCTGATTCCCGCCAATGGGGCCTTCTCCCCCGTCAGGATATTATCGGTCGGGTCTGGCTGCGCGCCTGGCCCCTTAACGAAATGGAGGTTTTTTAAAGTAAATGCCTAAAAGCACCAAAACCAAACCAAAACCCAAAACCAGAGCCGGCGCCAGGTCAAAGCCCAAATCCAGAGCTAAATCTGCCCGGTCAAAGTCCAGTCCTAAGCCCAGACCGCGGACAAAGAGAACCTTCCAGGCCCCCAAAGGAGTGAGAGACATTTTACCTCAAGAGCAGCTTTATTGGAGCAGGGTCAGGCAGATAATTAGAAACGTGGCCGAGGCCTATGGCTTTGAACAAATAGATACGCCTATTTTTGAAGAGGCTGGTTTATTTATTAAAGGAATGGGCGCTTATACTGATATTGTTGAAAAAGAGATGTATACCCTCAGGACCAAAGGTGGTGAGCGTTTGGCCCTCCGTCCGGAATTCACGCCGGCCATTATCAGAGCTTATTTGGAAAACGGTTTATCCAGCTGGCCGCATCCCGTAAAATTATACAGCTTAGGCCCCATTTTTCGTTATGAACGGCCCCAAAAGGGACGCTATCGTCAATCTCATCAGGCCAATCTGGAAATTATTGGCGAGAAAGACCCGATACTTGACGCTCAATTAATCCAGTTGTTCTTTTCGGTGAGCAAAGAATTGGGTCTTAAAAATCTGATTACGCAGATTAATAGTATTGGCTGTCCCCAATGTCGCCCTAATTATCGGAAAACGCTGGTAAGTTTCTATCGCAGCAGGAAAAAAGAAATCTGCGCTAATTGTCAGCGGCGACTTAGCCAGAATCCTTTAAGATTATTGGATTGTAAGGAAGACAAATGTGTCCGTATAGCCAAAGAAGCTCCCCAGATAATTGACCATTTATGTGAAGATTGTCACGAGCATTTTAAGAACGTTTTGGAGTATTTGGATGAATTGGAAATCCCCTATATACTTAATCATTCTTTGGTCCGCGGACTGGACTATTATACCAAAACGGTTTTTGAATTCTGGCCGGAAGGCGAGGAGGCCCGCCAGATTGCTTTAGGGGGCGGCGGTCGCTATGACGGTCTGGTTAAACTTTTGGGAGGCAAAGATACTCCGGCCGTTGGTTTGGCCATCGGTTTGGACAGGATGGTCAATTTAATCAAAGAGAGAGAAATTAAAATTTCTCCCAGAAAACGTCCTTTGATTTTTCTGGTCCAGTTAGGCGATTTGGGCAAAAAGAAATCTTTGAAGCTATTTGAGGGGTTGCGCCAGGCCGGTTTGCGAACAGTCAGCTCTTTCAGTCAAAATACCATTAAAGCCCAGCTAAAGATAGCTGACAAATTGCAGGCGCGTTTTGCTTTAATCCTGGGACAAAAGGAGGCCCTGGATGAGACGATTATTATCCGGGATATGGTCTCGCGCAGCCAGGAAGTTGTCCCTTTGGATAAGGCCGTTCAGGAAGTTAAGAAACGACTTAAAAAATGAGCACGTGTCTTTTTTGTAAAATCGTCAAAGGAGAGATTGAATCCGTAAAGATTTGGCAAGATAAAGATTTCTTGGCTATTTTAGACGTTTTTCCCAATACTGAAGGAATGACCATTGTTCTGACAAAAAAACATTATGATTCTTATGTTTTTGATATGCCCGAGGAAGTTTACAAAAAGTTTATCCTGGCAGCCAAAAAAGTTTCCAGGATTCTGGAAAAGGGGTTGGGAGTGGAAAGGGTTGCTCTGGTAGCCGAAGGCACCGGCATAAACCATAGTCATATCAAACTTTATCCTTTGTATGGCCTGGGTAAAGATTTTAAAGATATGCATCCTGAGAAAAAGATCTTCTTTGAGAAATACCAGGGGTATATTTCTACGCAGATGGGACCCCAAAAGAGCATTGAGGAATTAAAAAAAGTCGCTGAGAAAATAACAGTGGGAGGAGGTGAAATGGCTGATGAATAAAAAAACTTCTCCATTAGCTGATTCTTCCAATAAAGATAAAGAGACAATTAGTTTGAGCTCCCGCAAGAAATGGTTTTGGTTAAGTGTGGTTATTGCTCTGATTAGTCCTGTTTCCGGACTTATTTTAGGCATTGCCTTCTGGACCGAATCAGGTCTTAGAAAAGAAGCCAAAATCATTTTATTAGTAGCGGTTATTTGGGGCTTGCTTATTGTTTTGTTATCAGATTGGCTGGTGGAACGGGGATATCTGCCCAGTTAATAGTTTAATAAATCAATGTTTAAGAATAACTTTGTTAAGGCCTTAGCCACTTTAACGGGCACTATTATCGGGGTGGGCCTTTTTAGCTTGCCCTATATTACTTCCAAAGTAGGCATCGTCACGATGCTTATTTATTTTCTCATCCTGGGCGCTGTAGTGACGATTTACAGCTTGTTTTATGGAGAAATAAGTTTGAGGACCAAAGGGCTGCATCGTTTGCCCGGTTATGCCCGGAAATATTTGGGTGTCTGGGGCGAGAGGCTGGCTTTGTTCTCTAACTCGTTAGGGTTAAGCGGTGCTCTGCTGGCTTATTTGATTGTCGGCAGCGGATTTCTATTTTCTTTGTTTAAACCAATTTTAGGCGGCAGCAGTTTTATCTATTTGTTAATCTTTTTTTCAGTTGGCGCTATCCTAATTTATTTTGGCATCAAAAGTATCGCCCAGGTAGAACTTTCCCTGCTGATTCTTTTCTTTGCCATTCTTGTTTTTGTCTTTGTTCGCGGCTTTTCTTTGATTACGGCAGAGCATTTATTCGTTTTCAATGCCGGTTATCTTTTCCTGCCTTATGGGGCAGTGCTTTTTTCCTTGTCCGGTATTGCCCTGGTTCCGGAGGTTAAAGAAATGTTAAGCCGCAACCGGACTGCTTTAAAGAAATTGATTGTCCTGGCTATTGCAATTTCCGTCATCACCTATCTATTTTTCATTTATCTAATCCTGGGCATTTCTGGTTCGGATGTTTCAGTTGATGCCATTACCGGTCTGGGGAAATTTTTGAGTCAGGGGATAATAAGTTTGGCTTTAATCTTCGGCTTTTTGACGGTGTTTACCTCTTTTTTAACAATAGGCTTAACCCTGAAAAAGATTCTTTGGTATGATTTGAAATTAAACAAAGATTTGGCCTGGGCCCTGGCTTGTTTTGTCCCTTTAATTCTGTTTATCATTGGTCTAAATAATTTTATCACGGTAATCAGCCTGGCCGGCGGTGTTTTTCTGGCGATTGATGCCATTTTGATTACGCTTGTTTACCTCAAAGCCAAAACCAGGGGCGAACTTAAACCGGCCTTTTCTCTTAATCTGCCCCGTTTTTTAATTTATGCTTTAATCCTGTTTTTTATTCTGGGAATTATCTATGAAATCATTTATTTTACTACTTGACGTCTAATTGGTTTTTTGATAGAGATAATAGATAAAGGAGCAAATAACAAGTTCTTATTAATTCTTATAAAGGAGGGAGGATATGTTAGTATCAATAAGCCCGAAATTCAGGAGGACTGATGGGTTTACCCAGATAGGGGGATGTGTTATTGAAGATAACGTGGCTAAAGTTGAGCTTCCTGATAACTTTTTGGTTGCCACCATGGAGAATTTGGGAGAGTTGGGACATAACAAAGGGATTGAGAAGTTAGGTATGGATGCTTTTGGCGGACCCGGTTTTCAGGTGGGGTATGCTAACGGAGGACTGCTTTGGCTGCAGGTCCAGGACCAAAAGATTGTGATTAAATATTATAAAGGGTCACCAGAGGAATCAGCTTTGCTGGAGCAGGAAGTTGTTGTTCCACAGCTCTCTATAGACAAGGAAGGAGAAACAGATGGAGAATAAAAAGGAAGATAAGGAGAGAGAAGGATTAAGGATTAAGGTATTGGCTAAATATGCCGGGAGCCAAATAAGGGTAGAAGAGGCCAGTAGGACATCTACAGAAGTGGCGCTGACCGGCTTTAAAGCCGACGCCTCTATAATAAAGATAAGCGGGTTCAGAGACGGTGTGATGCTCGGGGACAGGAAGGTTGAGAGCCTGGATATTTTGGTTGGTCATGGTGAGCCAGCAGCAATCGGATTTGTCTTTTCTATAAAAATGGAGAGCGGAGAAGTCGTTCGGATAGAGCCGCGTCCTGGAAATATCAATGCTCTTTTTTTCAAAGGGCCGGAATCTCCAAAAGCAACAATCAGCGGCAATATCATTTATCCCTGGCTTTTCCCGGATTAGTCAAGGCGGGAACATTAAAGAAGGCAGAGTTCTTACAACTCTGCCCTTTTATTTTCCCCAAAAAACCGCTATGATTAAGGATAAGATTATGTCGTTTGAGCTTTTGGAACACACGGCTGATTTAAAGATTAGGGTTATTGGCAAGGATTTGCCCGAGCTTTTTATCAATGCTGGTCTGGCCATTGCTGCCCAGCAGAATCCTCAGGTCAAAGACCAGCCCTTGAAAAAGCCAATCTGGGAATCGGTGGAAATCAAGTCAGCTGACCAAAAATCACTTTTAATTGACTGGCTTAACGAGATTTTATCGCGCAGTGACCTTAATGATAAGGTCTATGTCAGTTTCCGGATAAAAGAATTGTCAGAAACCCGTCTCCGGGCCAGAATAGCCGGCCGAAAAGTCAGTCAAAAACAGATAGATATCAAAGCAGCCACTTATCATGATTTGGAAATCAGGCAAGTCAACAGTCATTGGCAGGCCATTATTGTTTTTGACATATGACCAAAAAAGACCTGGTTAAAATTAATGATTATCTCTGGGAGATTCCCAGGAAGTTCCGGGCTGATATGCGGGTACCGGCCCGATTTTACGCTGATGAAAAATTATTGAGCAAGGTTTTTGAAGACAGGTCTCTGGAGCAGTTGGTCAATACGGCTACGTTGCCGGGCATTATTAACTGGGCTTTGGCCATGCCTGATATGCACGAGGGTTATGGTTTTTGTCTTCATCCAGATACTAAGGTTATTTCTGGATTGGGTTATTATCTCCCAATTGGGAAATTTCAAAAAACCTGGAATAGAGAATTTCTTAAAACTTTTGATTTTAGATTAAAGGAGCTGGTCAAATCGTCTATTCAAGAGTTTTTGAAAATAAAGCCGAAAAATATAGTGTTCAAAGTAATTACTGAAAGCGGTAAAGAGATTATCGCAACCGGAGACCATCCATTATATACTCCAAAAGGCATGGTTAAGGTTGAATCAATTAGCCCTGGCAGTAAAGTCGCTGTTTATCCTTTTGAGGGCGTTATTTATGAAAGGCCATCAAAACAAAAGATACTTAATGAGAAACAGATGGAAAAAGCTCTCGCCAAGACAGGGATTAAAAAGGGCAGTCATAGATTTAATATAATCGTTCGAAAATTAAAAAGCCGCAACCTTTTAGCGTTGACCTATAATCATCCAAAGCTCCCTCATATTTTGAAAATAATGGGCTTTGTTTTTGGCGATGGCTCAATGAATTTTATTGGGAAAAGAGGAGATGGCATTATCCATTTTTCTGGAAAGAAAGAGGATTTGGAAGAAATCAGACAGGATGTTAAGAGTATCGGCTATACTCCTTCACCGATACATGTTCATAGGGCAAGGAAAATTTATAAGGGAGAGGAAAAGAATTACAAAAATTACTCTTTTAATGTCAATGCTAGCAGTTTATTGATGCTTCTCAAGGCCTTGGGAATGCCTATGGGCAACAAAGTGTTTCAGGAATACGGGATTCCTAAATGGATTTTTGAAGCGCCTCTATGGCAGAAAAGATTATTTCTTGCCGCTTTTTTCGGAGCTGAGCTGAGAACCCCCCATCGGAGAAAAGGAAGAGGAACAATGTTCAATTGCCCTGTGCTGCAGATGAACAAGGCCGAGCGTTTAATTGGCAATGGGAGGATGTTTTTAAATGATATATCAAAACTTCTTAGAGAATTTGACGTGCATACAATCTGTATAAATCAACGAAAGAGACATATCAATGTTAAAAAAGAAATTTCCTGGGGGCTAGATTTAGTTTTTTCTTCAAAAATAGAAAGCCTGATTAATCTTTGGTCCAAAATCGGATTTGAATATAACAAGAAGCGCAGCCTGGCAGCCAATATTGCGGTTCAGTATCTTAAATATAAGCACAAGATATTAAAAGAAAAAGAAAGGACCATAAAAACAATCATCCCAGAATTATTAAAAAGAGGATTAAGCTATCAAGAGATAGCCCGACAACTTGTTACAGAAAATCCATTAACAAAAAGATTTATTATCGATGTCTGTTGGAAAATTAATAAGGGCATTAAGAAAATATATCCCCAAGTTCCTGTCGGCTTCCCGGGCTTTCAGGAATATTCAAAAAGAATTTTAGATGGACTAGGCCAGGGTGGTGTAGTTTGGGATAAAATTATCGACATAAAGAAGATATCTTATCGGGGTTGGGTTTATGATTTCACTATATCTCATCACGACCATAACTTTATCGCTAACAACTTTGTAGTTTCAAATTGCATCGGCGGAGTAGCGGCCATGGATTTGGAGAAAGGCGTTATTTCCCCGGGCGGAGTCGGTTATGACATCAATTGCGGTATCCGGGTGCTGACTTCTCAATTAACGAGCAGGGAAGTTGAGCCGTCTTTGGTCAATTTGATGAATCAGATTCAGCGGGACGTACCCAGCGGGCTGGGGCGAGGCGGCAATGTTAAATTAAGCCCTGAAGCAATGACCAGTGTTTTGGAAAAAGGCGTTAAATGGATTATTGAGCAAAGAGGTTACGGAGAAAAAGAAGATATTGAACATTGTGAAGACCATGGGACCATGGCCGGGGCTGACGCCTCACTTGTTTCAGACAGAGCCAAGCAGCGCGCCAGAGACCAATTAGGCACTTTGGGTTCCGGCAATCATTTTCTGGAGGTGCAGCGGGTAGATGAGATTTTTGACGAGACCGTGGCCAGGGCCTTTGGTTTATTTAAAGACCAGATTACTTTGATGATTCATTCCGGTTCGCGGGGTCTTGGCCATCAGGTTTGTACTGACTATGTCAGGGTAATGCATAACAATCTGGCTAAGTATCGGATTAAATTGCCTGACCCGGAACTGGCCTGTGCTCCGTTCAATTCTCCGGAGGGCAAGCACTATTTGGGAGCAATGGCCGCTTCGGCTAATTATGCCTGGTCTAATCGGCAGCTGATGACGCATTTAATCAGGCAGTCCTGGCAGAGGATTCTGGGAGATAAAGGCGGTCAATTGAAGTTGGTTTATGACGTGGCTCATAATATCGCCAAGATTGAAGAGCATCAGGGCAGGAAAGTTTGCGTTCATCGTAAAGGAGCCACCCGGGCTTTTCCGGCCAATCATCCGGAGCTGCCTGCGGTTTACAGCAAAATTGGTCAGCCCGTTTTGATTCCCGGTACCATGGGTACCGCTTCCTATATTTTAGTAGGCACAGATGAGGCAGCTGATACTTTCTTTTCGGTTTGTCACGGTGCCGGTCGGACAATGAGCCGTCACGCGGCTCTCAAACAAGTCCAGGGAGCTCAAGTGCGCCAGCAACTGGAAGAAAAAGGCATTGTTGTTCGTTGTTTGAGTAATAAGGGGTTGGCTGAAGAAGCTCCTCTGGCTTACAAGGACGTTGATAATGTGGTCAGGGTAGTGGCTCAAGCGGGTCTGGCTAAATTAGTGGTTCGTTTAAGACCTTTGGGAGTAGTTAAAGGATAATCTTGCCTAAACAATCATTTTAACATAAGGAATCCCTTGATAATTTTTCATCAAGGGTCTATTTTTACAAATATGAAGAGACGAAAGAGATTGCCCAAAAGCATTCGTAAACACATTCGTCAGGAAAAAGCCCGTTTGCGCCGGGAATTTTTGGATATAGCAGAGCAGAATAAGCGAATTAAGGACATCTATGAAAGGCTTGCCAAAAAACAACCAAAGTAGTATAGTAAAAATATGAAAACAGGAAGCAAAAATCTCTTTAAGAGCCCGACCAAAGGGCGGATGCAGTTGGCTAGAGTAGCCAAGGAAATATCCGATTTTATCAGTCAGGATTCCCAGCATAAATATCGTTTGATTGTCGGCACTGATTCCAATGGAGGCAAGGAAGTTGATTTTGTGACGGCTATTATTGTTTATCGGG
>CAZGZU010000009.1:0-1732 GCA_964529855.1 uncultured Candidatus Saccharibacteria bacterium | reverse complement strand
GTAAGAGGTGGATTGGCCGGGGCGGTCGTTATTTCTGGAAAAAAACTAATGGAGGGAAAATTTATCATACCCTGCGGGACCGCATTTATCAGGAGGTAACTCTGTCTTTGAAAACCGCCCAGGATATTCTGGGTCAATTGGGCATTTCATTGAAAAATGCTGATGAGCCCAACTATGATTTTCAGATTCACATTGATGTTGGTCAAAACGGTCCGACCCGCGACATGATTAAAGAAGTTGTCGGCATGGTTCGCGGGAACGGTTTCAAGGCCAAGATAAAACCGGAATCCTATGCCGCTTCCAGCATTGCTGATAAATATGTCTAAGAAATAATTAGGTTTTGAAGCGAGAGAACCACTTTTTCAAATTAAGTGGCTTTTCTTTTTGGGAAAATACTGATAGAATAGGGCATATGAAGCTGCATTTTTACGGAGGAGCCAGATGGGTCACTGGCGTCAACTATTTATTAGAAACCAAACAAGCCAAAATCTTAATTGATTGCGGCTTGTTTCAAGGTGGTCGGGACGCCCGTAAGATGAATCAGCAACCATTCCCCTATCAGCCCAAAGAAATTGAAGCGGTTTTTATTACTCATGCTCACATTGACCATATTGGTCGGTTGCCTTGTTTGGTTAAGCAGGGATTCAGAGGTAAAATTTTTGTCACCGAACCAACCAGAGATTTTGCCCGGGTAATGCTTTTTGACGTTGAAGAGATTCAGCAGGAGATAGCTGAAAGTAGTGGTCGTCCCTCTTTTTTTAATCGGGCTGACGTGGAAAAAACTTTGGAACTTTTTCAGACAATAAATTACCAGGAAAAGATTAAATTGAATAAAGATATTTCTTTTTGTTTTCAAGAAGCCGGTCATATCCTGGGTTCAGCCATTATTGAGATTTGGACTGAAGACCGGAAAATAGTTTTTTCCGGAGATTTGGGCAATCCACCAGTGCCGCTTTTGCGACCAACCAAGTTTATTGAGGAAGCCGATTATCTGGTGGTTGAGTCAACTTACGGCGACCGGGTTCACGAAGCCAGACAACAACGCAAGGATTTATTGGAGGATACCATTGAAGAAACGGTTGCCCGGGGTGGTACTTTGCTTATTCACAGTTTTGCTCTGGAACTCAGGAAGTTCTCTATGAATTAAATGAGCTGGTTGAGAATCATCGTATTCCCCGTATCCCTGTTTTTCTTGACAGTCCCCTGGCCATTGAGCTGACGGAAATTTATCGAAAGTATCCCAATTATTTCAATCAGGAGGCCGTCTATCTGATTGAGTCGGGCGATGACCTTTTTAAGTTTCCGGGTTTGAAAATGACGTCCAGTGTGGAGGAATCTAAAAAGATTAATGAGATTGCCTCACCCAAAGTAATCTTAGCCGGTTCCGGCATGTCAATGGGCGGTCGCATTTTGCATCACGAAAAAAGATATCTGGCTGACCCCAAAAGCACCCTTTTAATTATCTGCTATCAGGTACCGGGCACGCTCGGCCGCAAGATTTTGGATGGGAGACCAACGGTCAAAATCTTTGGCCAGGAAGTGCCCAACAGGATACAGGTTAGGGCAATCGGCGGCTATTCTGCTCACGCTGACCAGGAAATGCTTTGTGCTTGGATTTCCCAAATGAAAAATACTCTTAAAAAAGTTTTTGTTGTTCAGGGCGAGGAAAAAGCGGCCCTGGCTTTGGCCCAAAAAGTCAAAGACAATTTAGGTTTGCCGGCTGAAGTACCTG
>CAZGZU010000008.1:0-26145 GCA_964529855.1 uncultured Candidatus Saccharibacteria bacterium | reverse complement strand
ATCCATTCAATTACCAAAAACAAATGGTTTCTTGTCCAATTCTTCGGCAAAAAAAAAGAACCAGCTGCCGAGGAACAGGCCTTTCAAGAGCATAAAAACAATCTTTGGCAGAGAGTAGAATTTGTAGCCACTGGTCTGCGCAGTATTGGGCTTAAGGCAGCCCCCTTAAAGACCGAAGAGTTGATAGAGTTGTTCTATAAACTCTATAATCCCAGTGCCAAGGAGGAACCGGAGCTGCAAAAAGCCAAAGAATTAAGAACCCAATAAACAATGTTTTTCAAAAAATCACCTAAAAAAGACGCTCCCGCAGAACAGGTCTCGCCGATGATTGATTTAATTGCTCCGGCCGGCCTGAAGATTGATTCCAATTATTTCCAAATCGGCCCAAAATATGCCCGAACTATTTTTGTTTTTACCTTCCCCCAAAGTTTAACCACCGGCTGGCTTTCTCCAGTTATCACTCTTGACCAGGAAATGAACATTGCCTTGTTTATCCATCCGACAGAAACAGGCACCGTGCTAAAAGATCTGACCAAAAAAACCGCCCAGATTCAATCACAAATGTCTTTACAGGCAGAAAAAGGCAAAGTGCGCAGTCCTATACTGGAAACAGCCCTGCAGAACATTGAGGATTTGCGGGATAGACTCCAGCAGGGAGCCGAGCGGCTTTTTAAATTCGGCCTTTATATTACCTTTTTTGCCGATTCCACCAAAGAATTGGACGAGATAGAGAATAAAATCAGGGCCCTTTTGGAAAACCAAATGGTTTATGCCAAGCCGGCCGTTTTCCAGCAGGAACAGGGTTTTGTTTCCACTCTTCCTTTAGAGATGGATAAGCTGCTTATTCATAATAGTTTTAACACCGGCCCTTTGTCCTCGGCTTTTCCCTTTATCTCGGCTGATTTGACTGACAACAAAGGAGTTCTTTATGGCATTAACAAACACAATAACTCCCTGATTCTGTTTGACCGCTTTAGCATGGAAAATGCCAATATGTGCGTCTTTGCCAAAAGCGGCAGCGGCAAAAGCTATGCCATCAAACTGGAAATTCTCCGCTCTTTAATGCAGGATACTGAAGTAATCATTATTGACCCGGAAAAAGAATATAAGTATTTGTCTGAAACGGTTGACGGGACATTTATTGACATTTCTTTAACCTCGCCCAATCATCTGAATCCTTTTGACCTGCCCATTCCCGGCCCGGAAGACAAACCGGCCAACCTTTTAAGAAGTAATATTATTAATCTGGTCGGCTTGATAAGAATAATGCTGGGCGGCCTCACCCCGGAAGAAGACGCTATTATTGACAAAGCATTAACCGAAACCTATGCTGCCCGCGACATTACCCCGGAATCTGATTTTAGCAAAATCACCCCTCCTTTAATGACCGACCTCTATGCTGTTTTAAAAGGAATGACCGGGGCCGAAAGCCTGGTCAGCCGCCTGGAAAAATTCGTCAGTGGCAGTTATGCCGGCTGCTTTAACCAGCCAACCAACGTTGAACTAAACAAAAAGTTAGTTGTTTTCAGCATTCGCGATATGGAAGAAGAATTAAGACCTCTGGCTATGTATGTTATTCTCCGCTATATCTGGAACATTATCCGTTCGGAAAGAAAAAAGAGAATGATGGTTGTTGATGAGGCCTGGTGGATGATGCAACACGAAGATGCTGCTTCCTTCCTCTTTGGCATTGCCAAAAGATGCCGTAAATACTATCTGGGACTGACTACCATTACCCAGGACGTGACTGATTTTATGAAATCCAAGTATGGCAAACCAATTGTCACCAATTCCTCCCTCCAGCTTTTGCTTAAACAATCACCTGCCTCCATTGAAGTTATTAAAGAGGTCTTTAACCTGACTGACCAGGAAAAGTATATGCTTTTGGAAAGCGCGGTTGGTGAAGGCATCTTTTTTGCCGGAGCCAAACACGTGGCCATCAGGGTAATCGCTTCTTATACAGAAGACCAGGTTATTACCTCTGACCCGGCCCAGTTATTGGAAATGGAACAGGCCAAAAAAGAATTAGCCGAGGAGGAAAAACAGGGGGGAGGAGGGACGGCCTATTAAAATTATGCCTGATTTTTCAGCCGAATTTAATCAAGATAAGGCTCGCGACCGGCAAAAGACAAAGCCAAAAGCAAACCCCGGCAACTCAGCCAGCGAAATCAGTGACGTGGAATTTATGCTTATTGGAGCGGTTGGCGTCACCAATGACATTTGTGACTGGGTAGGACTGGACTTAATTCTCTTTCGGATAGTTGATTTAAGTACGGCCGGCATTCTCGGACTCTGGTGCTTAATGCGCCTCCACCGGTTTCCCAGCGCCAGATTTGGCACGACTTTCCTGGTAGAATTAATTCCCGGCTTAGGCGATTTATCGCCAACCTGGACGATTTTTATTGCCAGCGTCTATGCAGAACAAAAGGGATATCTGCCGGAAACTCTGGCTAAAACAATCAAGTCAAAATGATTGAAACCAAGAAAACAACATATTGGCTGTTGCTACTGGCTATGGCCGGCTGGCTGTTAGTTGCCAATTTAGCCCAAGGCCAAAGTTCAGGAATTGATATCAGCTTAAGCTGGTCAGCCGATACCTACGTGCCTCTTGATTACCCGGGCAAGGCCCTGCCCAGCCGGGGCAGCGCAGTTGAAGTAGTGGCTGTTGTCAGCCCCCAAACAATCAATCCCCAGGAACTGGTCTATAATTGGTTTCTTAATAATGACATCCAAAAAGCCGCATCCGGCCAGGGTAAACAGGTTTTTGAGTTGTATATCGGCGAAAGCCTTAGCCAGGAACACCTGGTCAAAGTAAGAATTGAAAACCTGGCCGGCACCCTCCTTGGTTCATCGCCCGATCTCTATATACCAACCCAGGCGCCGGAGATTGTTCTAAAAACAAAAACTCCCTCCTTGGGCTCCTCTGAACCGGGCCAAAAATATCAAATCTCGGCCAATCAGGAAATAAAATTTATTGCTCAACCATATTTCTTTAATATTCAAAAGGCAGCTGACCTGGATTATGACTGGAATTTTGGCGAACAAACGGCCAGCCAAATCAATCAAAACAATCCCCATGTCTTTACTTTGAAAATCGGGTCAATCGGACAATCCATTGAACAGAATTTAAGTGTTTTGGCAGAGAATAAAAATAATCCTATCCAACAAGGCCAAACTTTTGCCAAAATAACTCTAGTCCCATGAAATCCAAATTAAAAAAATTTCCTATTGTCATCTCACTGCTCATTTTCCTCTGCTCTTTGTTTGTTGTTTTTGGAGCGCAGGCTGATTATGAAATAGAAATAACTATTCCCGGAGGACCAACCGAAGGAACTGAAGTAAGTTTAACGGATTATATCCGCTATATTTATCTCTTTGGCCTGGCCATAGTTGGTATGGCTGCTTTAGGCGCCCTGGTCTATGGAGGTTTTACCTATATGCTCTCTGAAACGATTACCACGAAAGAGGAAGCCAGGAAATGGATCTGGGGAGCCCTTTCCGGTCTGGTTCTGGGGCTGGCCGCTTATTTAATCCTGAACACTATCAATCCTGACCTGGTCAGCTTGCAGGCACCCTGCCATGAGGGCAATTGCCCTGACAGATGCGCCACCGCTTGTTCGCCCGGCTACACCTGGAGCTCTGTTAAATGTCAGTGCATGCCTGATTAATCTTAAGTTGTTTATAATAAAAATTAAAATAATATGTCTCTTAAAAAAATCTTTATTATCCTAATCATCCTGCTCATCCTGATAATCGCTGCCCTGCTCATCTATAATTTCGTCCTAAAGCCGGAAGCGCCTGCTGAACCGGGCGCTCCCTCTGCTCCATCGGCACTCGGTCAAATCAACCCCGTTTCCCAGGAAGCGGTTTTAGGACCGACTATTGATAACCAGAAAGTCAAATATTATCTGGCCAGTAATGGCAACGTCTTTAAATCTAATTTTGACGGCTCTCAACTGACTCAAGTTTCTTCTAATCTCCTTACCGGCTTACTAAAGGTTCTCTGGTCGCCTGACAAAGACAAAGTTATTGCTGTTTTTGACGATGAAGGACAAACTAAAAAATATTTCTATGACTATGATACGCAAATAGCTACTCTTTTGAATGAAAAAATCCGCTGGCTGGTCTGGTCACCCGTAGAAAACAGGATTGCCTATCAGTATTATGACGAGCAAACCGAGGACAACAATATTAGCATAGCCAACCCGGACGGTTCCAATTGGATTAATGTTTTCAGCACCCGGATGAAAGACCTGATTGTTGAATGGCCCAACTCAAGCCAGCTGGCCGTGCGGACCAAACCAAGCGGCTTAGCCCAAAGCGCCGTTTATATGATTAACCTGTCCAACGGTAATTTCCAGAAAATCATTAACGACAGATACGGTCTGACCGTTCTTTGGTCGCCTTTAGGAAATAAACTTCTTCTCTCGGAAACTGACCAGCAAGGCAAAAACATGAAATTAAAAATAGCTGACCTGGCGGAGTCAACTATTGAGGAACTGAATTTTGTTACCCTGCCCGAAAAATGTACCTGGAGTCAGGACAACCGGACTGTTTTCTGCGCCGTACCCAAAACCATCTCAAAATTAGCTGTTCTGCCGGATGATTATTATAAAGGGGTTATCTCTTTCACTGATGATTTTTGGCAGATTAACCTGGACACCGGAGAAGCCAGGCAGATTTTTGAAGCGGGGGATACGGAAACGAACGGTTACGATGCCCAGGAATTATTCCTTTCTCCTTTGGAAGATTATCTTTTGTTTGTTAACCAAAAAGACGGCTTACTCTATAGTTTAGAGCTATAATCAACCAGAAAATGACTGACAAGTCATTTTTCCAATAGGGCGTGTCAACCAAGCCGTGGATCAGGATATAAATCATGGCTGCCGTCAAAAAAACAGACAATTCTCGCAAAGGCGGGGCGACTGCCCTGCTTTTTTTGAAAAATTGGACTATTAGCCAGATAAAGCCGAACAAACCGAGCAAACCGGTCTGCAACCAGAAAGCCAGGAAAAGATTATGGGGCTGGGGAACTGCCCATTCCGGATAAGGTTCAAACCTGGGCTGATAATCTAAATAATACTGTTGAAACATACCCGGACCTATCCCTATTAAGGGATGGTCCTTTATTATTCCCCAGGCGCTTTGCCAGATAGCCAAACGGGCTTTTAAGGAAGGATAGGACAGATCAAGAAATCCCTGAAACTTTTGACCGGGAATCTGCCAGACAAAAGCCAAAATAACTAATAAAAGAGCCAGGCCAATTAACCGGAAATAGCGGGGACGAGGTCGTTTTAACATAATTATAAAAACAAAAGCAAAGCCGGCCAAAACACCCAGCCAGGCGCCATAGGAATAAGTCAGATACAAAGCTGAAATCTGCAAAAAACAACCGAACATGAACAAAATCTTCGGCCATTTACGCCTGATAAATCGCCACAATCCCAGACCCAGGATTAAAGAAGGCGCTAAATACATGGCCAGATGATTGGCCGAGAGATAAAAAGCCCGCAACCGACCATCATAAGTCAAATCATTATTAAACCAATAAAAAAGAGCTATTAAAGCTACGCCAATGCCTGATAAAAACAGGGCTAAAAGGGTGTTTCTAATCTGCTCTCTGGTTCTCAAATAATCAATGGCCACCACGAAAAAGAGCAAAGGAGCCATGAACCAACCCTTCCATATACAGGCACTAACCTGAATATCAGTGGAGTATAAAGTAGCTATAGTCAGGCCCAAAAGGATTAGAAAAATAAGCAACAGCCCTGTACCAAACCAGAAACGACTGTTCTGTTCTCTGCGACCGCCGAGGATAAGACCAATCAGCCAAATGCCAAATAAACCGTAAATCATCATCTCTAAGACGTTAACCGGCACCCAGTCAATCTTAAAGCGAACCAGATAAAGCGGTAAAGAAAAAACTATTAGATAAATGCCTAAACGAATGATTTTTTGTAGCATGGTATCAAGGCCCGGCCTCAAAACCTACGACCTAGGCCGTAGGTTTTGAGGCCGGGCCTGAAAACCTACGGCCTGAAGGTGGCTAATCCAAGCGTTATCATCAACAAAGCCAGAATAATCGGGCTGTAAATGGCTGTTTCAAAAAAGCTGTGGACGGAAAAATAGAGCAAAGAACCGATTAATCCAAGATAAAGATATCTTTGTTCCTGTCTGGTATTTTTCACTTTCCAGAACAATTGCCCGATGGTCCCTAAAATTAAAACCAGCCAGACAATTAAAGCGAAAACGCCCATTTCCGAGAAAATATCCAGATAAAGATTATGGGCGGTGATGGGATTGCGGTAACCAAGAACTGAATCAACCATTAAAGAATAATTACCCAAGCCCACTCCCTGCCAAATATGTCCCAGACCGGTCTGTCCGGCTTCCTGCCACATTTCCAAACGTCCCATATTAGAGCCCTCACCAAAATCAAAAGACGAATAAAACCTGTCAGCAATTGGTGTGCCCGGGATAATAAAAATCAGCAACGATAAACAAAGGAGCAGGGCTGTCTTTTTGGCTGCCAGATACTGCCAGAGCAGCCCGGCTAAAACCAAAAAAGTAACAATCAATGCCAGATAAGCGCCCCGGGAAAAAGTTAATAACAGGGCAGCCAACAAAAAACCGTAAATAGCAAGCAGCGAACCCGTCTTCATCTGTTTAAAGGACCTGGTCTGGGGCAAAAGCACAATCAGCCAGGGCAGAATCAGACCCAGATAAAAAGAAAACATATGAGGGTCGGAAAAAAGAGAAAAAGCCCTTAAAATTGTCTCACCTTTAACATTAACCAGCCAGCTCGGATAAGCTAAAATCAGAGCAGCTAAATTGAACCCGGAAAAAACAGGCGTAATGTGAACAGCCCAGAAAGCATAAACTCTTTCCAGCCCGAAAATAAACTGTCCGAAGAATTGCAGCAGACCAATCAGGGCCATTAGACCGCTGGCCTTAATTGAAATCAGGACAACTTTTTTGACCCGCGACCAGTTATCAACCAAGCCAGTGACTAAAAAATAAAGGGGCAGGATAGAAAGGAAAAAAATTATCTTTCTCAATCCCCAGGAAAGGTTTTCCGCGCCAATCAGGGAAAAACCGGCTAAAATTAAAAAAAACAACAGGCCAATACTACGTATGTCATTGCGAGCAAAGCGAAGCAATCCCGCGGGAAATGACTTAACACGGGATTGCCACGGAATGTTTTGTTTTAACAAAACATTCCTCGCAATGACGTCCACCAGCCAGACAATAAACAAAAGGAGAATAAAAACCCGCAAAGAAGCCAAATCAAAACCAGCCCCGGGATTTAAGGCAATCTGAAAAGGCAAATAAGCAATTAAAAGAAACAGCCATTTAAACATCTTTTTTAATCAAAGCCAGAACTTCTTTGGTGGGAAAGCCCTTGATTAGATACAAAAAGCCGAAGTAAACCAAACCGGCCAGGACAACCAAAACAAACAGATTCCAGCTGGCCAGGAAATAAAGCGAAGCGGCCATAACCAGACCGGCCAAGATATATTTAATGATTGACTTGAAAGTGGGGAGATGTTTGAGCACCTGATAAAGAACCACTACCATTAAAAGAGTAACCATTAGTTCAGTTAAAATGGTCGTAGCGGCTGCTCCGTAATAGGAGTATTTAGGGATAAAAATAAAGTTGGCTATTAAATTGACGGCTGCTCCCAGACCATAGATATAAGTGAGGGCTTTTTGTTTTTCCAGAGAAATAATCATATTGGAAAAAAGAACCCCCAGGAAGATAATGCCGCCGGCCACTATCAACATATTGAGCACGCCGGCTGACAAAATAAAATCCTGACCGGCAATCAGGGTAACTATCCGGGGAGAAAGAAAGAGAGTGCCGATGATTAAAGGAACAGCGAAAATTAACAGAACATCCAGGGTTTTTTGGGTGACCCTCTTGAATTTTTCTCTGGCCGCCAAAGCGTATTCTGACATCAAGGGCATGACCAAACCGACAAACATGGTCGGGAAAAATAACAAACTCTCCAAAAACTTATAAGCCAGATTATAAATACCCACGTCAGCCGCCGGCTTCATCAAAGAAAGCATAATCGTGTCCAGTTTAAAATAAATTACCGTAAAAATAATGGCCAAAGCCAGGGGCAAGGATTTTTTTAACAGGGAACGCCAAAAAACAAAATCAAACTGAAAAGAAATACGGATGTATTTCTGGCTCAAGAAAAAAACCAGAAGAAAGTTAAGTAAAGAACTAGCCACTATGGCGCTGATAATGAATAAAAAGCTGAATTTCTGCCAGACAAAAAACATTATCAACCCCAATTGGACCAACCGGCCTGACAATTCTCCCAAAGCGACCTTATCCATGCGCAGATATTTCTGAAAAACACCCACCAATACCTGCTGGCTGGACATCAGCCAGAAAGCGATTGCCCCGATTAAAACGCCCCACTTGATTTCCAGAGGATAGGGGAAAAAATAAACTATTAAAGGAGCCAAGGCAAAAATAAACAAGCCGGCAAAAAATCTCAGAGTAAAGGCGTTACTGGCTATTTTCTCCTGATCGGCTTTAGGCCGGGAAATTTCCCGCAAACAAATGGAATAAAGACCCAAATCAGCCAAAACCGTAAAGAAATAGAGAAAAGCCAGGACAGTCGCGTAATAGCCAAACCCCTCCTGACCCAGATAGCGGGTGATAAAACCGATACTAATTAAAGAAAGGGCTAGACCGATGATTCTAGCCCCAGCTGAAATGAGCGTGTTGTAAGCTATTTTTCTACTTAGCATATTCTACGCCAGCGGCTGTTTTTTTCTTGGTTGCTTTCTCTGAAATAACGGCGTCCTCAACAATAATTTTCTTTTTTTGAATCTCAATAACCTGGCTGGCATTAATTACCAAAGGTTCTTTTAAAAAATCAAAAAATCCTCCGGCCGCATAATATTTAACAATATTTTGACCAGAGGCATCTATCTCCAAATCAGTCACTTTACCCAAATAATGACCGCTTTGGCTGACTACTTTATTGCCAATAATTTCTTTGGCCTTAATAAACATAAAACGAGACCGCTGACTGGCCGTTATTTGACCGGCTTTACGACCACCCTTCTTTCTTCCCCCTGACCAACGCTGGCCGTATTTATCTGAGGGTCTTCGGCTAAAGTTAAATGAATAATCCTCCTGTCATAAGCTGACATGGGCTGGAGAGTAATACTCACTTTCTCGGTCAAGGACTGCCTGGCCATATTTTTAGCCAGTTCCTTTAACAATTCAACGTGATGCTTACGATACTGGTTAACGTCCAAAACAAACTGTATGGGTTGTTCGTTTTCCTTGTTGACCAGCATTCGGGCGATGTGCTGAAAGGCCTCCAGATTGGCCCCGGCCTGACCAATCAAAAAACCGGCCTCTTCACTTTGGATATTAACTGAAATATTATCCTTTTGCGAATCATCAACTTCCACCTCACCCTCAAAGCCCATAAAGGATAATAATTTTTTGATTGTTTTCTTAATAATCTCTATTTCTTTCATGTTTTTACCTCTTGGGTCTTAATTTCCGTTTTGGTAAAATATTGCTGGACAATGCCGAAAAGAGTAATGACTGTCCAGTAAAGGGGCAGGGCAGCCGGAAAGTTCAAAGCGATAAAAAAAGTTATCAGGGGCATCATATAAACCATCTGTTGGCCCATTAAGGTGGAAAGATCCAAACCGCCTATTTTCATCCCCTTGCCTGACTGAGACATCTTCTTGGGCATAATCATTTTTGACTGGATAAACTGGAGAATTCCTGCCAAGAAGGCCAGGATAATACTTCTTTCAGAAAGGTCAACTATGCCCAGAAACATAAAATTCAATGATTCGGGATGCTCAATAAAACTGTAAAGACCGTTTAATCTTGCCGGGTCCAGCCCGGTATAAAAAACGCGGAAAAGAGCAATCAGAATGGGAAACTGGATTAAAATGGGAAGGCAGCCGGCCACCGGGTTAACTTTGTATTTCTTATACAAAGCCAGCATTTCCCGGGCCTGTTCTTCTTTATTTTTGTATTTTTTCTGAATCTCTTTTATCTTTGGCTGCAATTCGCTAATGGCTTTCTGCGAACGAATGGCTTTCTGGGAAAGGGGATAAAGCAGGAAACGGATTATTACTGTCAGAATAATAATGGCAATGCCCAAATCATGAAAAGGAATGACATTGTAAAGCCAGATTAAAGCATTGAATAAAGGACGGTAAAGAACCTCGTTGAATATAGTGATAATTAATTGCATAATTATTTAAATTTCTCCAACAAACCGGCCACCACCTCTTCTATTTCCTGGTAATCTTTTTCTAATATGGCCGGGCTGACCATAAAGACCAAATCAAAACCGGGTTTAATTTGATTTATTTGTTTTTGAACAATTTCTTCCAGACGACGTCTAATTTTATTGCGCTGGCTGGCTTTTTTGGAAATTTTCAAGCCAACCATAAAAGCAAAGCGGCTGATGTCCAGGTTATTTTTCAAAAACCTTATTTTAATAAACTCTTTCTGCTGATACTTGCCTTCTTTAAATACCTTTTTAAAATCATTATCCTTCTTTAATTTATATTTCCTGGGCAACATATATTAAACGGTTAACCTCTTTCTGTTCTTCCGGCGCCGACGCGATAAAACCCGACGACCAAATCGGGTAGCCATCCTGGCTCTAAAGCCATGAACTTTTTTTCTTTTTCTTTTTTTCGGATTATAAGTAAATGACATACCCCAAGGATAGCACCTCAGATTGATTAAGTCAAATTAGTTATTCTTTCATCTTGTCAAGCTCGCTCATGGATAATTTTCTCCCCCTGTCATCCACACCTTATTCACAAAAGAGGTCTTTTCAGGGGTGTTTTGTTTGTTTTTAAAAATTATGCTACAATACCCTTGATTAACCTAACGCATTATTGACCATGAATCTCAAAGAACTTTGGCGAACCGTTTTAGGAGAAGTAGAACTAAGTATTTCAAAAGCTAATTTTACTACTTGGTTTAGAAATACCAAAATCCATTCCAAAAAGGATGGGATAGTTACCATTAGCGCCCCCAACGGCTTTACTAAGGAATGGATAGAGAACAAGTATAACAAACTTATTTTCAAAATTCTCCGCAATAATTCCCCTGATATCAAAGACATTAAATTTATTATCAGTCAGGGCCCGGCAATGGTCCTGGAAAAAGCCCGTCGCAAACCAGCAATCGCTCCTATTGGCGACCAGCTCAATTTTCAGGACTTCGCCTTAAACAAAGAAACCAATCTTAATCCCAAATACACCTTTGATAATTTCGTTATTGGTTCTTTTAATGAATTAGCCCAGGCAGCCAGCCGGGCTGTTACCAAACATCTGGGGACTCTCTACAATCCTTTGTTTATTTATGGCGGCGTTGGCCTGGGTAAAACCCATTTACTGCAGGCGATTGGCAATGAGTTGAACAAAAAACATCCTTCAAAGAAAATCCAGTATCTCAGCTCGGAAAAATATACCAGCGAATTAGTTGACGCCATTTCAAAAAAAGGAATGGATACTTTTAAAAAAAAATACCACAAAGTGGACGCCCTGATTATTGACGACATCCATTTTATCGCCGGCAAAGAAAAAACCCAGGAAGAATTTTTCCACACTTTCAATGCTCTCCATCAGAAAAACAAACAGATTATCATTACTTCTGACAGACCGCCCAAAGCCATTTCCACTTTGGAGGAACGTCTCCGTTCCCGTTTTGAAGGCGGGATGATTGCTGATATCAGTTATCCGGATTTGGAAACAAGAATGGCCATCCTGCAAAGCAAAGTCAAGGAAAGAAAAATGAAAATTCCTGAAAATGTTTTGAATTACGTGGCCAGCCACATCCAGAAAAACATCAGAGAGCTGGAAGGGGCCCTTAATCGGATTACCGCCTTTTCCCAGATGCACGGCACTATCCCGACTGTCAAAACCGCTTCTCAAATACTTTCTCAAATCATCAACACCCCAAAAAGGATGACCAACTGTAAAAACATTCTCAAAATAGTGGCTGAATTTTACGACGTCCACATCAATGACCTGGTCAACCGCTCGCGGAAAAAAGAACTGGTCCACCCCCGACAAATAAGCATGTATCTGATTCGCCAGGAGATGAACGGTTCTTATCCCTACATCGGCGAAAAGCTGGGTGGTCGCGACCACACCACGGTTATGTATGCTTGTCAGAAAATCAACAAAGAAATTGAGAACAATGAATCACTTCAGCAGGAATTAAATTTAATCAGGGAACGGCTTTACAATAATTAGGATTATCAATCAAGAATTTATCCCCAAGTTGTTTGCTGGATGATGAACAAGTTGACAATTGACTATTTATAACCGACAATTTAAAAAAACACCTTTTCCACAGTTTTTGAGAACTTAATAATAAAAATAAATAATATATATAAAAAGATATTATAATTATTATGCAGGTAATTTGTCTTCAGGAAAATTTAAAACAAGCCCTCAATATTGCCGAACGAATTATCGGACAAAATTTAACTCTGCCTATTTTAAACAATCTGCTTTTGTCCGTGGAAAACAATAAATTAAAGGTTTCTTCAACCAATCTGGAAATAGGCATTAATTGTTGGGTAACCGGCAAAATCCAGGAAAAAGGCAGTATTACCGTACCGGCCAGATTAATTAATGATTTTGTTAATAATCTGCCTAATAAAAAGATTGAGATGAAAGTTAAGGACAAGCGACTGGAATTGAAATGCGAGAAATTTAAAGCTGTTCTTAACGGATTAAGCGCTGATGACTTCCCGATTATTCCCAAACTTAAAGACAGTCCTTTGCTTAAAATCAAAGGAAACATTTTAAGAAATGGCTTTTCCCAGGTAGTGGAAATGGCTTCTTTGTCCGAATCCCGGCCTGAGATTTCCGGTGTTTACGTAAAATTTGAGAAAAACTTAATTAAACTGGCAGCCACTGACAGCTTCCGGTTAGCTGAAAAGAATCTGGAGATTAATAATAACAATTCACGAAGTAAAGAGTTAAAAGGCCAGGCAGTTATTATTCCTCAAAGAACTATTCAGGAAATAATCAGGATTTTAGGGGAAAAAGATTCACCCCGTCAGTCAGCCGACGAGGCACAGGAAATAGAGATTGTCCTGTCGGGCAACCAGATTTTGTTTGATTTGGGTTATGCCCAGGTTATTTCCAGATTAATAGAGGGACAATACCCGGATTATCAACAGATTATCCCGGACAGCTTACAGACCCAGGCAGTTGTCAGTCGGGAAGAATTAATTAAGAACATCAAAGTGGCCAGTTTATTCAGCGGTAAAATCAATGATATCCAGGTTTTGGTTAATCCCAAGAAATCCTCATTGGAAATTCTTTCCAAAGACGTTGATATCGGAGAAAATAAATCCAAAGTGGAAGCGAAAATTGAAGGGAAACAAATAGAAGTAGTTTTCAATCACCGTTATGTCCTGGATGGGTTGAATAACATCTTTAGCGATAAGATTACTCTTGGTTTCAATGACAGCGCCAAGCCGGTGGTTATCAGACCGGTTGGTGATATGACTTATACTTACGTGGTTATGCCCATTAAAGTATAAATTGGACAACTATTTAAAAAGACGGGGCCTGAATCCCGTCTTTTTGTTTTCCAGGCAACTCTTGACTTATATTATTCTTCAGTTATAATATCTCTAGTACCTTTTAGTATCCTGTAACCCTTAAGTAAAATAAGAGAGGAGGATAAGCATGATAAAGAGATTTTTTGTTGGAGTGGGAAGAGTGATGACCAGGGATATTATTTCAGAAGTATCCTTTTGGTTTTTACTGGAATCTTGCCTCGCTATGGCTATTTGTTTTTCTTTTGCTGCTCTGTTACTCTGGAAGCCGCCGCCCTTAGATATCTCCCCAAAAGCATGGGAAATAGGTTGCGTCTTTATGAGCCTTGTCTGTATGATCTATCTGATGATTCGCTTTGACCACAGGAGAATTCACTGCTGAGATAAGGAGAAAACAATGTGCAAAGGAAGGAGAGGATTGACTATAAAAAGGCGGCCAGGCAAACCGCCCATACCCAAAAAAAGAATTTTTCACGATATAGGTTCTGTCCTGAAAGAAAGAGAAAAAGAGAAGAACGGTAAAAAGGAGAGAGGGAATTAACCCAAACTGGTCAGGAACTTTTGTGCCTGACTTAACGACGCTCTTTGAGATTTAATATCCGGAGAGCGTCTTTTGTTTTCCAAAATCCCATTAATTACATTCAAAACATTTTTCTGTTGGTTAATCAGCTTAATTTGGTTCTGGCGTCCTTCTTCTTTGGTGTATTTAATAAAATATTCTAATTGGGCTTTAATTTGCTCCAGAAACTCAATTTGGATGTGGTCATTGGCTAATTCCATGTTACTTTCTTCTTCTTTTCTGATAATTCTCTCGGTTAATTCGCTGAGGTCTTTGACTCCCTTTTTATCTGTACCAATAATCACCCGGGGAATTTCTTTAATGGCTCCTTTGTAATGCGGTTCGGTCTCTTTAAATGAATAATAATCCAAGGTAGTTAAATGACCGCTCTTAATATCTTTTTCAATAAACCCTATTTTCTTATTCAAAATCTCCCTGTTTTCAGTGGTGGTTACGTCAATGGCCAATCTGATACTTTCATTGCCCTGCCTGAATTCAGCCATCAAATCAGCATGGTGAAGAATATCATCATATTCAGCGGTCTGGCTGGTATGGCAATTCTCGCCCAGCCAGTTGGCCTGTTCAATTTGTTTGGCCAGAACCGCCTCTAAGATTTCCGAGCGCTTGGTTTTAGGAACAAATTGCCTGGTTTTTTTAATTTCAGCCAGTTTTTCCTTGTCTTGTTTGATTTTATCTAAAGGATAAACATCGGAAAAATCATCCATGCTCGGTTCCTGTTCCTGGTATTCAGGCAAATAGTTTTTGTAAACTTCTTTTTCAGCGTAACTAAGCTTTTCCGGGCAAACAGCCAAATCCATTTCTATGGGCTGGCGAACTGGTTTTTCCACCCGGCTTTTGTAGATTATTTCCGGTCCTTTTTCAGGATTTAGCATATTAGTAATTCGTCCTTATATATATCTCATCCTCCTGCCGATTAAGAACCTGGTCATAGGCGCGTACTTTAATGGTTTGCCGGTCATCAGTGGTTAAATAAGGAGAGAGATTAAAAGTAACAGAATAAGGAGCAGTGCTGTCTGTGCCGACCATTTGGTCATTAAAGAAGAAATCAAGCTGTTTAATGCCCAGCGGAGCGCTGGCCTGGGCCTGGACAGTCAGAGAAGCCAGGCTGATTAAATCACCTTGGTCAGGAGAAATGATTTTGACGCTTGGCTGGTTTTCTTTGGTATGAACGTCATCGTATTGAGTGGGCGGGCTTTGATTATAGCAAACACCGGCCTGACAGGGCTGGCTGCTGGCCCAGCGCTGAACAGCTGTTTCCCAGTTCTGGAACTGAGCGTCTTCGCTGGGGTCATCAGGATAATCGCCCAAGGGGTCATCCTTATCAAGATAATATAGAATTGAGTGAATTTCCTGATAAGTTCTTTGTTCAATCAGGTCAGGCGGCGTTAAATCAGTGGCTAATTTGCCGGAAATTTTATCAATAGCAACTTTATGCTGATAAGCCAGATACCCGTTAAGCATTGGCTTGCTGCTGCTGGCTGTCGGGCTCGGCGAATTAAAATATTCTGTTCTTTCGGGCAGAGTAAATTGATTAGGTTGTTCCTCTTCCTCGTCAAAAGACCCCTGGGATTTCTCCTGATAGGCCTTTTTCATAAAATCGTTCCAGATAGGAGCCGCCACGTAAAGACCGGCCGCTCCCAGTTTCATTTTCTGGGTATAGTCATTATTGCCCGCCCAAACACCAGCCACCAGGCTGGGCGTATAACCGACGGTCCAGCCATCGCTGTAATCCTGGGTAGTGCCGGTTTTGGCGGCCACCGGTATGCCGGACAGGTAGAGCTTTGAATGAGTGCCAAACATGGGAGCGCGGGCCGCTTCATCAGAAAGAATGTCACTGATTTGACGGGCCACCTGCTGGTCCAGAACGCGAACGGCATCGTCTTCGTATTCCTCCAGAACATTGCCCTGGGCATCTTCAATCTTTAAAATCAAACTGACCGGATGTTTGATTCCTTCAGTGGCAAAAACCCCGTAAGCGGCTGTCTCGTCTATCAGTTTGACTTCGCCGCCTCCCAAAACCAGCGACAAGCTGTAGCGGCTGCGGTCTTTAAGAGTGGTAATGCCCATATCCTGGGCCAGATTAATCGTTTCATTAACGCCGGCCAGATAAAGCACCTTAACAGAGGGCAGGTTAATTGACTGGGCCAGGGCCTGTCTGAAGCTGACCGGTCCCCGGAATTGCATGTCATAGTTATTCGGTTTGTACTCAACCCCTTCACCCGGTCCGAATTTGCCGAAACTGGTTGATAAATCAAAGAGCATGGTTTCCGGAGTGAACCCCTTTTCCAGAGCCATTGCATAGGCAAATGGCTTAAAAGAAGAACCGGGCTGTCTGTAAGGACTTGTCGCTACGTTGAACTGTTCTTCTTCATAACTCTTGGAGCCAACCAGGGCCAAAACCTGGCCGCTTTGCGGGTCAATGGCCACCAAAGCGGCATTATCAGCCCGATAAACACTTTCATTTCTCTCTGCCCCTTCTATTACTACTTCCTCGGCAATCTGCTGTAAATCCCAGTCAAGAGTAGTGTATACTTTCAGCCCGGCCATGTTAATGTCTGCGTATTTCCGGCCATACTCCTCTTCCAGATATTCCTGTATCATAGTCACAAAATGATGAGCTTTTAAATCAGCCTGCGAAGCATAATCCAGTTCTTCCTCTTTGGCCTCCTCGGCTTGTTCTTCGGTAATATAGCCGAATTTAACCATCCGGTCTAAAATATATTCATGTCTTTCTTTGAGTTTGTCTGCATGAGAGCCGTAAGGAGAGAGATAACTGGGGCCCTGAGGCAAGGCCGCTAAAAGAGTTGCCTCGGCCAAAGTTAAATCCTTGGCTGACTTGTTAAAAAATGTCTGAGCCGCTGCCTCAATACCATAGGCATTGGAGCCGTAAGGAACCTGATTGAGATAAAAGCCGAGAATTTCATCCTTGGAGTATTTTCTTTCCATAATCAAAGCCAGAATCGCTTCTTTGATTTTTCGGGGATAGGTTCTTTCTGCCTGAGGCCCGCCCAAATAGGCATTTTTAATGTATTGCTGGGTAATAGTTGAAGCCCCCTGAGTTATTTCCTGATGTCTGAAGTTGGCTATAAAAGACCTGACAATTCCGCGCCAGTCAATTCCAATATGGTGATAAAAATTATCATCCTCGGCAACGATGGTGCTGTCTTTGACAAACTGAGTTATTTCTTCAAAAGGAATAATTGTTCTTTTTTCTTCGCCATGAATGTCATAAAGAATAATCTGACCAGTCCGGTCATATATTTTGGTTGACTCAACAATTTCCCGTTCGCCAATCTTGGTCGGGTCAGGCAAATCTTTGGCAAAATAGGCGGAAACCGCTATACCGCCCAAAACAACCATAATCAAACAAAAAACACCAAATTTAATTGTTGTTTTGAGAAGTTTTTTGGTTTTCTTTAGCATCCCTTCTATTTTGGCAGAATTGACCTGTTTTGGCAAGGATGATATGATAAGGATAACCTAAGAAGCAAGATAAGGTTTAACCTCGAGAACTATATCTTTTTTTAGGTTTGACATTGAGAGCTACCTAAGGTTTGGCCTCGAGAACTGCAACCCTGCGAGACTAAGGTTTGGCCTCGAGGACTATATCTTTTTTTAGGTTTGACATTAAGAGCTACGATCTTAGCTAAGGTTCGGCCTCAAGAACCGCAACCTTACGAGACTAAGGTTTGGCCTCGAGGACTACGATCTTGCCGAAGGCAAGGTCGTATCCGAGAGACCGAACCTTAATTCAGGCCGTTCAAAAGCTCACCTTAATTATTACAATGACCCAAGAACAAAAAATCCAGGAAGCCCTGACCCGCGGCGTAGAAAACATCTACCCCAACCGCCAGGCCCTGGAAAAAAGATTGAAAGCCGGCAAACCCATCCGGCTCTATGTTGGTTATGACCCGACTGCCCCGACTCTACACATTGGTCATGCCATTACCATAAGAAAATTAGCCCAATTCCAGGCCCTTGGCCATCAGGTTATTTTCCTAGTCGGCGATTTCACGGGAATGATTGGCGACCCCAGTGACAAAACAGAAACCAGGAGAAAAATGACCCGGCAGGAAGTTCTAAAAAACTCCAAAAATTACCAGAAACAAGCCAGTAAGATTTTAAAATTTTCCGGTCAGAACCCGGCCAAGGTTATGTATAACAGCCAGTGGAGCGATAAGCTTTCTTTTAAGGATTTGATTGAGATAACTTCTCATTTCACGGTTCAGCAGATGATTGTCCGGGATATGTTTCAGGAACGCCTCAAAAAGAAAAAGCCCATTTACCTGCATGAATTTCTTTATCCGGTAGCCCAGGGATATGATTGCGTGGCCATGGACGTTGATTTGGAAATGGGCGGCAATGACCAGACATTTAATATGCTGGCTGGCCGCGATTTAATGCGGGCTCTTAAAGGTAAAGAGAAGTTTGTTCTGACTACTAAATTATTGGTTGACCCGGCTGGCCAGAAAATGGGCAAGACCGCGGGAAATATGGTTAATCTGGACGCCAAACCAGACCAGATGTTTGGCCAGATTATGTCCTGGTCAGATAATTTAATTGTTCTTGGTCTGGAGCTTTGTACAGACGTACCCATGGAAGAGGTTAATCAGATTGAACAGGATATTAAACAGAACAAAATCAATCCCCGCGATGCCAAAGCACGACTGGCCAGAGAAATTGTCAGCATCCATCACAACAAAAAAGCTGCCCAACAGGCAGAAAAAGAATTTAACCGGGTTTTCAAGGAAAAGGAAAAGCCATCAGCCATACCAACCTGCAAATTAACTGCCAAAGAGTATTCCATTCTGGACCTGCTCGTCCAAACAAAATTAGCCCCCAGTAAAAGCGAGGCTAAACGATTGATTGAACAGGGCGGAGTTAAGATAGGTAACCAAATCATCAAGGACTGGCAGAAACAGATACCCGTCAAAGATGGTTTAGTCATCCAAGTCGGTAAAAGAAACTTTGTCCGGCTAAAAATCTGATTAAGTTCGTATTCTATCTACCGAGCCATCCGTGCCTAACACCCGCTTCGCGGGAGTTTTAAATCTAAGAACAGCATCTATTTTGAATCTTCAGAAAAATATGAGAAAAAATCTTAAAAAAGAATTAGAGAAAATAACGTCGAGTATTATTTGGAATTTTGTAGGAATTCTAGACACTAAAAAGAAACTGCATCCAATCCCAAAGAATATTCAGGTTCAAGCACTCTTTGAATATCTTGCAAGGAAAGAAATTATGAGATGGGCTAAGAGAATGAAGATAGGAGTAGTAGAGGCCACAAACACAAGGGAATATCCAGACCTTACACTATTAGGTAAGCCATTAGGCGAAGAGATTATAGCTGTGGATATCAAAACTGGCAGAAGAAATGGAAATAAAACAGGTTTTACTTTAGGGAGTTATTGGGGTTATTTTAGACAACCCAATAAGAAAATGCCTGGTTGTAGATTGCCTTATGGGAAATTTACCCAGCACTGGGTAGTTGGTTTTATTTATGATTGGGACGAGAAAGCAGATACCTTACATATGGTTTCTAATATAGAAGTAATTGTTCAGGAAAAATGGAGAATAGCATCTAAATCCACTGGGACGGGGACGACAAAGGCTATAGGCTCGATTCGTCAGATAAGCCAACTGAAGCAAGGTAAGGGAGTTTTCGGATCCGAAAGAGAATTTTTACAGTATTGGAGAAATTATAGATCAAGAAATCGTCAATCAGTAGCAATAAGCAAAACCTCATAAGTTTTGCGATGGTTTAGAGCATATTTATAAGTTTTTTGTTTCAAAGCAATATTTTTTTTGTATTTTTTAAGTAATCCTACCATTTCTTCCATGGAAGGGATTCCATCCGATCGATAAGAAACAACCAGAATATTATTTTGGAATTTTTCGAAAAGTCTATCAAAGGCAGAGTAAATTAAATTTCTATCCGTCCAGATAGATTTTTTGTTTTTAAATTTTTTATGTTTGCTATTATAATTTATACACTTGTGCCATTTATCATAATTCGATAACCCTTCGAGAAAGTGATAAAAATCGACATAGTCGACTCCATTACCTCTGTTAGAGATATATGGTGTATCGATATAAACAAGATCTGTCTTTCTATTGAAATCAAAAGCATTTTGATTAAAAGCTATGTTCTCTTTTCTATTATCAAAAACTGCCTGATTAACTTCCTTCACGAAATTAAGGAAATGTTCCTCAAATGATTTATCCCAAGTAGTCTTATTCCCAAAACTTCTTTTAACGTCTGCTTCACGGAGATAGAGATTTTTACGATGAAAGAGATTATATGGACGTTTAATAATACAAGCCTGAAATAGTGCAAAATAGGCAAGCGCTTGTTTATATCGATCTTTTATTCTTTTTATGTTTGTAGATACAATATCAAGCCATTGGTTTTCTTTATTCATATAATAAATATCTTTGAAGGTCTTTTGGATAAAATCAGGATATCTAATATCTTTATGTTTAGATAAAATAAATTTTAAGTCCTCCTCAGTGAGTTTCACATGAGGATTTTCGATTAAGGCCATACCGGTAAGGTAATTAAATTTGAGATAGTCATTATAAAATACTTTTTTATTTTTCTGTTTGAACATATAACCTACTGCTCCTGTTCCTCCAAATAAATCTGTTACAATATCGAATTTAAGATCTTGGACATTGTCCCAAATCCAATCTGCTAATTTAGCTTTGCTCCCCTGAAATCGTGTCGAGGGAAATTTTGGAATCTCTTTAATTCTAAAAAGAGATAAAGTTTTTTTATAAATATTTTTGATCTTCTCTTCGGAAGCTAGAGATTTTTGCATTGTATATGTCTGGTTTTCATAACTTCTTATAACGCTAACAACTTTTCCTTGGATAGCTAGTTCTCGAGTAAAAAACGGTTTAATATTTGGATTAGCTGGCTGTAATCGAAACCGATTTCTCTCTTTATAAATTTTCTTTAAAGTCACCTCATCACCATTAATTAAAGCAACAACTGTTTCTCCATTTTCAGCCATTGGTTGTTTTCTGATTATTACTATATCTCCATTAAAGATTCCTTCATTAATCATACTATTGCCTTGAACACGTAGAGCGTAATGCTCACCCGACTTCGATAATTGCGATTTAGAAACCCTAATTATCTCTGGGAATTCTATTACTTCAACTGGTGCACCAGCAGAGATAGTCCCGAGAAGGGGGATTTTTACCAACAACTCTTTTTTTTCTGTTGGAATTTCGATAGCACGAGGTTTATTTTTTTCTTTTCTTAAATATCCTGAATCCCTTAATCTTGAGATATGAAAGTGAGCAGTAGAGACAGAAGCGAATTTGAATCGCTTTTTAATTTCTTCTAGGGAAGGAGAATACCCACGGCTTTTCTGGTATAATTTAATAAAATCTAAAATTTCTTTTTGTCTTTTTGTCAACATGGTTTTGACTTAATCTGTTTAAATTTCTATACTTATATTATAATAGAAAATAAATAGAAAATCAAAATTAAGTTATTCACAATTAAAAATGGAATACGAAGTTTATCATGATGAATCACAAGTAGCAGGCTATTGGCACGGAATATTGCTAGTGCCAGTGCCTAAAAAGAATGTCTTGCTCCAATATCTTAATGAAATAAGATCGAATACTAATTACAATGGAGTAATTGGGATTAAGAAAATCAAACAGGAAAGGAGTAGAGCTTTTAGATGTGCTAGAGCATGGACAGAGATTGGGGTTGGTTCTTTAGTTCAAGATTTCAAGAATGAAAAATATCCTATCCATATCGAAAAAGGTAAAAATAATTGCTACGGCTTTATGAAAGACTTAGTGGCTGCGAAGTTTATTCTTTTTCGCGAACGAGATAACCACAATAAAATGTTGTACTATCCCGATTATGGCGCGAAGGTCGAGACCACTTACCGTATGGCATTAAAGGGTGGATTAAATTTTTTGAGCTTTGAGAACAATCCTATTCATGTAATTAAATTACATTTTGATGGCTACGAACATTACGGTCGTAATTTAGATAAGACAAGAATAGTTGATAGGATTAAGGGGCTAAAAGATTATTGTTCTTTTGCCGATGACGATGATCTAATTGATGATAGAACGAGTAGACATACAAAAGCAGATTCTCAATCTTATGATGATTGTCAATTATTACAATTAACGGATCTTTTAGTTGGGAGTTTTCGGACAATACTTGGTGAATCTACTAAAAGTATACATAAAGAGTTAGCGTTTCCTGTGAAATCTATTATAATAAGATATAATGAGGGTTATGCGCGGATGAGAAATAGTAAATGGTTTAAGGGTTTTTGCATGAGTCAATGCTATTTAGATAAAAATGGCTGGCGCTTTAGTTCGTTAGAGCCAATTACAGAAAATAATTTAGAGCAACAGAAATTAATAATGTAATGTTATACTAATATATATGGTGTATATTTTTTTATCCATAATAATAATTCTGAATATTGCTATAATATTTAGATTGTTTAAAAAAGACACTCAAGACATCGGTGTTTATTTAAGCGATTTTAATAAAAGTATAGAAAAACTAGAAAAAACTTTAAAAGACGAATTTTCTAGAAGTCGTAAAGAATCATTAGACAACGAAAAAAGATTAAGAGAAGAAATAGGTAGTTTGTTTAAGTCTTTCGAGGGATTCGTGAAGGGTAGAATGTCCGAATTTTTGGATTCTCAGAATAAAAATTTTAAAGAATTCTCAAGCCAATTATCAAAAATTGTTGATACTAGCGAAAGTAGGATAGAAAAAATCCGTGAGGCAGTAGAAAAAAAATTAGAGAAAATTCAAAAAGATAATAGTGAAAAATTAGAGAAGATGAGAGAAACGGTGGATGAGAAATTACAGAATACTTTGGAAAAAAGACTAGGTAAATCTTTTAAATTAGTAAGTGAAAGACTTGAACAGGTTCATAAGGGGTTAGGCGAAATGCAGGTATTGGCAAGTGGAGTAGGCGACCTTAAGAAAGTGTTGATGAATGTAAAAGCTAGGGGGATATTAGGAGAAGTTCAATTAAGTAATTTACTAGAACAAATATTATCGCCAGATCAATACGAAAAAAATATAAAAACGAAAAAGGAATCTGGAGAGAGGGTCGAGTTTGCAATTAAAATTCCTTCTAAGAAAGATGATAGTAAAATTGTGTGGTTACCCATAGATGCGAAATTTCCCCTTGAATGTTACCAGGAGCTGATTGAAGCTCAAGATAATGGCGATTCTGTATTAATAGAAAAGTGTTCTAAAATACTTGAAAGTAAAATTAAACAGTCGGCAAAATATATCTGCGATAAGTATTTAGATCCGCCTAGCACAACCAACTTCGGAATTTTATTTTTACCTTTAGAAGGCCTTTATGCAGAAGCATTGCGTCGCACCGGCCTCATAGAATTTTTACAGAGAGAACATAATGTCGTGGTTGCTGGACCGACAACTATAGCAGCACTATTAAATAGTCTTCAAATGGGGTTTAGGACGCTTGCAATTGAAAAGAGGTCTAGCGAAGTTTGGACGGTATTGAATAGCGTTAAGACGGAGTTCGGAAAATTCGCTGGCATATTAGATAGGACACACAAAAAGTTGCAACAAGCGAGTACTTCGCTTGAAAGTGCCACAACCAAGACTCGTACAATTGAAAAAAAATTAGATAAAGTACAAGAATTGCCGATGATTGATGTAGGTAACGGAGTAAAAGGAATAAAGCGTCCTGAATAACTTCGGATAGGGAAATGATTCTGGAGATTGATGGTTTGTGATTGTTTTGAGGAAATTGACAAGATATCTTTAGTCAGGTATCTTGTTTTCAGTTGTTTGTAAATGGAATAATTATTTTAAGATATGCAATTTTTACTAAGAAAGGAGATGTAGTTATGGCTGAAGGGAAAGAGCTTCAAGAAGCGGAAGTGCGTGGGCCCAGAGGAAGTATCTTAACAGTCAGCGTTGGGGACAAGATATGTTTCATCAACCCAGAGGTGGAAGAAGATATCAGGGTTGCACAAAGCACGAGATTTATGATAAATCAACGAGGTCCAGGCCCTTTCGAGCTTTTGGGTATTAAGTATTATCCGCGAGACGGACATCCTTTGACTATGTTTTGTTTTGTGGACGACCATCAAAAAGAGGTTGAAGTGAGTAGCGATTACTTCACTAAATACGAATAACTATTTATGTGAAAATCCTTTGATTTAGGAGCCAGTATTTTTTGAAACACTGGCTCTTTTTTCGTTGAGCCGCAAAAAAACCGCTTTTAGGCGGTTTTTTTGTGGGTTAGCTCTGCGGCCGGACAATCTCTTAAATCAGTCCTGTCTCTTCATTTCCAGGGTTTTGCTCATGGTGTTGTTCCCGTCCAGAACAGAGTGAACAACACTGCGGTAAGTTAGCCCGATAAGCTCGCCGCTTTCAGTAACAATACGGAACTGGGTTATTTTTAAAGGATTGGACAGACGCTTGGGACGCAGGTTGTGAATCGTATTGATTCTTAACGGCACCTCGCGGCCATTGGTCCTAAAGAGCGAACCTTCGCCAGTACCGATCAGTCGGGTTCCTTCTTTGGTCGGGTCAATCTTTTTCATATAACAAGAATTGCCTGCCAAATCAGGGGGTAGTTTCACTTTGCCGTTTATGGAGCCGCTGAAGACAAAGCCGCCGCCTTTCCAGACGAGGTTGCCGTCAATAACAATACGGCCATTTTTAAAGGTGAGGGTACGACGAGTGGCATAGTCCTTGGCGCCCATTGACCTGATATTCAAACCGTTATTGCGCATGGCTGCCGCACTGTAACAGCAGATGCTCAGCGTGTAAGCGGCAACAGCGCAGGGATGAAAATGAGGGGGCATGGCGCTGAAATTCAGCACTGCTTCATAAACTCCCAGGCGTGAAACAACCCCACTGCCTTCTATGGTTAGAGGCGTGTTATTAAGTTGTCCCTTAAGCAGGATTTGAAAGGGAGCGGGGTCAAACTGACGATAAATAGATTTTTTCAGCATAAAAAAATCCCTCCTTTATTATTTATATGAATCGACCTTTAAGAACTATTTTATAATATTAAATTATGTTATAATTAAGTTTGAAATATGATAAACTTAATTATTGTCCTGTCTGTTGCTGTTTTGTGTCTGACGTCATTTATCAGGTCCTATTTCAGCTGGCGCAGAATGGATTTTGTTAACAGGAATTTTGATTATTGCGTTAATGACATTCGGACAATGAACACCTACAATTCCTATTTCCTGGCCGCCATCATGATTTTTATCGGCTTTGCCATAGATAAGGGTACAGATGTTCTGCCTGCCTCGGCTCTGGTTATCTTTCTCCTCGCTTTTATTTTTGCTGCCTTTGCCATTTTCTTCTTTCCTTTGAAAAGGTCCAAGGATGGCATGACGCCGGAGAGCATGAGGAGACTCTGGTTGTTAACTCTGGTTTCCAGTCAGTGGGTGGTGATTTTAAGCGCCGGCGGTATAGCCAATGCAGTTTTGTCCAAATTGTTCTAAGTTTGATTTAATTTTATCAAAGCCGGTCTGTTCTGTCAAAGTTGGCTTTGCTGTAGTTTTTAAAATAATTAAAGGATTAATTTATGAGGCGAAAAAGATGGGCTTTTGGATTTCTCGGGTTTTTTGGAATAAAAGGAATAATAGGGCTCATTAACGGAGATTATTTAGAAGCTGTCTGGACTCTTTGGTTAATCTGGTTTCTCTGTTTTATACCTGAAAAAAAGTCATAACAGAGTCAAAACAAAACCGCCCCTTGATAACGGGGTGGTTTTTAATTCAGGTGGTTGGTCTGGTTTTACGTCTTTTCTCTGAACAGATAATCAACCAGTTGGCTGGCAATGTTACGTCCTTCGCCCTGGTTGGGAAAATGATGAATCCAGATGGCCGGGATGCCATTGACTTCGATGATTCTGCCTTTGTTTTTGGTGATTGCTCGGCTGATGTCTTTGGTGATGATGTCCACCC
>CAZGZU010000007.1:0-26580 GCA_964529855.1 uncultured Candidatus Saccharibacteria bacterium | reverse complement strand
GTTCTTTGCAATACTTATCATCTTTATTTAAGACCAGGCCATAGAATCGTTAAAAAACTGGGCGGGCTCCATCAATTTATGAACTGGTCCGGGCCTATTGTCACGGACAGCGGCGGTTTTCAGGTTTTCAGTCTGGGCTTTGGCTTGGAGCACGGCGTAGGCAAGATAGCCGGCGTTTTTCCCGGTCAGGTTAATCAACTTCCGAAAGCAGTTAAACCCAAATTGGTAAAAATAGATAATCAGGGAGCAGAATTCAAATCTCATTTAGACGGCTCTCTGCACAAGCTGACTCCCAAAAAATCAATTCAGATTCAGGAGGCCTTGGGAGCTGACATTATTTTGGCTTTTGATGAATGCACCTCGCCTTTGTCTTCTTATCAATATACCAAGAGAGCCATGCAGAGAACTCATCGCTGGGCAGAAATCTGTCTGCAAACAAAGAAAAGAAAAGACCAGTTTCTTTTTGGCATTATTCAGGGCGGTCAGTGGCAGGATTTAAGATTAGCCAGCGCTCAATGCATCAGTCAGTTGCCCTTTGACGGCTTGGCCATTGGCGGTTCTCTGGGTAAGGACAAGAAAGATATGCTCAAGATTCTGGACTGGCTGCTTCCTCAAATGCCCGAGCAAAAACCCCGCCATTTGCTGGGTATTGGCTATTTAGACGACATTAAACAGGCGGTTAAGAAGGGCATAGACCTTTTTGACTGTGTTTATCCAACCCGTCTGGCCCGGCACGGAAATTTCTTGACAAATCAGGGAGAATTAAATATTTTAAAAGCGGTTTACCGGACGGACAAAAAACCGATTGTCAGAAATTGTTCTTGTCATACTTGCCAGAACTTCAGCCGGGCTTATCTTCATCATTTATTCAAAGCCAATGAATTGCTGGGCGCTCGCTTGGCCACTTTTCATAATCTCTGGTTTATGGCCAGATTTATGGAGAAAATCAGGGAAAATATCAGAAAGAGTCGGAAAATATAGTTCTTTTTATAAGGAGGAAAATTATGGAGCGAATGGAAATTAAGAATATTTTAGGCGATATTTTGGAAGTTTTTATAGAATTGCCTCAAGATAGCAGATATGCCTGGGACCTGAAAGATTTGACCAAGAACTGTTCAGAATGCCCCAGGTGTATAGGCAAAAAAGAGGCGATGAGCGTCATTGGGGAGGTACTCGTTTCCAAAGGACGGTCTCGTTGGAGGCCACCGCTCCGGGAGAGAATTATGGGTTTATGTGTCTGGGGCAAATGGACGCAGATTCTTGTTCCAAAAGAAGATAAACTAAAGAAGTGTCAATATTTTGGAAAACCGTCCACTCGAGAGCAATAGATTTGCAGACAGCTCTTCTCGAATCCTGGGAAGGGCTGTTTTTAATTGGGGATATCTTGCTTGACAAATAACAGGCCAGTATGTTAGTTTTACAATAATGATATACACATTCCTGGCCATAATTATTGCTTTGATTATTATTGGCGAACCCAAAGGTTGGCTAGGTTTTGAGTTAATAAGATAAAAGGAATACAAGTGTCAGCAGGGAAATCTAGCCAGCCGGCTGGATTTTTTAGTTCTTTGGCAATTTAAAACAAGAAAGGAGGAAAAAGGAGTGGGGTCACTTAGCAAGAGACGTAAGCACCGGAAAAGAGAAAGAGACAGAGGCAAAAACAAAGAAGAAAAATCTCCACCAGGGATCATTAGGGCTGAGGCGAGTGTAAAAAGAAAAAATGAAAAGCTGTTGACAAGAACGAACTGACATTCAATCCTTCCAACAAAAGTAAAGCGGACCAGCCACTGGCCCGCTTTTTCATTTTCCATATTTTTATGCTATAATATGTATAAATTTCCCAATACTTTTAACACATTAAAGAAAGGAAAAAATTATGCCTAAAATATTTATTACTCGTCAGATTCCTGAAATAGGAATCAAATTATTAAAAGACAAGGGCTGGGACGTTTCAGTGGGTCCGGAGGGCAAAATATCCTCGGAAGAACTATTAAAAGGAGTCAAAGGAGTGGAGGCGATTCTGTCAGTTCTTACTGAAGAGATTAACAAAGAGGTTATGGAAGCAGCCGGCAAGCAGCTGAAGATTATTGCCAATTATGCGGTTGGCTATAATAATATTGACGTTGAAGAGGCCAAAAAAAGAAATATTTTGGTCACTAATACACCGGGCGTTTTAACTGATGCGGTGGCTGACCACGCTGTCGGCTTGCTTTTTGCAACTGCCCGAAGAATTACGGAAGCGGATAAATATACGCGAGCAGGCAAATTTAAGGCCTGGGGACCGGAACTGTTTTTGGGCGGCGATATCGCCGGAAAAGTTTTAGGGGTTGTTGGTTTGGGTCGGATTGGTTCAGCAGTTGCCCAACGCATGTCCCAGGGTTTTAATATGAAAGTCATCTATTACGACGTGCGGCGTAATGAGGAGCTGGAGAAAAAGCATGGCTGGCAGTACGAGGAGTTGGATGATTTGTTTAAAAAAGCGGATTTTGTCAGTTTACATACTGCTTTGACTCCGGAGACCAAGCATTTAATCAGTGCTGAAAGATTGAAAACGATGAAGCCAGGCGCTTATTTAATCAATACTTCTCGCGGTCCGGTAATTGACGAGAAAGCCTTGATTGAGGCTCTAAAGAACAAAGGAATCGCTGGGGCGGCTTTGGATGTTTTTGAAAATGAGCCGGAATTAATGCCTGGCTTGGCTGATTTGGAAAACGTTGTTTTAACGCCTCACATTGCTTCGGCTACCAGGGAAACGCGTAATAAGATGGCTGAAATGGCCGCTAATAATATTATCGCGGCCTTGGAAGGTCAGACCCCGCCTAATCTGGTGAAATAGAAAGCAGAATCAAGGCCCGGCCTCGCCTTGGTCTCAAAGATTATGCCCTTCTCCGATTTCGAAAAACGAGTTTTTAAAAAAGGTTATCACAAGTTGGCGGGCATTGATGAGGTTGGCCGGGGAGCTTTGATTGGTCCGGTCACGGCTGCCATAGTGGCTGTTTCCAAAGGATTGCCGCGCTCGCTGACCAGGATAAAAATTAAGGATTCCAAACAACTTTCTCCCAAACAAAGGGAGGAAGTTTTTAATATAGTTAAGCAAGAACCCATGATTGAATGGCGGGTTAGCGCGGTCTGGCCAACAACCATTGACAGAATCAATATCTGGCAGGCCACTCTTTTGGCCTGGCAGCGTTGTTTAAAGAAATTAAATCCTCAACCGGATTTTTTGTTTTTGGACGGCAAACAAGGCATGCCTCGTCTGAAAATAGAGCAGCAGTCAGTCATCAAAGGCGACCAAAAGATTTTTCTTTTGTCTCTAGCTTCCATTATGGCCAAGGTCAGCCGGGATAAACTAATGGAACGGCTCGAGAAAAAATATCCCGGTTATCAATTAGCCCGGCACAAGGGCTATGGCACCAGGCTTCATTTTGAAAGATTGAAAAAAATAGGGCCTTGCCCCATTCATCGCAGAAGTTTCCAGCCGGTTTTCAGTAATTTGTCTTTTAAGGAAAAAATTGATTATGTGGTCAGTCAAATTCCCCGCGGTCGGGTAATGACTTATCAGCAAGTGGCTCAAAGAATCGGTCATCCCAGGGCTTATCGGGCAGTCGGTAATGTTCTTAATAAAAACGTTAATCCGCAGGTGCCTTGTCATCGGGTTATTCGTGCCAATGGACAGATCGGCGGCTACCGGGGAGGCAGTCAGTTAAAAAGAAAAATCCTTATTAAAGAAGGATTTTTGAGTTGACAATTTAGATATATAATGATAGCTGTTATAAGACAGCTCTTTAACATATTCTACATAGAAGGAGGTTTGAGATGGCAAAGATAAAAAGAATTATCTTTTTTGGGCTTAGCGGTTTAAGCTTTGCTATTTTTCTTACGGTACTTTTGGGCGGGGTTATAGGAATATTAAAGCTAAATAAGCCGACAACTCAGTCAATACAGCATAACTTAGACTGGCTTCCTCAAAAATATCCTCGCCTTGAAGAAAAATTTGAGGTGCGTAAAACCGGTTCGGATGAAATCCAGATAGAGTATAGAGTTAGTCAGGGAAATCCAACGGTTTCCTGGAAATATTCGCTTGAGCTATCAGATGCTCTTTTCCCCTCGGCTAATCTGTACGAAATTGACTCCTGGGAAATATTAGATAATTCCATAATACTCTATTTTAAAAGAGATTTCGCCCAGCTGCTAATTGCATATATCATATTTATTTGCGTTTCGGGAGGGATATTCTTTTTTATTGCTTGGTTATGTTATAATCATGCAAAGGACTTATGACAAAAGGCAGCCGCAAAAGTTGTTTAAAAGTGAGCCCTTGACTTGTTTAAAACTCAGTCAGGGGCTTTTTATTACCTGGCGCATACTTAAAGGGCGCTCTTTGTTAAGCGCCCTTTAAAAGGGAATTTTGTCATCATGGGCTACGGCTGTTCTTGTTTCTTTCATGCCTTGCTTTTTATATACATTAAACTCCTCTTGCGATGGGAAGGGGACGATCTCAAAGGCATAATGATCCAATAAAGCAACCGGGCGAGTTCTCTTTTGATTGAAGTAAATTTTCCGACTGAGGGAAACCTGCTTAATTCCCCCTAATCTTTCCCGGGGGTCACCAAGCAGCTTTGCTTTTTTGGCCAAACGCTGTTCCTTGGTCCTTTCCGTTCCTGCCCAGCCCAGCAGTTCAAGAATATCAGGATAAAAAAGAATATCTCTTCCTTTGTACTTTCTGGGAAGTTCTTTAGCCACTTGTTCCTTAAGAAAAGGAAACAACCAATCAGTGTCTTCCAGAATATCCCTGTGTATTTTCAATTCACCAAAAGGAATCTTTCCTCTATATCCCAAACTCGGGACATTATAGAAATCAGCTGCTGAACCGATAAACCTGGTTTTAGCAAGAACCATGCCGGCTATTACCTCATTAAGATTAAGCATTGCCCAAAAAAGGTCAGCCAGAAAAAATTTGTCTTTTTTGGAAACAGATACAGCCACCCCTTTATAAATATCCTGCCATTTTGTAAAATTGAGGGCTTTTCCCTTTTTGCGAGACCACCAGCCATGATCTGTTTCTATGCGATGACTGGGACATTGCCATTTGACTGCCTGTTTTCTGGCATTTTGGAGAATATACTCAAAGACAAAAGGAGCAACCAGAAGATACTGTTCTTTTGACAGGCAAAAAATCTTTTTTCTGGCAACTATGTTTGATTCTTCAGGTTGAGGGTTGAGTCCCGTGGATCTATGGTAGGGACGGCTTTGTCCGAATGCTATTTCAGCCAGAACAACCTGGTCAAGTTTTTGGGCAAATTTTCCCCGAGGCGGACCTATGACAACCAGCACATTGAGCCGCGGATCTGAATTTTCAGAGAACTCAAAGCTTTTGTTATCCGGCGATATTTGAATTATTGCTCTGGCGAATCTTTTGGTGACAACAATATCCCGTTCAGCCATACCTTGCCAGATTTCTAAATTCGTTCCTCTCACGGTTTCTCCTCCTTTCTATCATCCTTTAATGACGATTATTTTGTAAAAGAAACTTTGAAAAATCCCTGACTATACAAATATAATCAGGGATAGTAAGTGGTTATGATTTTAAATGTTCTATGGCTTGCTTTATTCTCTCTTCGGAAGAGCCGGAAAGAGCAATATACTCTATGCCGAACTCCTTTAGGGTTTTTTTATAACGGCGGTCAACTTCTTTTTGAAATTTCAGGTTATCACTTCTCACGCCGTCTAGTTCCATTCTGAATTCAATCGGTAAATAAAATACAAAGTCGTATTGAGCATTACCTTGCGCTATCTCTTTGATTATATTTTTAAGGTTACCATCTTTTAAAACTATTTCTCCGTAGACCCAATAGTCAAGCAGAGATTTATCAGCTATCCAGTCTTCTGGAGTGGTCTTTTCCAATTCCCATTGCCTGGCAACTAGCCAGAGCTGGACTTCTGACGGAGTATTTTCATTTATGACAAATCCCTTGCGCATCGCCTCCTCTCTAACAATATCATGAATATAATTAAGGTTTAACTCTTTAGCTAATCCCTTGGCAAAAGTTGTTTTGCCCACGCCGTGAGCCCCAGCGATTGCGATTTTCATTTTTTTACCTCCTTTGCTTATTAATTTAATATTAAAGGAATAATCGGGAAAAATCAAGTATGCTTTGGAAACAAAATTAACAGATAAAATTTTACAAAGAATTAAAAAACTTGCTATGATTTAAGAAAGATGATAGGATAGAATTTAAGATGACAAATAAAACAACAATTATTTTAGGATTAATAGCCGTGGCAATTATTGCCGGGCTTGTTTGGTATGCCAGCCAGAATAGAGAAGAGCTGGCTGACCAGGCCGCTTCCATTTTAGGAGGAGATAGTCAGGAAGAATCAGAGGGCGGGCAATCAGTCGGAATAGACGAGTTTGTTTTGGGCATTTCGGAAGCGCCCGTAACCATGATAGATTATTCCAGTCATTTTTGCAGTCATTGCATTGATTTTCATAATGAGACCCTGCCTTTGATTATTGACAAATACGTGAAGACCGGCAAAGTCAAGATTATTCCCCGGCTCCTTTCACCGGCTGAAATAAGTTTAGGGGTGCTTTGCGCCCAGGAACAGGCAGCTTTTTGGGAGTTTAATGATTATGCGTTTGAGCACGTTGAGGAATTCGTTTCGGTTGATGACATAAAAGCAGGGGCTGGTGCCTTGGGCTTGAATGAGGATGAATTCAATCAGTGTTTTGATTCAAAAAACTATGAAGATAAGATTACAGAATGGCTTAACCAGGCCATAGAGGATAATTTGGAAGGCACGCCAACTTTTTTCATTAATGGTAAAGAGATTATTGGTAATCAACCTTACAGTGTTTTCGAGGAGGCTATTGAGGAGGCATTAAATCAATAGTTTTTTACATATGAAAAGGAGGAGGCGATGAGATCCAAGACCGCTTGGCGCCGCGATATGCGGAGCATAGACAGGAGGAGAAAGCACAGAGGTCCTCCCAAAGGAAGAAACGGAGGTAAGAGCGGAAATGTCAGAGGAGAGTTTATGGAGCAGTTAGTTAATAACGCTCTTGTTTGGCTGGAGGAGCAGAGACGGATTCTTTCTTTTCGTCAGGAAGACGGACAGAGGAAGGACTTTGTGGTTTTTGTTCAAGAGAAAAAAGGACGTCGTCGTTATACTATAGAGGTAAAAAGTTCTGAATGCGGAAGGACCAAGTATTGGGAGAAGATAGAAGAGATGAGGAGAAAAGGAAAAGGAAAATGTGAGCCTGCTGATTTGGTGATAGTGGTGGACTGGCGTGATGATATTTTTACTCTGGCACAGCAGATAGTAGGAGGACTGGGATTATCCTGATCTTGGATTGGTTGGTTAAATCAATCCGAGGTCAGGATTTTTTAATTTCCTGTTTTATGCTATCATTAAACTAATGGCTTTAATTATAGAGAAAAAACAAATTAAGGACTGGCTGGCTGATTTGAAAAAAGATTTTAAGGTAATTGACACGAGCAGGGATGTTTTGCCGGCCAAGCAGTATTTTTTGCCGCCTCAAGAGGAAATTTTTAGATTTGATAAAAAAAACAAAAAACTTTTTAGTCCGGATTACAACAAAAATATTTTAATCATCTGTTATCACTTAGGTCAATTAGAAGCCATGACTCAACTGGATGAGATAATGGAAAAGCCCCAACCGGATTTTTTTTATTCCAGACGTCGTCAGAAATCAGTTTTAATAGGCATTATTGACCATTCAGTTGAAATAGCCCCGGGCGGTGATTTGATTTTGGAGAAAATCAATTCTCAGCAATATCAGGTTCTGGTAGTGACTGACAAAGGCAGGAAATTGTCTAAGAATAAGTTTTTTAAGGAAACAACCAAGCCGACCATTAAAAAATATTCGGCCAAGAAAAACGATTTAAAGGAAATGCTTTTGGATTCGGAATTATTAGCCGAGGCAGTGGCCTGGTCTGTTGACCATAAAATTTGGGATGAATTGGCTAAAAAATGTCTGGGCTGCGGCATTTGTACTTATGTCTGTCCGCTTTGCCATTGTTTTTCCATAGAAGACCAGGTTAGTTTGGATAATGAAAAATGTCTGCGCTGCCGGCAATGGGATGCTTGTACTTTGCCGGGCTTTGCTCAGATTGCCGGCGGGCATAATTTTCATAAAACCATCAAGGAACGGTATTACAATTGGTTTTATCATAAGTTTGTCCGTGCCTATAAAGAATACGGTAAGTCTCAATGCGTGGCTTGCGGCAATTGTAAAAAATATTGCCCGGCCGGTATTGATATTGGAGAGGTTCTAAAAGAGATAGTCGGGGATTATCAGGCATCAGGGAAATAATTGTCATTGCGAGGTCGCCTCAGGCGACCGAAGCAATCCCATAAAAAAAACGATTCTGCCGCGGGATTGCTTCGTCGCCGCTCTGCTCCTTCTCGCAATGACAAATAAACATGCATAACCTTTATCAACCATTCAAAGTAAAAATTGCCAAAATAGAAGAACTTTCTAAAGACGTTAAGCTTTTTCAATTAAAGAAAGCCCAGGGCGATTTTACGAAAGATAAGGAGGGTTTGGTTTTCGCGCCCGGTCAGTTTGTTCTGGTCAGTAATTTTGGTTACGGAGAAGCGCCTTTCGGAGCAGCTTCCTCACCCTATGAAGATTCCTTCATTGATTTGGTTGTCAGGCGGGTTGGCGCTTTAACCGAGTCCCTGCATCAGCTCAAACAAGGCGATGAGATTTTTATGCGCGGACCTTATGGCAATGGTTTTCCTCTTGATTTTATCAGAGGCAAGGATGTGGTTATGGTTACTGGCGGATGCGGTATTCCTCCAATTGCTGCTTTAATAGAGTATATTATTAAAAACAGAGATAAATTCGGTCGCGTTTATTTAATCTACGGGGCTCGCACGCCAGCCGATTTACTGATGAGAGACAGATTAAAAAGATGGGAAAAAGATATTAAAGTTTTGTTAACGGTTGATAAGCCCAGTAAAAATTGGTCCGGTTATGTAGGTATGGTTTCTGAACTGGTTGATGACATTAAAATTGATGCGGTTGATGCGGTGGCCGCCATGTGCGGTCCCGGACCAATGATGGATGCTTTGGAAAAAATATTACGACCCCTGGGCATTGCTGACCGGCGGATTTTTGTCAACATGGAAAGAAAAATGCAGTGTGGCATTGGCAAATGTCAGCATTGTGCGGTGGGCGATAAATATGTTTGTCAGGACGGTCCGGTCTTTAATTTTGATGAAATAGATAAATCTTGGGATTAACAGATATGCTAACACCTAAACTCGCCATTTTTGACTTTACTGACTGTGAAGGATGTCAGGTCAAACTCGTTTCTTTAAAAGAGAAGCTTTTGACTTTGGAAAAGCGAGTAGAGATTGTTAATTGGCGCCTGGGTCAGGAAAATAATCAGCCCGGACCTTTTGACATAGCCATTGTTGAAGGCACGCCCATAACCCAGCAGGAAGTTGATTTGCTCAAAAAACTGCGCCAGGAGTCAAAAATTTTGATTGGTTTGGGCGCTTGCGCTTGTTTGGGCGGTATCCCGGCCATTGTTGATAAAAAGGAACGGGCTAAGTGGTATAAGAAGATTTACGGAGAGAAATACAAGCCGCGGGGCATTGACGCTTTGCCTTTAAGTGCCTATGTCAAAGTTGATTTTTTAATTCATGGTTGTCCGATTGATGAACAGGAATTAGTCAGGATTATGGAGGATTTGTTGGCTAACAAAAAACCAAAGTATCGTGGCTATTCAGTTTGCTTTGAATGCAAGCAGGCCAATAATGAGTGCAGATTATTAAACAAAAAGCCCTGTTTAGGGCCGATTAGTCAAGGTGGTTGCGGCGCTGTCTGTGTCAGTGGCGGTTCGGGTTGCTATGGTTGTTTTGGTTTGCGGGAAGCGCCCGAGACAGAAAACTTGCTCAAAGTTCTCAATAAAATTACTGACCAGAAAGAAATTGAAAGATATTTTACCATGTTTTTAAGCAGGACAGAGGAGGCTAAAAAGGCGCTGAAATAATAGAAAAAGCCCCGCCATTAAGGCAGGGCTGATGTTGAAGAGTTCTATTCTTCCGTTTCCTCTTCCTCTTTTTCTTGGCTTAGTTTTAATATCTCTAAAGAGTTTGTCCTTAGTTTCCGTATTGGGAAGGCGGATATCGTTATCACCAGAGCGCCCCCCAAAAATAGGTAGTACCAGAATTGGTTGTAACCAATAATGGCTGCCAGGGTAAAAAGAGTTGTCAAAATAGGTGTTAGTGATAGAAACATGGATGACCGTTCAAATCGTTTGACATATGTAGTCATTTCTTTATTTTCCTCCATTTCTTTCTCCTTCTTTTGAAAGAAGTTAAAATTTAAATGTTCAATACCTATATGATACTATATATAAACAAATATGTCAATAGTTAACGAATTTATCGCAAAAATTGAAGGACATGGCAATCTGACTATTGATTGGCAGAAAAACAAAGTCCGGCTCAACGTTCATGAAGGAGAGCGGCTTTTTGAAGGTATTCTCGTGGACAGGACAGCTGAAGAGATGCATTGGATTACTCCACGGATTTGCGGGGTCTGCCCAACAGCCCATAATCTGGCTTCTTTAATGGCCGTGGAAAATGCTTTGGCAATAAAGCCCAGTCAGACAACTATTTTATTACGGGATTTGATGCAAGCTGGCCAGATAATGCAGAGCCATGTTTTGCATCTTTTCTTTTTATCTCTACCTGATTATTTAGGCATTGACCGGGCTACTGAATTAGCCGGGAAAAATCCCAAGGCCTTTAAAAATGCCCTGACTCTTAAAGAAATTTCTGATGATATAGTTTATTTGGTGGCCGGTCGTAATGTTCATCCCACGACCACAACTATTGGCGGTTTTCATAAAATACCGACTAAACTAGCTCTTAAAAAACTGCTAAAAAAAATGGAAAAAACCGAAGCAGCCGCTCAAGGGGCGCTTGATTTGGCTGTTGGCTTGGCTTACCCGTCATTAAAAGTTGATTTGCAATTAGTCGCTCAACAGGGACAGAAGATTGTGGCAGTTTCCTCAATCAATATCAAAGGCAGGAAAGAATCGTCAGTGGACGATTACAAAAAGGACATTGAAGAAGAGGTCAGAGATTATTCCACGGCCAAATTCGGCCGATATCAGGGCCAGGAAATGTTAGTCGGCGCTCTGGCCCGTCTGGCTGTTTATCAGAATTATGATAAAAAATACAAATTGGACTTTGCTAACCCTTTTCATAATAATTTAGCCCAGGCCATAGAAGTTTTGATTTATCATCAACAAGCCCGGGAAATTATCAAAAAATTACTGGAAATGGAGCTGGAAACAGAAGTCAAAAAACCAGGCTCAAAGCCGGTGCTCAAGGGAATTGGCATTACAGAGGCGCCGCGGGGCGGTCTTTATCACGAGGTTCATTTAGATGAAAAGGGAATTATCAAGGAAGCTAACATTATTACGCCGACTGTCCAGAATCTGACTTCCATTGAAAAGAGTGCTCAAGCTCTTTTAGACCAAACAAAAAACCGCTCCCGGAAAGAAATGGAACGGCTCTTGAATATGTTAGTCCGGGCTTATGACCCCTGTATTACTTGTTCGGTTCATTGATAAGCTTCAAAATCCGCTTAGCATCAGCTTCAGATAGTTTGTTAATAGCCAGTTCGTCGTGAACAAGCAGATAATCACCAATTTTGACATTTTTCAATAAACTCAAATTAACCTGATGCTGATGTTTGCCGGATTGAATAGTTGCCCAATTATTCTTAATCTTAATAACTTTGCTGGGTATTGCTAAACACATAGACACATTATATTACAAATATGAACAAAAACAAAGGATTATTATTAGTTTCAGGCACGGCCTTTATTTCCGGTCTGGCTATTTTTATTAACAAATTCGGGGTGAGCATAATTAATCCCTATATCTTCACCGGTTTAAAAAACATCATTGTTGCTTTGTTGGCAATCAGTTGGCTCTTAATGTTTAAGGACTGGCGGATTTTGAAAGGGCTTAGAATAAGACAATGGTTGTTATTAACAGGCATTGGTCTGATTGGCGGCTCAATTCCTTTTCTGCTTTTCTTTAAGGGCCTTTCCCTGACCAGCAGCGTTCAGGCGGCTTTTATCCATAAAACAATGTTCATTTACATCGCTGTTTTGGCAGTGGTTTTCTTGAGAGAAAAAATCAGCCGGAATTTTTTAATAGCCGGTCTCTTGTTATTCCTGGCTAATATTCTTTTATTGAGAATAATCCCTCATAGTTTTGGCTGGGGTGATTTGCTTGTTTTGTCAGCTACTCTGTTTTGGGCTTTGGAAAATGTTTTGAGTAAATATTTACTTGGAGAATTGTCTCCGCGGATTGTTATCTGGGGAAGAATGTTCTTTGGTTCTCTTTTCATTATCCTGTTCTGGTTGATGACCGGTCAGGCGCATTTAGTTAGTTCATTGAATCTGGAACAAATCGGCTGGTTGATGATTACTGCGGTTTTTCTCTTTGGTTATGTGGCTACCTGGTACACGGGCTTGAAATATATTAAGGTTTCTCTGGCGGCCATAGTTTTGCTGTTAGCCAGTCCCATTACCACGCTTTTGTCTTTGATATTCCTGAACGGAGTTTTACTGTTTAGTCAGTTTCTCGGTATAATCTTGGCTTTGCTGGCCTTATTGATTATTTATAAGTCATCTTTATATGCTCAAGACAAATCAATTAGAACAATTTGACTTTAAGGGAATTAGTCGGTGCGCCCGATACGGTTTTATGCCTAATCGTTTAAGTTTTTGCGGTCCTGATAAGAACAAGGACCTGTTTTATTATTGCCACAGCCAGCAAGCTGACCAGGGGTTAAAACAAATTCTGGAGGAATTTCAGACCCTCTATCCTTATTTAAAATTCATTGCCCGATACAATCAGATTAAAGACCCTTTTAATGAAGAAGTGGTTGAGGCCTATTGGATTGGCAATCATCTTTTGGAAAACATCACTAAATCGCAATTTTACAATCATCTTGCTGACAATTTGCAGGTTAGAAAGAAATTAAGCAGGGTTTCGATGGTCAGGCTTAATGAAAAGATTGCCGGGGGTGCTAAAGCTCATCACAATTTCCACGTTTTGAGCGTTTGGAAGCAGGCCGATGACATTGATTCCTGGCAGGTTTTAACCAGTATGGACCTTTGTCGAATCAGCTGGGGGAAGATAACAAAGGTTAAACAGTCCCATTTGGAGGTGGAATATCAGCCCCTGGTTTTGGAGGATAATAAATTGAGTTTAGGCGAGCCTGTCTGGCAAAAGATAAATTACCGGATTGGCAATAAGGGTTTTATAGAACAGCCAAAGCAGGGAGATTGGATTTCCATGCATTGGGGTTTTGCCTGTGAAGTGTTAAGCGACTGGCAAATAGTTAATTTAAAAAAGTATACCCAGGAAAGCATTGCTCTGGCTAATCTGGGTTGACTTTTTGTCTAAGAGGCGTATCTTGAGATAAAGAAAATAAAAGAAGGAGGTGGTACCTTGGAAAAAGGAAATAAGCAAATTGATATTCGTAGCGTCGGTATTTGCAGTGGATGTAAAGTCGTTCTAATTGCTAAGGCGGGTATTAGCTGGATTCTCGGAGCCAAGTGTCCTAGATGCAGAAATTATCTTTCTCTGAAAGATTTTGGCTTTGAGAATGATGGAGGAGGATGGAGAAAAGTATGTTGGGTATCAGAAGACAAAAGATGGACAGACAAAGAACCAAAAGAAAATTTTGTTCTGGGTGAATGGCTTATCCTGGTCGGCATAGTCGATACAGTAGGCTCAATAGAAATAATTAACTGATTCAATCTCCTAATCTTCAAGCAAGAGGCAATGAGCGTCTATCACAGAGGCGCTCTTTTTGTTTCCCAAATCAGCTTCTTTATGTTAGAATAATTTTATGTACGATTTAATAATTATTGGCGGGGGGCCGGCCGCTATTAGTGCCGGCATTTACGGAGCCCGCAAGAAAATAAAGATACTTTTAATTACCAAGACCTGGGGCGGTCAGATGGCCTTAGGACCTCAAATAGAGAATTATCCGGGCTTTGAAAGTATTCTTGGTACGGAGTTGGTTAATAAAATGGTTGCCCAGTTGAAAAAGAATGATTTGGAGATTAAAGAAGGATTGCAAGCCAAGAAGATTGAATTGGTTAATAACGGGTCTATCGTCGAAGTTAAAACAGAAAACGGTTCTTATCAGACCAAAGCACTGATTATTGCCACTGGCCGGACTCCCAGAAAATTAGGTTTGCCCAATGAAGAAAAATACATTGGCAAAGGAGTAAGTTACTGCGCAACCTGCGATGCCCCTATCTTTAAAGATAAAGAAGTGGCCATAATTGGCGGGGCTAATGCCGGATTTGAATTGGCTTTGGAACTGGTCAAATATGCTTCCAAAGTACATATTTTAGAAGCTGATTCTCAAGTGAAAGCTGATAAGTGTCTTCAGGAAAAAGTTAAGAAATTTCCCCAGGTCAATATTTTAACCGATAGCCGGGTTAAAGAGATTCAGGGCAATCAATTTGTCAAAGGTTTGGGTTATCAGGATAAAGCCGGCCGGAAAGAAATAGCTCTGCAAGGGATTTTTATAGCTATCGGTTCAGTGCCTAATTTCTTTTTGGTTAAAGATGTGGTAGAATTAAATAAGCAGGGTGAAATTAAAATAGATGCCCGCAACAGGACTTCCCAGCCCAATATTTTTGCGGCTGGCGATGTAACTGACGTTTCTCATAAGCAGATTGTCATAGCCGCCGGCGAAGGAGCCAGGGCCGCTTTGAATGCTTACGAATACTTAAACAATTCGTCATTACGAGGCCGATAGGCCGAAGTAATCCCGTGGTTTTCTACGGGGTTGCCACGCTCGCTTCGCTCGCTCGCAATGACCAAAGAATGGAAGATAATAAAAAACCCCAACCCTATATCCGTGTTTTTAGCACGGAAAGCTGTCCTTATTGTATTAGCCTCAAGGCCTTTTTGGACGAGCAGGGATTTGATTATGAGGATATTAATGTAGGAAAGGATGAAAAAGCCAGGGAAGAAATGATCAGAAAATCAGGTCAGATGGGCGTGCCAGTAGTGGAAATAAATGGTCAGGTTATCATTGGGTTTGATAAAGAGAGGATTAGTCAGCTTTTAAATATTAAAGATTAATTGTTGTTATCAAGGTTCGACCTTTTGAGTACGACCTAAATTAAGGTTCGGTCTCTTGAATACGACCTTGCCTCCGGCAAGATCGTAGTTCTCGAGGCCAAACCTTACGTATATGGCCATCAAAGTAGCTATTAATGGTTTTGGCCGGATTGGTCGGCCAACCTTTCGGAGGATTTTGGATAAGCATCCTAATTTGGAAGTTAAGGCGATTAACGATTTGACTGACACCAAAACCCTGGCCCATCTTTTGAAACATGATTCAGTCTACGGACTCTATGATAAGCCAATCAAATGCAGCAAAGAAAGCTTAACCGTTGATGGGCAGGAATTCAAATGTTTGGCCGAAAAAGAGCCGGCCAAGCTTCCCTGGAAAGAAATGGGCATAGATGTTGTCCTGGAGTGCACAGGTCTTTTTACTGATTTTGAAGGAGCCAGGAAGCATTTGGAGGCCGGCGCTAAAAAGGTGATTATTTCAGCGCCTTCCAAGAGTGAAGAGGTAGCTCATTTTGTTCTGGGAGTTAATCAGGATAAATATCAGCCGGACAAAGACAAAGTTGTTTCCATGGGGTCCTGTACGACCAATTGTCTGGCGCCGGTGGTTAAAGTCCTTCATGATAATTTTGAGATAGAAAAGGGCTTGATGACGACTATTCACAGTTACACCAATGCCCAGCGTTTGCTTGATTTGCCCCATAAAGATTTGCGGCGGGCCCGGGCAGCCGCTTTATCTTTGGTGCCGACGACTACTGGCGCGGTTATAGCCGTAACCAAGACCATTCCCGAATTAAAGGGGAAAATAGACGGTTTGGCCGTCAGAGTGCCTACGCCGGTGGTTTCGCTGATTGATTTTGTCGCCCAGGTTAAGAAAGAGGCAACCATTGAAGAGGTCAATTACGTTTTTAAAAAAGCTTCTTCCCAGGAAGAGCTAAAGGGAATTTTAGGCATTGAAGACGCTCCTTTGGTTTCCATGGATTACAAGGGGAATTCTTTTTCAGCGATTATTGATATGCTTTCTACCAGGGCTCAGGAAAAGAATCTGATTAAAGTTTTGGCTTGGTATGATAATGAATGGGGTTATGCCTGCCGTTTGGCGGAATTTTGTGAATTTATAGGGAGCAAGCTTTAAAAGTTTTGTCATTACGAGGTCGCCTTAGGCGACCGAAGTAATCCCGGGCGAATATGACGGGATTGCTTCGTCGCTTCGCTCCTCGCAATGACATGGATATGATTTACCTCGGAGCTGACCACGCCGGTTTTAATTTAAAAGAAGAGCTCAAGAGATATCTTGAAGAATTAGGATATCAATATGAGGATTTAGGCAATAAAGAACTGGAACCTCAGGATGATTATCCTGATTTTGCTTTGGCGGTAGCCAAGAAGGTGGTGGAAACCGACGAGAAAGGAATTTTGATTTGTGCCAGCGGCAGCGGTATCTGTCTGGCGGCCAACAAAGTCAAGGGAGTTCGGGCTTCGGTTGTTTGGGATGAATTTACGGCTCGTCAGTCACGGGAGCACAATAACGCCAATATTATTTGTCTGGCCGGCAAGGACCTGGATTTAGAAACCGCTAGGAAAATTACCCGAATTTGGCTGGAAGCAGAGTTTACCGAAGAAGAAAGGCATGTCAGACGTTTAGGAAAGGTTAAGGAGCTGGAAAAATGATTGAAGTTATTCCTACTATCATTGCCAAGGATTTTCAGGAATTACAAGAAAAAGTCAGAAAAGTAGAGCCGTATGTTGAGTGGATTCAGTTGGACGTGATGGACGGGCAGTTTGTCGATAATGCTACCTGGAACAATCCGACTGATTTGTCGGATTTAAAAACCAACTTAAAACTGGAAGCTCATTTGATGATTAGCAATCCGGAAGAGCATCTTGATGAATGGATTGCTTCAGGAGTTAAACGGATTATTATTCATTTTGAATCAACCAAACAGCCGGGAGAGGTTATCAGGAGAATAAAGCAAGCCGGTTTGGAGGCCGGCTTGGCCATAAATCCGGAAACGCCCGCAGAAGTAGTTGATGATTTTATTAACCAACTCGATTCAATTCTGGTAATGACGGTCCGGCCTGGTCGCGGCGGCCAACGATTTTTGGAAGAAACTTTGGACAAAGTTAAGGATTTGCGGAGTAAGTATCAGGATGTTAATATAGGGGTAGATGGCGGCATTAATTCAGAGACCGCTCCCAGGGTTATTGAGGCAGGGGCTAATCTTCTGGCAGCCGGTACAGCCATTTTCCAAAGTAATAACATTGAACAAACAATTAACGAGTTAAAACAAAGTGAATCTTAAAGAATTAGAAAAACAAGCCAATATTATTAGGAAAGACATTATTGAAATGCTAGTGAAAGCCGGTTCCGGCCACTCAGCCGGGCCTTTAGGCATGGCCGATGTTTTTACGGCTCTTTATTTTGGCGGAGTGGTTAAATACAATGCCAAAAAACCCGACTGGCCGGAAAGGGATTACGTGGTTGTTTCTAATGCTCACATTTGTCCGGTTTGGTACGCTGCTTTGGCGCGAGCCGGCTATTTTTCGCTTAAGGAACTGAAAACTTTAAGGAAATTAGGTTCTATTTTACAAGGCCATCCGCATCGTCAGAGTGTGCCCGGCATTGAGACCTCGGGCGGTTCTCTGGGCCAGGGTTTATCCATTTCCTGCGGCATGGCTTATGCTTTTAATAAGCTGGACAGCAAGAAAAACTGGGTCTGGTGCGTGACCAGCGATGGCGAACAGGACGAAGGACAAACCTGGGAGGCAATAATGTTTGCCGGCAAGAATCGTCTCTTTAATCTGACGCAAATTATGGACCGCAATAATATTCAGATTGACGGCTATACCGAAGACGTTATGCCTCTGGAACCGTTGAAGGAAAGATACGAGGCCTTTGGTTGGCATGTTCAGGAAGCAGACGGGCATAATATAGAGGAGATTATTGAGGTCTGTCAGGAGTCAAAGGCAATTTTTGAAAAACCCAGTTTAATTATTGCTCATACTATTCCGGGAAAGGGAGTGGATTTTATGGAATGGAAATATTCCTGGCACGGCAAAGCGCCTTGCAGCGAAGAAGGCCAACAGGCTCTTGGATGCCTGAGGACTTTAGACGGTAAGATTAAGAGCGAAAGCGAATAGCTCGGAAAATGCTTTAGTGGCAAAATTCATGCTTGGAGATAGAAATTGCTTTTCAAAAGACGCAAATTTTACTCCAGCGGTAAAATTTGCTCTGTTTCCGGCAAAATTTTTCACAAGCGAAAACCAAGCAATTTTGCCTCCAAAAGCTTTTGAAAAACAATTTCTGTCTCATTATAGCGGTATTAAAAATAATCCAATCATGGAATTAGTTGAAAAATTATTTCAAAAAGATAAATTAGAGCAAAAGCCGACCCGCGATGGTTATGGTCAGGGTTTGGTTGAGCTTGGCAAGGAAAATAAAGATGTGGTGGTTTTATGCGCTGATTTGACCGGTTCAACCCGCAGCAAAATGTTTGCTGATGAATTCCCTGACAGATTTATTGAGGTAGGCATTGCTGAGCAGAATATGATGGGTCTGGCCGCTGGTTTGTCTCTGGTCGGTAAAATTCCTTTTGTTTCCACTTATTCGGTTTTTTGCCCTGGTCGTAACTGGGACCAGTTGCGTATCAGCGTGGCCTATAATGAAGCCAATGTTAAGTTGACCGGCGCTCATTCCGGAGTTTCGGTTGGTCCGGACGGGGCGACTCATCAGGGTTTGGAAGATATAGCCATTTCACGCTGTTTGCCCAACATGACCATTTTGGCGCCTTGTGATGCCGTTGAAACAAAAAAAGCGACCATAGCGGCCGGTAAAATGAAAGGACCTGTTTATTTAAGGTTTGCCCGGGAAGCCACGCCGGTTTTTACCACTGAAAGAACGCCTTTTGAAATCGGTCGGGCAGAGGTTTTTCGCCAGGGAACTGAGGCAACAATTATTGCCTGCGGGCCGACCGTTCACGAGGCCTTGTTAGCGGCCAATGATCTGGAAAAAGAAGGTCTTTCTGTCGGAGTGATTAACAATCATACGATTAAACCGATTGACCAGCAGACAATTATTGAGGCGGTTGAAAAGACCGGGGCAGTGGTGACAGCTGAAGACCATCAGGTCATGGGGGGTATGGGTTCGGCCGTAGCCGAGGTTCTGGCTAAGAATAAGCCGGCGCCAATGGAAATGATTGGTGTGCAGGACCGTTTCGGCGAATCCGGTTCGCCCGAAGAACTGATGAAAGAATTCCATTTGGTGGCCGATGACATTAAAGCGGCGGTAAAGAAGGTAATTAAGAGAAAATAAAAAGGTCATAAAAAAAGAAAGGAGAAAAATATGGAAAAACTTCATCCCAGGTCAGTTTGGATGTTCTTCTTTAGATGTCTGCTGGTTTATTTATGGTTGGCTGTATTCTTTTCATTTATGATTGTGGTGATTATTATGAACGGCGTTCAGGATAAAGAAGTTGAAATTGAAGGAGGTTTTCAAAGAGTGATAGATTTTGAAGGATTTTGGTGGTGGGCAGTTTTGATTTTTATTGGTCTGATGATTCTCAGCTATATCTGGGCTCGCTTAAGTTATCATTTTTGGCGATATGAATTAACCGAAAATGCCTACAAAGCGGAAAGAGGGATTATTTGGAAGCGTTACGTTTCAATTCCTTATGAAAGAATTCAGAACGTTGATATCTATCGGGGACTGGTTGCCAGAATTTTAGGCTTAAGCGATATTCATATCCAGACAGCCGGTTTTTCAGCCGGAGGTAAAAGAGGATGGGCCGAAGGAAGATTGCCCGGTCTTGATAAAGAGAAAGCCGAAGAGATAAGAGAAGAGCTGATTGGGAGAGTCAAGGGAATTAAAGAGCAGGGCTTATAAATATGTACGACATCATTACTTTTGGTTCGGCTACCCAGGATGTTTTCATGAGCAGTCGGGAATTTCAGGTAGTGGAGAGCCAGAAGTTTATTACCCAAAAAGGACTTTGCGTTCCTCTTGGTTCTAAGATGAAGATGGACGAGGTCTTTTTTGCTATGGGCGGCACCGGTACCAATAGCGCGGTAACCTTTGCCCTACAGGGACTTAAAACAGCTTATCTGGGATTAATTGGTCAGGACCCGGCCGGTCAGTGGGTCAAAGACGAACTGTCCAGACACGGTGTTTCTCTGGATTTGCTCAAAGAGGCGGATAAATGGCCGACCGCTTATTCAGTAATCATTTCTTTGCCGGAAGTCGGTCGGACCATTTTGAAAAAAATGGGCGCCTGCCATCAAATAACCGAAAAAGACATTCCTTTTGGCGAACTTAAGACCTCCTGGGTCTATCTTGGTTCGTTGTCCAGGGATAGTTATAAGATTGTTGAACCGGTGCTTAATTTTGCTCAACAAAACAAGATTAAGACGGCCGTTAATCCGGTAGGCGACACTCAATTAACCGAAGGGCTAGAGATGACCCGTTCTCTGTTGGATAAGATGGATATTATTATTTTAAATCAGGAAGAAGCGGCTCGCTTAACCCAGACAGATTTTAAAATGGAAGAGCAGATTTTTGAAAAATTAGATGAGTGGGTTAAAGGGATTGTCGTGATGACCAAAGGGCCGGAGGGAGTAGTTGTTTCTGACGGTCAATACCGATATTCAGCCGGCATTCCGAAATCCGGCTTGATTGACCGGACCGGCGCCGGTGACGCTTTTGGCTCCGGTTTTGTGGCCGGTTATATAGATAAAGAAGACGTCAGTTATGCCATTCAATTGGCCACGGCCAATGCCACGGCTTGTTTGCAGAAAATGGGGGCGACCAACGGACTTTTGAAAAAAGGAGAATGGGGCAAGTGGGAGAAAGTAAAAGTGGAGAAAAAGAAGATATGAAGTCGGAAGTCAGTAGTTTAGCCAGATTATTGAGAACATCAGAGGAGGTTATTTTGGATTTGCAGAAGAAAATGGAGAAAATCAGCAATAAAAAAGGAGTGATTGAAAAGATTGTTCGGGACAATGACCAAAAAATTAAACAAAAATTAGCTGAATTAAAATTAAACAGCCAGGTAAAGGCCCAGGAGGTTTACCAGGTCTTGATTAATCAGGCTGAACAAAATGACCAACTCCTTTTAAAACATTTTTATAAACCTGATTTTTCTACGGCAGTCGGTTGTCGGAGTTTGCTTAATGCTACCAGGGAACTGACCAACAGTTTATCCGGTTTTTTTCTCAAAGAAGAAAAGGCCAGGGAATTATTCAGATTAAATCCGCCCAAGCGGATTATGGCCAGTTTGGGCTATGGCGATGACATTGAAAAAATGCTGGAAAAGGAAGATATCTTTGAGTTGTTCGCCGCTTTAAGATTTGCTGAAGACAGTCGCTGGCTCAACGACGTTTTTTTCAAGGCCTATCATAATTTAAAAAAAGAAGATTTTGAGCAGAGGGAGATTAAAATAATGGTTCTGCCGGAAAGATGGCTGGGCATTGGTCAGAAATTCCTGGGCAAGAAGTTGCATCATATGAGCCATTTGAAGGAATTGGGGCTGGTTTTTGTCATCCCGGTGGCTGAACAAGTTGTCGGTGAAGTGCTTTATCTTTTTTTTATGACCCTGCACTATATTTACGAGGTTGACTGGCATGCCCGACTTTTTAAAATTTACAGCCAGGGAGAAGATTTTGCCAAGAAGATGATTAATGCCCTGAAAGTGGAGGTAAGCGGCGAAGCTCTGCCGGATACTGAAAAGATGAGCTGGCGGATTGCCGTGGCTTATTTGGCTAAAAAAGACCCCCATGACCCCCGCTTGGCTGAACCGCATATCAGTCCGGAGGCCTGGCATTATGCCAAGGCGGCCAAAGTGATTTATAGGTTTGCCCAACGTTTTCCGGAAATAGGTCTGGGGTTTTGGCAAGATTTGGACGTGGCCGGTCAATATTTTCCTTCAAATAATTCTAAAAAGGAAATTTTAATCAGTTTTGATTTGTTTGATAATGGTATTTCCTTACTCCAGAAAATGGGCTTTGAATCAAAATATCTTTATCATCAGCAGGAAGCGCTTTGGAACAGAGTTTTCACTGAGTATATGGGCGAAGAGGCCCTGGATAAACTGATGATGGAGAATTTGGATAAGGGCTTTGTTGTGCTTGAGTAAGGCCTTGATTCATCTATGACTGATTTATCAAAAATCACCACCAATGGAAAAGCAATTTACTTGGCCTATGACCATGGAATTGAGCATGGGCCAATTGACTTAAAAGGACGGAGTATTGACCCCAAGTATATTTTGGATTTGGCTGTTCAGGGCGGCTATAATGCGATAGTTCTGCAAAAAGGAATAGCCGAGAAATACTATCCGGATTACAAGGATAAAATTCCTTTAATCGTTAAACTGAACGGCAAAACCAGATTAGTCGGCGGCGAACCCCTTTCCAAGCAAATTTGTTCAGTAGCTGAAGCGGTGGAGTTGGGAGCAATGGCGGTTGGCTATACGGTTTATCTGGGCAGTGAGCATGAAAGCGAGATGCTTAAAGAGTTCAGCCAGATTGAGCAGGATTCAGAAAAACATAACTTGGTGGTTATTGGCTGGATGTATCCGCGGGGCAAGGCAATTAAGGACGATGATTCGCCGGAGATTACCGCTTATGCGGCCCGGCTTGGTCTGGAACTGGGAGCTGATATGGTTAAGATAAAATACTGCGGTTCCAAGGAGTGTTTTGCCCAGGCAGTTAAGGCAGCCGGCAAAACAAAAGTGGTTTTATCCGGCGGGCCCAAAGTATCGGATAAGGAATTCCTGGAAGTAGTAAAAAATATTATGGAAGCAGGCGCCATTGGCATTGCTGTAGGTCGAAATGTCTGGCAGCGTGAAAATCCTTTGGAAATTACCAAAAAATTAAAGGAAATTATTTTCAAATAATGAAAATAACCATTGACCAGGAAAAATGCATTGGTTGCGGCAGTTGTTCAGCGATTTGCCCCGATGTTTTTGATTTGAGTGAAGATAACAAGGCCATTTTGAAAAAAGATGGCAGCAATCAGGGGCAAGCCAATGAAGATTGCGTTAAAGAAGCGGCTGAAGTTTGTCCTGTCCAGGCCATTGAGACAGAAGAATAATCTCTTTTGCGACAATTTTAAGAGCCGACTTGAGTTAAATCCAAGCCGGCTCTTTGTATTGTTTTGTTCTTCTTTCTTAGTCGTAAAAACTATAAGATATTTGCTCCCCCCATGGCTGTTTCGTCGAACTCTATCATTGTTAGGTCGTTTACTGGCAGGGGAGTCTCAAATGCAATAGAGACCTGGAGGGAAGTTTGGGTTCCTTTGGGCATATCTTTTGAGATTGCTTCTTTGTAAATGTGCGCGAGCTCAAAACGGGCGCGGTTTAAATATTCTACGGTTAGCCCATCCATAACAGGAATTCCAGTCAGCCAGACCCGGCAAAAGAATTTGTCTTTTCTCCCGCCAGCGAACTCGCATCCTGGAGCATCCAATTCGCTTAGCTCAACATCTCTGACGCGAAGATGTTGTTTCAATACTTCATTAAGGACTGTTGAATTAAGCTGATTAAGGTCCTTAATTAACTCTTTCTGAATCCCTGGCGATAGTTCTTTTACTTTGGGACTGACGATAACTTCTAATTTCATTTCTTCCTCCTTTCCTCATATATTTTAAGAGTGCTAAATTAGTTCGTTTATCTTATAAATTATCATTGCGATTGTCAACTCTTTATATTCTTATTGACAAAGTAACCAAGGTGGATTATTCTGTTTTATATATTTTCAGTACTTTTGTTAAAAAGAAAGGAGGATTTCTGGATGGTTAGAAATAGCAGACTAACGATAGATGGTGTTTTGGCTGCTCTGAAAGAGGGAGGTTTTAACGACAAGATTGTGCTTGATGGTGTCTTGGGAACAGAGGGGGACAACGGACTAGATGCTTTTTTGGCTACTAAGGCAGGCGAGAACGAGGCCGGAGCAAATCGAGTGATTAGGACCCTTAGAAGTCTGGGATTCAACGATGAATTAAGAGAGGATGGCCTTGTTGGAGACCGGGCCAGGAAAGCGGTAAGGCTTTTTAGAGAATGGGCAGAGTCGGCCTCTTCCGGAAAAGGCAAGTGAGGATTTTGGAGGGAGGGGGATTGGTTATAATACTCAATCCCCGTTTTATTTTCCTTGACCCTCTAAGGGTTTTTAGTTAGAATGTATATATATTTATGTTGGAATTATCAGCTGAATTACGGCCAGAAACAGGCCGCGCTAATAAGCAAGTCCGGAAACAAGGTTTGATTCCGGCTATTTTGTATGGTCAAAAAGTTAAAAACGTCGCTTTATCCGTTAAAGAACCGGATTTCGAGAAGCTCTATCAGGAAGCCGGCGAGAGTACTTTGATTAAGTTGAAGATAAAAGATGAACAGGATAAGGCAAAACAAAGAATAGTCTTGGTTCATGAGGTAGCCAAAGACCCGGTTAGCGGCAAGCCCATTCACATTGATTTTTATCAGGTTAAAATGGATAAAGTTATTAGCGTGGAAGTGCCTTTGGTTTTTATTGGCCAGTCAGCGGCTGTTGAAAAAGAAGATGGCGTTTTGATTAAGAGTATTCAGCAGGTTGAGGTAGAGGCCCTGCCCCAGGACTTGCCTCATGAAATAACGGTTGATATTTCCTCTTTGAAAACCTTTGAAGATAATATTCATGTCAAGGATTTACAAATACCGGATAAAGTCAAACTAACGGCCAGTCCGGACGAGGTGGTTGCTTCAGTAATCCCGCCTCGGACCAAAGCTGAACTGGAAGAATTAGAAGAAGCGCCGGCTGAAAAGGTAGAAGAGGTGGAAGTTGAAGAAAAGGGTAAAGCCAAGGAAGAAGTTGAGGAAGAAGCTAAAGAAGAGCCCAAGAAAGAGACAGTCGAAGGAGAGAAAGAAGAGATCAAAGAGGAGAAATAAGGCCGTATGTTTTCAGGCCCGGCCTCAAAACCTACGGCCTGAATTAAGGTTCGGTCTCTCGAATACGACCTTGCCTTCGGCAAGATCGTAGTTCTCGAGGCCAAACCTTACGTAGCTTTTGGGGCTCGGCCTTGGATATCCTTAGATAACTATGTCCCGCAAACTAATCATTTTTTTAATTATTATCTTGGCAGTGCCCTTGGTTGCTCAGGCAGCTGATATTGATGAATTGCGGCAGGATTTGGAAAATCAGATTAAACAAAAACAGCAGGAAATTAATCAATATCAACAGCAAATTGGTGAAAACCAACAAAAAGCCAGCACACTGCAGACGGAAATTCAGATTTTAGAAGACCAGATTAATAAATTTCGTCTGGAAATAAGTCAGATAGATTTGACCATTCAAAAGAGTAGTTTGAATATTCAGGAGATAGACAGCCAGATTAATGATTTACAGGAGAGGGTAGACCAAAAAAAGGACCTTTTGGCTGAATATATCCGCACAGTGGCTATTTATGACCAGGAAACCCTTTTGGAAGTTATTTTAAAAAATGAAAAGTTTTCTGATTTTTTTGATGAGATTAATGCCTTGGAAAGTGTTCAGGAGGAAATTCAGAGTATTTTAATAGTTGTTCAGGAATTAAAGGGGGAATTGGAAGACCAGAGAGGCGAATTGGATGCTGAACGGCAGGAACAGTATCGTTTAAAATCCCTGCAGATGCTTCAGAAAAGGACGGTGGAAAATACCCAGAATCAAAAAGAGGATTTACTGGACATGACCAAAGGAGAAGAACAGCGTTATCAACAGTTGATTCAGGGCGCTGAAAAAGAGATTGTCTACATTAAAGAGCAGCTTTCCTTATTGGAGAAATATAATTTGACCTTGGAAGAGGCGGTTCAGGATGCTATTTTTGCCGCCACCAAGACCGGTATCAGGCCGGCTTTTCTCCTGGGTGTTTTGGAAGCGGAGTCGCGATTGGGCTTGAATGTCGGCACAGGCAACTGGCAGGAAGATATGTATCAGTGTTACAGGTCATTGGGTTATATCACCAGAGCTGAAAAAGAGAAAAACGCTTTTTTGCAGATTTGTCAGGAATTGGGTCTTAATGCGGATCTTCAGCCGGTTTCCGCCGAGCCCTGGTACGGTTGCGGGGGAGCCATGGGTGTGGCTCAATTTATGCCGACCACCTGGCTGGCCTATAAAGACCAGGTGGCTGCTTTGACCGGTAGTAATCCACCTAACCCCTGGAATCATCGGGATGCTTTTACGGCCGCTGCCATAAAACTATCCAATGGGGGAGCTAATCAGCGGACAGAAATAGGCGAGCGAACCGCCTATGCCAAATATTTGGGCGGCAGTCGTTATCAACGATGGATCTATAATCAGGTGACTGATTACGTTATCAAATTAGCCAATAATTTCCAGCAGCAGTATTTTGATTAATTTCTAAGGCCCGGCCTCAAAACATACGGCCTAATTAAGGTTCGGTCTCTCGAATACGAC
>CAZGZU010000006.1:0-26635 GCA_964529855.1 uncultured Candidatus Saccharibacteria bacterium | reverse complement strand
GCATGCCTTATCCACGCCGCCAGCGTTCATCCTGAGCCAGGATCAAACTCTCAAAAAATGAATTTGGGACAACTGCACAAAATTGCAATTGCTATATGGCTATTAAATTATCAAAGTACATTGCTATTCTATCTTATCTATAATTTAGTGTCAACATTAAAAGAATTTGGAATGCTTTTTCTGCCACTCTGCAATTTTCTGATGATTGCCGGACAAAAGCACTTTAGGCACTTTTCTTTCTTTGCCGTCAATCTTAATGCTTTCCGGTCGGGTATAATGAGGATATTCCTTATGCTTATCATTCCTGCTAAAACTCTCCTCCTCCAAAGAACCTTTGGCAATCACTCCCGGAACAAGACGGGTCACTGTATCAACCACCACCATAGCCGGCAGTTCACCGCCCGTTAAAATATATTCGCCAATAGAAACTTCTTCATCAACAATATATTTGGCCACCCGTTCATCAACTCCCTCATAGCGACCGGAGATAATAATCAGTTGATTTAATTTAGAAAACCGTTGAGCCATTTTTTGGTCAAACTTCTTGCCCTTGGCCGAGAGTAAAATGATTTTTCTTTTGCGAGCCCTGCTCTTTCTTTTAATATCTTTAATTGCCTTGGCAATTGGCTCAACCATCAAAACCATGCCAAAACCGCCTCCATAAGGCCGGTCGTCAACTGTCTTATGCCGGTCAGTCGTATAAGCCCGCAAATCATGAACATTAATCCTGATTAATTTCCTTTGCTGAGCTCGTTTAATAATTGACTCGTTAAAATATGAATCAAAGATTTTTGGGAAAATGGTGATGATGTCAAATTTCTTCATAAGTGAATAAACAAAAACTGCCCTACTTAGAGTAGCACAGTTTTTGCCATTCTCTGTAAAAACAGATTTTACAGTTTCAATTCGTCAACTACTTCATCAACACCCTTTTTTGCTCCGGTTTCAGAAGCAGCTGGTTCTCTGGGAGCTCGCGGGCCCCTACCGCCTTCTGGCTCTTCAATCTTAAGGTTGATTCGGGCATTATTTTTAACGCCGATTACCCTAAGAATAGTCCGAATCGCTCTGGCAGTAGAACCTTGTCGTCCAATAATTTGACCCATGTCTTCTGGGTTAACTTTGAGGTTCAAGAGAACCCCCATTTCATCAACCGTCCGAGTAACTTTAACATCATTCGGATTATTGACGATGGACTTAACAACGAACTCCAAGAACTCCTTATCAAGTTCTTTAGCCATAATTCTATTATCTCCAATCAACGACCAATTCTCTGGCCGATTGATTTAAGATAATCTATTCAAGATTGTACATCTATAGCAGTCCGACCTTTCATTTCCTAACTGCTACTCTACCGCTATTTTATTCCTTTTTGTCTGATTTGTCAAGCCCGGCTTCGTCTTTGCCGGCTTCCTCTTTGGGCTCTTCTTTGGTTTGAGGAGCTTCTTTTTCTGCTTCTTTGGCAACTTCTACTTCTTTGGCAGCCGGCTTCTCCTCTTCTTTGGCTGGTTTTTCCTCTGCGCTCTCGGCGGCCGGAGCTTCGGCCTCTTCGGACGTCGGGACCTGGACTTCAGCGCCTTCGGGCGTTGGAGTTTCCTTTTTTTTCCTGGCTTTGAATTTCTTCTTAATCTTAGGCCCCTTAATAACCCCTTCGTTAACCAGTAAATTATGGACTGTCTCAGAGGCCTGGGCGCCCTGACCAAGCCAATGTTTTATCCGTTCTTTATTTAAACTGATTTGATTTAGCCGTGGATTATAGCTGCCCAGCATTTCCAAAAACTTTCCGCTTTTGGGCGGAGCTGTTTTCTCTATTAAAACGACTCTAAAACTAGCCGCATTTTTTTTACCTGTTCTGATTAAACGTATAACTAACATATTTTGTTACTACCATTTCTTTTTAATCAAGCCGGCCTCGGCTGCTTTTTCCTGCGCCTCCTGCTTGGAAGAACCCTCCCCCTGGGCGACCAATTCTTTATCCAAATAAACGCCGACAATAAAATTCTTGGCATGGTCCGGACCCCATTCCTTGAGAACCTCGTAAACCGGCGTAATGCCGACTCGTTCCTGGGCTTCTTCCTGAAAACAGCTCTTGGGATCCTGATAAAGCTTCTGTTTGATAATGTGGGGCAGTTCTTTTAAAATCTCTTTGATAATAAACTGATTGACATTTTCATAGCCCTGGTCCAGATAAATTGCCCCAATCAGCGCTTCAAAAGAATTGGCTAAAATATATTGACGAGCCCGACCAGTGTCCTTGGCTTCACCACGGCTCAAAAGTAAGTGGTTATTAAGCTTAAATTGGTTAGCCAATTTAGACAACATCTTAGCATTGACTAAAGCAGCTCGCCAATTAGTTAATTCACCTTCCGGATTGGGATAATTCTGATAGAGATATTCGGTAACCGCCATCTCCAGAACCGCATCACCCAGAAATTCAAGTCGTTCATTGTCTTTTAAATGGAAATCCGGATTCTCATTTAAATAAGAGCGGTGAACCAGGGCCTGCTGGAGCAGGTCCGGATTATTAAATTTAATACCAAGGTTTTTTTCAAGAGAAGATAAATCCATATTACTCATCTTTGCCCGGCTCACCGATTTCCCGGTAAACCGTTCCCAAAACGCCATTGATGAATTTGCCTGATGACTCGCCGCCGAATGTCTTGGCCAATTCAATTGCTTCATTAATGGCTACTTTGGGCGGCACTTCCTCGCGCTTGCCGAAAAGGAGCTCATAAAGACCGATTCTTAAAACATTGCGGTCAATAATGGTAATCTGTTCCAAAGGCCATTCAGGAGCTGACTTGGTAATCACTTTATCCAATTTGGGCAAATGCTTAATCACTCCATTGACCAGCTGCCAAACAAAATCGCTTTCTTCCAGGCCCGGCCCAAACTCTTTAATATTACGCCCAACAATCTCCTTTAGGCGAGCGGAATCCTTACCTTTAAAATCCCACTCATAAAGAGACTGCATGGCAATACTTCGTGAAAGATGTCGATTAGCCATATTTTAATAATATTACTTCTTGGACAATTCCGCCATATCCAGACCTTTATCCTGGGCCTGTTCTTTCTCCTGCTCAGCCATTTCTTTTTCTTTTTTCTTCCGTTCTTTTTTGGTTAATTTGGACAAAACGTCAATTACTTCCCGGCCGGCATAGGTACCGCAATTCTGACAGATTTGATGAGGCAAGACAGGCGAACCGCATTTGGGACAAACAACAAAATTCTGCTTGGTTAAAGCATGATGAGAACGCCTTTTATTCCTTCTGGATTTAGTATGTCTTTGTTTTGGTGCAGCCATATTAATCTCTCTCCCCTAATTCCACCTCCACTGTTTTCTCCTCTCCTTTATGTAAAATCTTCAGGCTAACTTTGTCGCCTACCTGATATTCCTGAATTAATTTAGCCAAAGGATTATCCTGGGTAACTGACTGACCGTCAATTTCCAAAATAATGTCGTTCTCCATTAAACCGACCTGGTCAGCCGGACTGCCGGGCACGACGGCCAATTCCCCGGACGATTCACCGCGGACAATCAAAGCGCCGTAATCAACTGATAAATTATTCTCTTCCTGAATTTCCGGAGTTATTAAAATATAGCGGATGCCTAAAAAGGGATAACTGATTTTACCCTGCTCCTGAACCTGTCTGATGTCTCTCTTGGCCTGGTTAATGGGCAAACTAAAACCAATATTTTCCGCTCCCTGGGCCATAGCCACGTTAATGCCAATGGCCTCGCCCCGCAGATTAAGTAAAGGACCGCCGGAATTACCCTGGTTAATGGCCGCATCGGTCTGAATGACTTCCGAAAGTTCTTCTGTGGCGCCGGATTGAGTACTGGCTGTCAAAGAACGTTTCAACCCGGAAATCACTCCTGTGCTGACCGTATTTCTGAACTCGCCCAAAGCATTACCAATGGCAATAACTGTCTGGCCAATCTGAATTTCGTCGGAATCTCCTAATTTTACAACTGGCAAATTACTTCTGTCAATCTTTAGAACAGCAATATCCCGAACCGGGTCGCGGGCTAAAACCTGGGAATCTATTCTCTCGCCCTCATTGGTCAGCACCGTATAATCGGCCTCTCCATCCTCTACCACGTGTTGATTGGTTAAAATCAGACCGTCGCTGGAAACGACAAACCCGGTACCGCCGCCCACTTCTGTCTTCTCAGTTCCTTTCTGCCGATACTGGGGAACCTGGAAAGGAGCGAAAAAATCATCACCGAAAAACTGCCTCAAAAAGTCATCTCCTTCAAACGGATTATATTCCTGATAATATTTCTCAATCACCGGCAAATCCTTGGTAACGATAATGCTGACCACGGCCGGCGATACTTCCCTAACCACCTTAACCACTGCCTCTTCCTGAGTAAGAGCGGCCGAAGAAGATAATTGGCCGGCCGAACCATCTGCTGACTGACCCAATCCCTGCTTAAACAAACTGTAGCCCAAACCACCGGCCACCAAGCCGGTCAGAGCCGAGGTAATAAAACTAACGACAGCTACCAAAACAACCGCTTCTTTTAAAGTCATTTTAAATTTAGCCGACTTTTTTCTCAGCCGCCAACCAAAACGAGAACTACTTTTTGTTTTTTGATTCATAATTTTCAATTGCCTTATGCAGGGCCTGGGCCGCTAAGTTGCTGCAATGCATTTTAAAAGAAGGTAAAGGACCAAGCTCTTTGACCACGTCCTGCTTGGTTATTTTCTTGGCTTGTTGGAGAGTTTTATTCTTGGCCATTTCCGTAATGACCGAGGAAACAGCAATGGCTACCGCGCAGCCCAAGGTCTCAAAGGCAATCTGTTTAATCCGGTTATCCTTTACTTTAATGTAAATCTTTAAAATATCTCCGCACATTGGATTGCCTACCTCGGCAACCCCATCAGCCCCTTTTATTTTACCCATATTCTTAGGGTGTTGAAAGTGTTGAATAACTTTTTTGCTGTACATACTTATTAATACCCGGTCAAACCAATTGTTATTTCGCAAGCATCCGTCCGCCTGTGGCGGACAGCTCCCTCCCACCCTCCATTTGCGAAATAACAATTGGTTTGTCTATTATCGCCCGGAAATCTTTCTTAAGCGGGCAATTAAACCCGGCAGAACCTTCAGAACATAATCAATATCCTGGCTGGTTGTCCGACGGCCCAAAGTAAAACGAACACTGGCATGGGCTTGTTCCGACGACAATCCCAGAGCCAATAAAACGTGAGAAGGTTTCAAGGAATGGCTGGCGCAAGCCGAGCCAGTGGCTGCCATAATTCCTTTTTGAGACAAACCGACGATAATACTCTCCCCCTCGACTCCCTTAAAACTGAAATGAGCATTATTAGGCAGGCGTTCCTTGAATGAACCGTTTAATTGAGCATCCGGAATATCTTTTAAAACTCCGGTAATCAACTTATTTCTTAATTTTTTAATCTTAACTGTCTCACCCTGCTTCTGCTTCCCGGCCACCAACTTTACTGCCTCGCCCAAGCCAACAATGCCGGGCACGTTCTCAGTGCCTGACCTCATGCCCCTTTCATGACCGCCTCCCCGAATCAAGGGACTAATAGCCGTACCTTTTCTAATGTATAAAACGCCGACTCCTTTAGGGCCATAAATCTTATGGCCGGAGAACGACAGGCAATTCACCTCCAAATAGTCAACCCGGCAATTAAGATAATTGACTGCCTGAACCGCATCAGTATGGAAAATAATCGGCTGTTGCCTCTTGCCATTTATTTTCTTAATTATCTGTCCAATCTCTCTAATGGGCTGGATGGTTCCTATCTCGCTGTTGGCATACATCACCGAAACCAAAACAGTATTCTTCTTGATTGCCTTTCGCAGGTCTTTTGCCTCAACCAAACCCTCCCGGTTAACGGGCAAAAAAGTTATTTCGGCCAGACCATTTTTTGCCAAGGCCCGGACTGGTTCCAGAATCGCTTTATGTTCAAAAGCGGAAGTGATAATGTGAGGTTGTTTCAAACCCTGGGCCCGGGCTTTCTCAACTACACCCGAAATAACCCAGTTGTCACTTTCGCTGGTTGAACTGATGAAATAAACTTCTTCGGCTGAACAGCCCAAAAAATCAGCCACTTGCTGACGGGCTTTTTCCACGGCCAGTCGCGCTTCCTCGCCCATCTGGTGAACGCTGGAAGGATTACCGTATTTTTCAGAAAAATACGGCTGCATTTTCTTTAAAACAGCCGCCTCAACCGGCGTGGTCGCCGCGTAATCTAAATAGACTTGCTTCATTAAAAACACTTTAACAAAAAACCGCCTCTTTGTCAAAACATGCCATTAGAAAAGCGGGCCTGAAATTATTCCAAACCCGCTTAGACCATGGTTAAACCAAATCCCTCCAGAGATAACGAAGAGCCGAATTGCTTATACATAGCATTAAAATCATCCAAACTCTTACACTCTGGATATCTTTTGGTAAATCTTCTGGTAAGATTATACCTCTTTCCTTGATGGCCATACTGTTTGAGTCTAGCAAATAAACTGGCTGTCGCTTTTTGACCAGTCAAGCCTCTTTCGGTGCCTTTAACAATTAGACTGGGGTCATTATTAAAGCCGACGAAAATCTCTTTTTTACTTGAACTAGCAATTTCGTTTAAGATGTACTTATTCCTGACGCCAGCGGTCGCTAAAATATTTTTGACTCCCATTTGCCGAACAGTCAAGGCATCAGTCACTCCTTCTAAGATGACCAAATCAGGTTCACCTGATCTAAGGACTTCCATATTGAAAGCCCCATGCGGCACCCGACTATAGATAGTTTCCATCTTGCGGTGGATAAAATGCTTATCAGTACTCCAGATAGACCGGCCATAAATATTGACTATTGTCCCATCAATATAAGTCAAAGGGAAAGTTAGCCGGCGGTCTAAAATCAAATAAGGCCAACCCGTCTCATCGCTGCCATCCTTTTTCTTACGACGAGGATGAGGTCTTAACAATTGCTCCGGCTTAACACCAAATTCCCTGAAAACAGGACAAGCGCTATATCTCGAGCCAGGATTAACATTAGTCGAAATCCCCAAAAGGCCATAAAAAATCATTTGTTCATAAACAAAACCCGCCTGCAATAATTCTCTAACCACATTGTCGTTACCATAGCCCACGCCGAACTCTATAGCCAAGTCTACGTCCAATCTTCTTTTTCTCAGATACTCATTTGCTTCCTGGCTGCCTCTGAATTCCGCCTCAAGAATCTCCTGAACTGCTTGCATAAACATGATGTGGTCTTGGGTAATAAGCGGCTCGTCAGGACCCTCAAGTTTTTCCCGGCCTCTCTTAGCCGCGCCAATTCCCGCTTCTATTTTCAGGTTCCTGGGGATGGAACGGAGCAAAATTTTTCCCTTCAGACCGCAACCAAAGCAGAAAAAATCGCAATATTCTCCAAGCCGAATAGAAAAAGAAGGGTCTTTCTCGCTGTGCTTTTTACTGGGACAGAAAATTTTACCGCCTTTCTCAAAATCAAAATCACCTATTCCTATCTTACCAGCCCTGATTGCTTCAAGCAGCCGGCCATAATGCATTCTGTATACCGGCACTCTTCTACCTTTCTCCCAGCCGGTCTGATGAATAGTTCCGAAATCATCAACTGGAGCAGAGGCTCTATTTATGGCCTGAAAAAGATAATCCGGTTCCGAGGGCTCGTTAAGGAATAAAGGAATTTGGCCATTGTTTTTGCCTTCCGGATGATTCTGTCTCTTTTCGTCGCCATTTTCCTTTGCCAGAGAAACAACAGAACCAACTAACCGCTTTACCTGTTCATGCTGGAAGGCCTGTTTCTGAATACCAAATACCCAAGGAACGACAATCTGACCCAAAAAGGCCTCTTCAACGTCTTCCTTGCTTTCCAAAAAAACATCATGAACAAGAGGCGAACAATCAGGCATAAAATATATTATGCGAGCCCTGTCAAAAAAAATCTCTTCCATCCATTTCTCTACGTCAATGCCCTTTACCCGACAAAGGTCACAGTTGGCCAAAGTTAGATAACGCAAGACCTGCTTGCGGTGTCTCGGTAGCGGCTCCTCAAGCACCATCTCTTTAGAAATAATCTCATTCTCGTTTAAACCCTCTCCATACTTTACTCCATCGCCAGCGGCAAATTTCAGCTCCACTATTCTCGGCTGGATATTGCTGCCAAATGGCCGAGTCAATGCCTCTATAACATGGCCGATTGAACTCGTCCGTTTTTTCCTTAAAAGAGAAACAATGCCGCCGAGTACCTGCTTTTCGCCAGGACCAAGCGTTCTCCCATTAACTGACAGAATCTCTAAGGCATCAATTCTGCCACCCATCAGATAATCGGAGCTAAGAGCTGGCACATCAATAATCAAACTTCCTGGATTTATGCCACAACGGTCAATTAGAGCGCCTGCCCAGCTCAATATGGTCAGATAATAAAGATAATCCACCAATGCCTCTTTTTTCTTAGTATAGCCGCTTCGCTGCCTCAAATTTCTCCGATATTCTCTTAATTGCGTCATTAGAGGACCAAAGACGGGCACCAGCAGTTTTTCAAAATTAATCAAGTCTGTTCTGGCCAGAGCTCCTTCTGTTTGCCAGTCGAAGCCGTTAGCCATCAGATTGATTAATCCCTGACGACCGGTCTTAATCTTATTCATTAAGCCAGCCGGGATTCCTTCTTTTCTACGAAGCATATGAGCCACTTGACTTTGCACTTCAAAATCAACTTCTCTTTTTTCAAGAATGTTTATTTGACCATTGCCTTCTCCATTAAGAAGACTCAACTGTTCCGGAGGAACGTCTATCAGTGATTTCAGGTACTCAAAATCAGGAAGCCGTTCATTAAACAGGGAAAGAATTGCCTTATGGCCAATTGTGCCAAAAACACCGAAAGAAACCAAATCGCTATGGCCTCTTATTTCCATTTCTAAAAGCTCCTTCAGCCTGATAATCTGCCGTCTGGTCCTTGACAAATGCTTCAAATCAGAACAAGTCACCTTTACTGATTCCTTATCAACCTGACCAATAACATGGTTCTGTAAAGTCTGGTCAATCAACTCAATTGCCCGCTCAACGGTATCTGCTTTGCCTTTATTAAGCAACAAAGAAACCAAATGTTCTATCAATTCATCCTCCTCACTAATCTCCAGCCTCTCCATCAACTCCTGAAATTCAGGGGAAAGATTGGAGAACTGTCCATCAATTATGGTTCTAATAAAACTCTCCATATCCTTCCTCCTTTCTGATATGATTTTTTAAAGGTTCTTATAAAACAGCTCCGTCCCCCTGACGAAACTACTTTGATTCTAATACAAAATCATCAATCAATCAAGAAAAAATCCCCTCCCTGTTCAAGGAGGAGATTTCTGTGCTGATTCTGATATAGAAATCTTATCCGGTTTTCTTTTTCGCCTTTGGTTCTTCCATGGCCAGCCGACCATCAGAGCCAAGTTCCACTCTTAGATTGGTTTCCAGGGGCTTAACCCAAAAACTCTCTCTGGGGTCTTTAATGACTACGCCATCAATTCCCTCTATTTCTTCCCGATGCCCGGCAAGCAGCTTTTTCAAGTCGGTTTTTTTAACCTCGGGCTTTCTGCGAATAGCACTACCAAATCCCAATTCCTCTAAAATCGCTGCCACGTCTTGCTCTTTTTTGATGTCAATTGACAATTGTATTGTCCGCCAGCCAAAACTTCCGGTAGGCAGCCGGGTTGTCTTACTCTTTTGAGTAAGGTCTGTCCGGCGACTTTCGGCAAAGGCGGACAATCCGTCAAAAAGGTCCAGAATTTTATCCTCAATAATCGCCACTTTCCTCCTTGCCTCCTTTGTCAATTTCTGGACCTCCTTTTCTAGTTCATTCTCAATCTGCTCAATTTTGCCGTGCTTCTCGCCAATTTTTCGGATAGATTCAGCCACCTGATCCAGATCTTGCGGCACCTCCTGGGCAAAAGCTCTTATCCTTTTTACGGCCATAATTCACCACCCCCCTCTTTTTCTTCTGATTTTAAAGGACTCTTGTCCTTTCTTATCTTAACCCTATCATATCCCCATTTGAAAATCCGTCAAGGTTTGACTGGCCTTTGCTGAAAAATCTGTTTATTCCCTGAATTTATTGAAGGGATAAATAGATTCTAAGCCAAAATTTTATCCTTCAACAGGTTCAGGAAATAAAATTTTGACTATTGCTTAGCAAGCTCGGCTTGGCTTTTTCAGACCAGCCAATATTTAATGATTGTCCAGAGACCAAGCAAGCCGTCCCAAAAGCGGATTTTCTTACCCTGAGAGAATTTTCTGGGCGAATAACTAATGGGGAGTTCCTTGATAGACAGACCTTTTTTAAGAATCCTGGCGGTTATCTCCGCTTCAATCTCAAAACCATTACTGGTCAAAGGAATTGACTTGATTAATCGGGCGGGAAAAAGCTTGTAGCAGGTATAGGTATCGGTTAATCGGGAGGCGAACAACAAATTATTCAGTTTAGTCAAAAGCCAAACACCCAAAACATAATGGAAATAACCTCTTTTTTTGGGATTAATGTTGCGTGAGCCGTAAACCGCTCCCATCCCCGGCTTCAATTCTTTAAGCAAAGAGGGCCAGTCAGCCGGATTATATTCCAAGTCAGCATCCTGAATAATGACTGCCTGACCGGTTACTGCTTTTAAGCCGGTCTGGATAGCCGCGCCTTTGCCCATGTTTTGAGGATGCTCTAAAACAATAAAGCCGGGCTTTCCTTTCAAGCGATTGATTATCTGCTTAGTCCGGTCAGTAGAGCCGTCGTCAATTAAAATAATCTCCTTTTCATATTGTAGAATCGGCGCCTGGACAACTTTTTTCAGAACTTTCTCCAAAGTTGCCTCTTCATTGAAAATGGGAATGATAATGGAAAGCTTCATTTGATTATTCTGAAATAACTCTGGGGAATTTCATATTGTTCAATAATGGGTTGATTGAGCTCATTTCTTTTGAGAAAAATTATGGCATATTGGTCAGCCCAGACCGCTGCCCAAAGAGGGTCTTTAAGCCGGCTGATTAGGAACTGCTGCCCCCAGGGCGTGGCATCGTGATAATTGAAAAAAATCGCATTGAAATTATATAATCCATCCTTTTCCTGCCAAACTGATTCATTTTGCTGCAGAGGAATGTAAATGTCCTCAAAAAAGGAAACTGAATAGGCCTCAGGCCGGTTATCAGTGAAAACCGGCTCATCAGGATAAAGATGATAAATCAGATAACCGCCAATGTCATAATTATTCAAAACAGGTCCCTGAATATTCTCCTCTTTGAAAAACTCGGCTGACTGATTATTTTTCTCCAGCAAACCAAAACCGAATTCTTCTTTGGTCAAAGGCAAACGCTGATAGTGAGTGAAAAAAGTAATCAGGAAAACGGCCAAGGCCAAAAAAATAATAACCAATGATTTAACAATCTCCTCTTTCCTTCTCTTTTGTTTTAATCCCTGGCTGATATTATAGCTTATAACAGGCAGGGCGAAAAATCCAAAAAGAGTAAAATTACGAATGGCCAGCCAGGACATAACACTCCATAAAAGAGCCAGACCGAAATAACTGATTGAAAAACTGCGACGATTTTTTATTAAAAGCCAGACAAAACTCAAAACCAATACAACAAAAGCTATCTTAAAAAGAGTCAGATTAGGATTACTGATAATCCCCAGATTTTCCAAAAACCAAACCGACTGATTTTCAATAATCCGATAACCATATTCCCGAAAAATATTAAAAGGATAAAGAACTCCTTTCAGGCCAAAAGGATTTACAAAAGCCGCTAAGCCAGTCAGGCCAAAAACAACAGCCAGTCGCCTGATTGAAGAAAACCGTTTCTCTTTAATCAGCCTTTCCAGCAAAAAAAGCCCGATTAAAGCCGGCCCCAGAACAAAATAGATATGAGTGTTAATCCAGACAATCTCCAACAGAGGCAGAACAAAAAGCCATTTATCAGCCATTTGACCTTTCTGATAATGCCAGAGAATCCAGAAAAACAAACCAGCCAGCAGATAACTGAAGATTTCCGGTCTGATTTCCGTCCGGCTGGCCATCAAAGGAATCAACAACAAAGCGACCAAAGCGGTAATTCTAAAATCAGCTTGTTTTTGAGCCAGATAAAAAAACAAGAAAAAAATAATCAAACTAACCAGGAGATAAAACAAAGAAAGGCCGCTAAAACCGGCCAGTTTTTCAATCAGAAAAAAAATCAGCCCGCCTCCCCAATGATGATTAACCATTGGATAAGCCGGCTGGGTATAGGAATAGAAATTGGATTTCAAAATCCCGAAATCTCCCTTGAGAATAAGCTGACCGTTTTTGAGATGCCGCCCCAAATCAGCTGTTGTCAAATCAATCTTATGAGCCAGGAAAAAACCATACCAGGCTAACAAGAAAAGCAAGATAAAAATTTGTATTGCTCGCCGCCTGTCCATCATAAAAAATTATTGACTAATTTCCAAAAGCTGAACCTCAAATACCAGATTGGCATTCGGCGGAATAGGACCGCCCGGCGTACCGGTTGCTCCATAACCGAATTCCGAAGGAATATACAATCTTCTTATCTCGCCTACTTTCATACCAACCACTCCTAAATCCCAGCCCTGAATCACCTGACCGGCTCCCAAAGTAAAGCTAAAGGGCTGACCGCGGTCTAAACTGGAATCAAATTTAGTGCCGTCTTCCAAAAAGCCGGCGTAATGAACAGTTAGCTGGTCACCGTTCTCGGCTGTCTGGCCGGTTCCCTGCTGAAGAATTTCTGCCTGGAGCCGGTCAAATGTTATTTTCTCCGTATTCGGAACAGCCGGCTCTTCTTCCTCTTGTTGAGGAGAAACGCTAAAATCCAAAGGCGAGGCCTCAAAATCCACTTTGTCAATTTCCTCGCCTTGAAAAAGTTTGGAAAGGAAATAAAAGCCCGCCCCGACCACCGCTAAAACAATAATAATTGAAATAAATTTTTTCATCTTTATCAAGCCAAACCGATTATTTTCAAAAAACGCCTGGCAATGACTGATATCTGATAAACCTCTTTGGCTGTTTTTAGATTAAGTTCAATAATTCTTTGGCACTTATCTTTATCCTCAAGCATGCTGAGCTGTTCCATAATAATTGCTCTGTTCAACTCTAATATCTGTTCTTTTAATTTGGCTTCTTTAAAAATTTTGATTACTTTTTTGGCTCTGTCAAAACTGGCTTCTTTTTCCGGAACAGCTGATTTAGTCGGCTCAATCAAAAAATTATCATAAAGCCAGGAGAATTTGAGGCCGCTCTTCTCAAAATCGCCGAGCACGCTTTCAATCCGACGGCCAATAATCATTTTTTTGACAAACCAGCATTCCAGAAAGGGATAACCAAAACCTTCTCTCAAACTGGTCATCACAATCGCCTGGGCTGACTGATATAAATCACCGATACTAAACTTTTCTACTTTTCCCTGTTTATCGTATTGTCTTTCAAAAGGCCAGGCAGTTTTGGTAAAAACCACTGGCAAACCGGCCAAGTCAACCAATTCCTCCAGAATCCGATAATATCCCTCGCTTAAAACGTCGCCTTTATCAATCTTGCCTGCCACAACCAGGGTATAGTTGGCTTTGGTAATCTGACGGATGAAATAAGTCAATAAAATCGCTTCCTCAATGTTCTTCCTGGGTACTACTCTGACCGGATAAAGCAAAATCCTGGTTTTTTCAACAGATTGCTTGCCTAAACCCAAATCCTGAAAAATCAATTCTTTTTCCGGCTTGCTCAGCTCCTGGCTAAACAAAACTGAATCAATCCCATTGGGCAAATAAAAAATCTTTTCCGAAGCAATGCCTTCTTTGACCAATCTTGATTTAAGGAGCTGATTGATAATTAAAAAACCGTCAACTCCCTCCCCCTGCACAATCGTCTTAATTTCTTCCGGCGAAAAGAACTTTCTAAGCTTTTCAGCATAGCCGGGGGTATCGGTAAATAAATCATGAATTCTGAAAAATAATTTGGTTGTTGACGGCTTGTATTGACGGGCGTAAATGGAAAATCCCAGCATAGCGGCCAGATGATAATCGCCGATTAAAGGATTTTCAATAACAATTACCTTAACTCCTTTGGTTGCCTCGGCAATTTTCCTGGCAATAACCAGCGCTTCTTCCTCCAGCTGTTTCTTGTTTTGGGGTCTTTTCCCGGGCAAAAGTTCGGGGATTGTCTGATAAACGGCTTTTTTCAAAATCTCCTCTTTTATTTCGCCCCCTAAAAAACCAAGCTTCAAATCAGGCCTTTGCCGGACCAGCTCATTGACTAAAGTCCAGAGCACCATATTAATCCCGTCTTTCCAGCCAATCCCATAATGAATAAAACAAATATCTTGAACCATTTATCTATCTCCCATACTTATCCTCTAATCTAACCTCGTCTCCTTCTTCAAACTGGCCAAAGGAAATCTCCAATACTTTAACCGGTTCCGAACCTGCTTCCACCCGATGTCTGGTTTTTCTGGTAACAAAAAACTCATCGCCTTCCTTGGCTTGAGTGACTTTATCGCCAATTGTTACTTTGGCCTGTCCCTGAATAATCTTTAAAAACTCATCCCTTTTCTGATGATATTGTAAACTCCACATTTCGCCCGGCTCAATATAGTGGAGTTTGACCGTGCAGACTTCATTTAAACAAAACTGTTCAAACTTTCCCCAAGGCCTTTTTTCCGTATATTTTTTCATGTCTTAATTTTGGTCTATTGATTTTTTAAAAACTCTTTATCCATCCCAAAACAGCTTTGGTTAATTGTCCTTCAAATCCTCTGTAAGTATGCGGGGCCTGACCAATAATCTGATACTCGCATCTTGGACTGGCTTTTGCCTTTTCTTTTATAGTCCTCATCATCTTCTCGATGGGCATAAGCAAACAATCATCTTTTCTGCCCATAGCCGTAAATATGGGACAGTCAATTTGAGACAAGGTCTTGAAACCGTATTCGGGATTGTAGAAATTAAAAACACCTGCCTTGGACTCATCTCCAAAAATACTTAAATAAGTATTGGCTGTTATTGGATACTCGTCCCATACTCTTCTAGGCATCAATTGATTGCCCTTTTTCTGTTTAATCATTCTCCGGGCAACAGCTATGTCTTCTTTAAATCTCTTTGGCTCTTCCCTGACTGAACCAAGCATATCAGACGGCGAAATAAAGATTAAGGATTTGATTCTTTTATCCCTGGTTTCTGCCGCATAATAAGCAATCTTTGGGGCGCCTAAACTATGACCCGAAAGATGGATGTTGCTAAAGCCTTGTCTTTCTAAAAAATCTATCTGGGCTTTGATGTCTAAAAGACAATCTTCAAATCTCTCATAGGCATCGCCGATTGTCACAAAACCGATGCCTTTTTTGGTCTTTTTCAAAAAATCAGTCATAAAGGAATTGCCCCTGTTATTAAAAGGACAAAAAGCAATATTATTATCAGTCAAATCTTTGGCTAAACTGTCTAAAAACTTATTCTCGTAAAAATTGCCTCCCATTCCATGAACAAAAGCCAAAACACTCTTATTTTTCCTGTCCGGCTGATACAAAAGGCCGTGCAATTCTAAATTATCCTTGGTGTAAATTCTCTGTAAAGATGTTCTCATATACCCCATCATATCATCAAAAAGACCTGGCGTCCACAGCAACAAAAAACCGCCTGAAGCGGTTATTTCCTGACAGGTTGAACTACCTTTGTTTACTTACGACGACCCTGCGAAAAATTAATCACATTATTGACCGAGCCGTTTGATAAATAAAGGGTTTTGCCTTCTTCGTCCCGCAGAATAGTTGAACGCATGGTAATCTTAATAACCCGACCCTCTAAAGTGCCGATTTTCACCTTATCACCGATATTATACTGATTCTCAATCAGAATAAACAGACCGGAAACGAAATCTTTGACCAAACTCTGCGCCCCAAAACCAACGGCCAGACCGATAATGCCCACTCCAGCTAAAATGGGCGCGATATTAACGCCAAAAAGATTCAAAATCATCAAGAGGACGATGATGTAGATAATGATATTGCCGGTGGTAATAATAATGCTGCCCAGGGTCTTGGTTCTTTTCTCCAATTTTGATTTACTCTCGCCATCCCGGTCAGCCGCCAATCTGACAGCTCGCCTGACAATCCGCTTCAAAACAATTCTGCCTAAAAAGAATATCAAAACAATCCAGACAATCTCTGGCCCATAGGCCTTAATAATATCAATAATAAACGACTGCATATTTTTATAATAACTGTAATCCTAATTGTATCATCCAAAAATTTTCCTGTCCACAGAATCAGCCAACCCATTGACTTTTCTATTATAACATCTTATCATTAAAGAGTAAGTTTTCTCAATAAGTTTTCTCTTTCCTTATACGAATTTTAGCCGACTCAAGTGTCGGGCAGTGTAAGTCAAAAAGATATTTATCTTAGAAAGAAAAACCTAGAGAAAAGGTCGGCTTACAATCAAAGTAGGCCCTTATTATCTAAGAGGTCTAGTGAATTCATATAAGGAAGTATATGGCTAAAAAATTATATGTTGGTGGTTTGTCTTACGACACCACAGAAGACGGACTCAAAGAGGCCTTTGCCAAGGCCGGTAAAGTTGAATCAGCGATAATTATCACTGATAAAATGTCCGGTCGTTCCAAAGGTTTCGGCTTTGTGGAAATGTCTTCTGAAGAAGAAGCCAAGAAAGCTATGGAAATGTGGGATGGCAAAGAACTTGATGGTCGGACCATTAAGGTCAATGAAGCTCGTCCCATGGAAGAACGTCCGCGTGGACAAGGTGGCTTCAATCGCGACAACCGCCAAAAGAACTGGTAAAACATTTACCATTCAAAACCAAAAACAGGGCCTAGCCCTGTTTTTGGTTGGTTAATAGATTACCAAAAGATAATTTAAAAAATAAAAGGGACAGGAATTATCTTAATTTTTCCTATCCCCTTAGTAAATGAAATTACTTAGAAAACCAGACAGAGATAAACATTCTCGGCTACAATAAAACGCTAAAATAGTGCTTGAAAAGAGAAACCCAGACCCCAACCGGCTATTTTATCACCAGCCGTGCGCGTAATAATCGGCCCTATTGAAAATGTAGACTCCTTATCAATAAACTTTGTGAAAGTCGCCTTGTAGTTATAAAGGGTATACTCACTGGATGCCAAAACTTCGTAATCGTCCGGCTTCCCCCAGGCCTCAATTCCTTTCTTATAAGTCAATTTGAGTGCCTGAAAACCTACCCCAACAGAAAGAGAAAAAGATCCCTCTTTGATATAGATTAGTCCTATCTCTGGTTGCATCCAATATTTGTAGCTGTATTCAATTCCATAAACATACCGGACATAATCTACTCCGCCGCCTAATACCTTCGCATAAGTATAACCCTCTCCATAACTGCCTTTATGAGTAGAAGCGTCTAACGGGTAAAGTATCTCTGTCCTCAAATAGGGTTTAATGAAAAAATCCAGGGGAACAGTATACTTTACAAATATCCCTAGGTCGCAAAAGCTGAATTTGTCATAGGGGTCATATGTGCCAATTGTATCTTTGTCAAAATAGTGTCCAGAATGGGGATTGACAATAGAAGGATTTGCTGCTTCTCGTCTGACTTCTTCAGGGATTATTTCTTGTTTAGGGACTACTTTTTTAAAGTCAAAAGCTACTCCTATTTCAAAACCCTTTAAACCGTCCTTTCCGGCTGCCTGCGCTATGCTTGCTACAAACAAACAACAAGTTATCAGCAGGCCAATAACAATTATATTCTTTTTCATCACTCTCCCTCCTTTTCTGTAAAAAGCTTTTATTTAATTTTCCAAATAACTTATAAATTATGATAAAGATAAGGAATTTTGTTGTTCTTGTCAAGTCAGAATGACATTCCCCCGGCCAGACAATCCGAAAAAACTTACTTCCGCATTTCCCCTTGACTAAACAGGAATAATCATCTACAATGAAATCAGACAGCTCATTTAAATGAAAAGCCCAAAAGGGAGGTGATAAAATGGCCAATATAAAAGCGGATGTTATTACCATAGCTGGGGTAGGTTTCTGTCTCGCAGGACTATCCACTGTAGCAGCGCCAGTATTTATAGCCGGCATCCCAGCAATTATTGGAGCAAGGATATATGGAAAACATCTTGAGAATAAAGAAGGCAGGAAAAAAAGAAAGGAGGCAAAGACAATGTTGCCAACAAGAACTGATGCTCTTCCTCTATATAATGGTTATCCTTGGCTCAATGACAGATGGATTCCCCAAAGCAAAAATCCACTGACGGCCCTCGCTGAAGAATCGCCTGGTTTGGCTCGCGATGTTTTAATAAACAAAATCTTAGGAGACACTCATAAAAGTATCGCCTCCAAACCGGCTGAGATATTCGCCCTTCAGGGCAGGGGTATATTTGCCAAGACGACCCGGAGGAAAGGAATCTTTTCTGATTCCATAACTACTGAGATTCATCCTCTTTGAGCCAATGCTCTTTTTCAAAAAAAGGACGACCTACTAAAGGGTCGTCTTTTTCATTTCCAAATATGTCCGTCAACAATGGCTGGGGAGGCAGGATTCGAACCTGCGGTCATGGATCCAGAGTCCATTGCCTTACCGCTTGGCTACTCCCCATTAAACTTCCAGATAGCGGCGGATGGCAATGAGACTGCTGGCAGTGCCTAAGGCAACGCCAATACCTATCTGGAGCAGGAAAAGACCCAGGAAGTTTGACTGGAAAAAATAGAAGAGGTCAGTGCCGGGCAAATAAGTGGTGATTTTGGGCGAGAGATACCAGAGGGCCGGGAATAAAATAATCAAAGCAATCAGAGCGGCGATTACTCCGTAAAGAGCTCCTTCTATAATAAACGGACCCCGGGCAAACCAGTTGCTCGCCCCCACCAATTTCATTATCTTAATCTCTTTGCGGGCACTGTAAATAGTCAGACGAATCGTATTAAAGGTAACCAGAATAGCCAAGCCGGCCAAAATCAATAAAACAACAAAGCCGAGCTGACGAATCGCCTTGGTCATGGAAGCCAATCTGGTAATGACCGCCTTATTCTCCAGATAATTTATCTTATCAACAATTTCCTGATACTGACCCTGCTCAAAAAAAGCAGCAATCGTTTCATATTGAGAGGCCTGTTGAGCTTTAATGTTCAAACTGGCTTCCAAAGGATTGGTTTCCAGTTCGGCTAAGCTCTGCATTAAGACATCATTTTCCTGATGCTTGTCCCTGAATCTTTCCAGGGCCTCTCCCGTGGAAATGTATTCCACGCTGCGCACCTCATCTAATTTAACCAGCTCGCTTCTGGTGGTCAGAATATCGTCTTCCGAAGTATCTAAATTGAAATAGACGCTAATGTCAATCTTGTCTTCCAAATTAGCCGTCAGCGAATTAATCAAAACATTGACCAAAACCAGGCCGGTAATGCCTAAAATAGCCAAACTCATCATGGAAATGGCTGCTGAAGAAAGCCACTTATTGCGCCAGAAACTTAACCAACCGGATTTAATAATACGAATGAGGGTAGTGAACATAATTTAGAATTTATGATTTCAAATTAAAACAGGATATAGCTGCCATTCTGGTCATCCTTGATAATCTTGCCCTTCTCTAAGGTAATTACCCGTTTGTCCAAACCATTGATAATCTCCCGGTTATGGGTAGACAGAATAACGGTTGTCCCTAATTCATTAATCTTGATTAAAAGCTTGATAATCTCCCATGTATGCAAAAGGTCTAAATTGCCGGTCGGTTCATCAGCAATTAAAACTTTGGGACGATGAGCCAAAGCCCGGGCAATACCTACCCGCTGTTTTTCGCCTCCGGAAAGCTGACTGGGAAAATGACCGGCTCGTTCCACCAAATTAACCAGCTTAAGCAACTGGGGTACGTCCCTCTCAATCTCCGCGTCAGAACGACCGCCTGTTTCCATGGCAAAAGCAATGTTCTCATAAGCCGTTTTATCAGGCAAAAGCCGGAAATCCTGAAAAACCATGCCGATCTGACGACGCCAAAAAGGCAAATCCTTATCGCGTATCTGACCAATGTCCTGCTCGCCCCAAAGAATCTGACCCTGGGTAGGCAGTTCTTCACGGATTAAAAGTTTTATTAGGGTAGATTTACCAGCTCCTGAACGTCCGGCCACTGAAACAAACTCTTCATTATCAATGGTTAAATCAATGTTGTTTAAGGCCTGACAATCAGGCGGATATATTTTGGAAACTTTTTTAAAGCGTATCATTTTTGAATAAAGCCCTCTACAAATTTATCCAACTTACCGTCCAAAACTGCTTCCGGGTCACCCGATTTTACGCCGGTCCGATGGTCCTTGACCATTTTATAGGGATGGAGTACGTAAGAACGGATTTGGCTCCCCCATTCAGCAGCCGTGGGCTCTCCTCTTATTTGCGTCTTTTCCTTTTCTCTGGTTTTTAAAGTATGCTGATAAAGTTTGCTATAGAGCAATTTCATGGCTCTTTTTTTGTTCTCTCCCTGCAAGCGCTCACTCTGACAGGCAACCACAATACCGGTGGGCAAATGAGTAATTCTGACGGCTGATTCGGTCTTGTTAACGTATTGACCACCCGGCCCGCTGGCCCGATAGGTCTCAATTCTCAAATCTTCCGGCTTAATGGCAATCTCCTTTATTTCTTTAAATTCAGGCAAAACCTCTACCAAGGCAAAAGAGGTATGGCGAAGATGGTCTGCATTAAAAGGAGAAAGACGGACCAGGCGATGAACGCCTGACTCGCCTTTTAAAAGACCATAACCATAAGGAGCTTCCACAATCAGGGTAACGTTCTTGATGCCCGCTTCTTTGCCTTCCTTGATTTGAAGAACTTGGGCTGGCCATTGTTTTTTTTGGGCATATCTTAAATACATCCGTAAGAGCATTTCCGCCCAATCCTGGGCATCTATTCCGCCGGCTCCCGCATAGATGGAAATAATGGCTGGGTGTTTGTCATACTTGCCCTTTAATTTTTCAGTCAGCTCTTTCATTTGCCTAGTTTAACACATCCAACTAGTTTAGTAAATGAGCCGAGGGTCGGATTCGGACCGACGACCTGAGCTTTACGAAAGCCCTGCTCTACCACTGAGCTACCTCGGCTGGAGCGGGTGATGGGAATCGAACCCACGTCATCTGCTTGGGAAGCAGACGCTCTACCATTGAGCTACACCCGCCTGAATCAATCCCTGAAAAAATACTCCCACCATTTCCAATAATTGGCTGTTTCTATATTGAGATTGTCATAATCAATCGGTTTGCCGGACGAACTATCCTCTCCTATATTCTCCTCTTCAGCCGGTTCAGTTGACCCGGGAGATAAAATAACCACTTTCTCGCCCGGCTTTTTCAAATTAAGCTTAAGCCGCGCTTCTTTTTCCATATAGGATTCCTCTTTGAAATATTCCATCAGGTTAGCCATCTGCTTATTATTCCCCTCCAACCGCTCAATCTCTGATTTTAAATTATTGATTTCCTTTGTCAATTGGTATTTGCGATAACTTTCCTGAAGCAAACTGACTATCAAAGCGATTAAGACCACGATAATCAAAAAAAGGAAAAGCTTGGAGCTAAGAAGTTTTTTAATGAAGTTTTTACCTGTCTGAGCCATTTTTTTGCCTCATTCAAATATTTTTGCTATATTTTAAATATGAAGCTGTCTACCCAAAAGAAACTGTTTCGTTTGGTCTGGATACTCTTAGCCAGTCTGGTCGTGCTAAGTATGCTTGCCTTTTTGTTAGTTCCGCTGCTCTAATCATATCAGAAAATTCGGGGTTTGGGAATTGAGATTATTTTTTCAACACCTTCAGAAAAACATCCTGGGGGATAGTCACTTTGCCAAGGGCTTTCATTTTCTTCTTGCCCTTTTTTTGTTTCTCCAATAATTTGCGTTTACGGGTATAATCACCGCCGTAAAGATAGCCGGTCACGTCTTTACGCAAAGCCCCTATGGTTTCCCGGGCAATAATCCGACCGTTGACCACTGCCTGCAGAGAAACGGCGAAAAGCTGACGAGGTATTGTTTCTTTGAGTTTCCTGACCAGGGCCCTGGCTTCGGCATCAACATTTTCCTGGTGAACAATCCGCGAAAAGGCCTCTTTTTTTTCGCCAGCCACTAAAACGTCCATCTTGACCAAATCAGCCGGCTGATAACCGGTCATTTGATAATTCATTGAAGCATAACCGGCCGTGGTATTCTTCAATTTATCATAAAAATCAACAATGATTTCATTAAGCGGCGCCTGGTAAGTAACCAAAACTCTTTGGGCAGTCAGATATTGGGTATCCTGATACTCCCCCCTTATTTTCTCCAACAATTTCATAACCTGACCCAGATAATTATTTGGCGTGATTATTTCCAAAGCTACCCAGGGCTCTTCCAGTTTATCCGGCCTGCCTGTTTCCGGAAAGTCAGCTGGCGAGGAAATAGTCCGGTGTTTTCCTGCCCGGTCAGCTATCCGATAACTGACCGAGGGCGAAGTAATAATTAAATCCAGCTTGTATTCCCTGCGCAACCTTTCCAAAACTATTTCCAGATGAAGCATGCCCAGAAAGCCGCAACGAAATCCCCGACCCAAGCCCTCGGCTGACTCTGGCTCGTATTGCAAAGAAGCGTCGTTTAATTTTAATTTGCCTAAGCTGTCCTTGAGTAGATTATAGTCATTGTTGCTGACTGGGTAAAAGCTGGCAAAAACCACTGGCCTGGCTTCCTGATAACCGGGCAGGGCCCGGACCTCATTGTCATTACGAGGAGTCCCGACATTTTGTCGGGACGACGAAGTAATCCCGTCCGATTCTCCACGGGATTGCTTCGCTCCGACTTTTAGGCCGGAGCTCGCAATGACATTGCTTATTGTATCGCCCACCCGGCACTGGCTAACCTCTTTTAATCCGGTGGCCAGATAGCCAATCTGACCGGCTTCCAAAGAATCAGCTCTGGCCAGTTCCGGTTTAAAAATTCCCACTTCCGTCGCCTCGCTCCTGGCCCCGGAAGCAAGCATTAATATTTTATCATCAGTTTTAATCTGACCGTCAACCACTCGCAAATAGGCAATCACTCCTTTATAGGGGTCGTAGGTGGAATCAAAAACCAAAGCTCGCAAGGGTTTATCTGAGTGGCCGGTCGGGCAAGGCACTCTTTTAATAATCGCCTGCAAAACTTTTTCCACATTGGTTCCCTGCTTGGCAGAAATTCTGATAATCTCGCTTTCTTTGACTCCCAACAACTGACTCATCTCTTTTGCCGTCTCTTCTACTTGAGCATGAACCAAGTCAATCTTGTTAACCACCGGAATAATAACCAAACCCTGTTGCTGGGCCAAATGAAGATTAGCCAAAGTTTGCGCCTGAATGCCCTGACTGGCATCAACCAAAAGGACAGCTCCCTCCACAGCGGCCAAACTGCGGGAAACCTCATAAGTAAAATCAACGTGACCGGGGGTGTCAATTAAGTTTAAGATATACTTGTCATTACGAGGACCCGCCTGAGGCGGGGACGAAGTAATCCCGTCTGATTCTCCACGGGATTGCTTCGCTCCGACTTTTAAGTCGGAGCTCGCAATGACAACGTACTCCATCCTGACTGGCTGCAACTTAATAGTAATGCCTTTCTCTCTTTCTAACTCCATCATGTCCAAAAACTGGGCGCGCATTTTTCTCTGTTCAATTGTACCAGTCAATTCCAAAAGCCGGTCCGCCAAAGTGGACTTGCCATGGTCAATGTGAGAAATTATTACAAAATTACGGATGTTTTGCTGATTTGTTGACATCGCTTAGCTTAGAATGAATCTGCTCCGGGCAAACGACGAAACAAAGACAAAAGAAACAGCTTAAGCTCATCCAAGCGGAAAAGCCGGCTGGCCAACAGATAAATTAAAAGACCGGCCAGTCCGGCCAAGCCGCCCTGGATGAAAACTCCTAAGCCAGTGGTTGTTTCAACCAAAGAAGCCAAAGGAGATAGAAGTAAATAAGCAACTAAGCCGGCTATTAAAGAAGCAGTCAGCATTTTGAAGCCGGTTATCAATATCTTTCTCTCATCCAAATCCCCTATTTTCCTTCTCAAGGCAATAAAAAGCAGGATCAGATAAAGAATACTACCCAAGGAAAAGCCCAGAGCCAGACCAGCTACGCCCAAGGATTGAGCCAGGAACCAGGCAGCTGACAAGCGGACAGCCGTGGCCAACAGACCAATCAGGAAAGGTGTTTTGGTATCTTCCCAGGCAAAAAAGCCGCGCAGAAAAAGCAGGATGAGCGCTTCGGCAAAAAGGCCTAAAGAGAAATATGCGAGGGTTTGATAAGTCAGAACTGTGTCAGACCAGTCAAATTGACCGGTGCCTAAAATAACCCGGACCAATTGGATGCGCAGCACAATAAACAAAACAGCTGAAGGTAAAATGAAAAAGAGAATCTGGCGGAAAGTTAAAGAAAATGTTTTAACAAAACCAGCCAGGTCTTTTTTTTGAGCCGTCTGGGAGAGTTTAGGAAAAGCAGCCAGAACAAAAGAAATGCCGAAAATACCCAAAGGGAAAGCCCAGATATTATGGGCTAAATTATAGACAGCCAGACTGCCCACGGCCAGAAAAGAAGCAAAAACAGTCATCAGCCAAAAATTAATCTGGGAAAGAGCCAAACTTAGAATGCGAGGGGGCATTAATTTGAAAATCCGCTGCACTCCTCTAAACCTGAAATCAAAAACCGGCTGCCATCTGAATCCACAAAGCCAGGCCGTAGGAATCTGAACAGCCATATGCAAAAAAGCTCCTAAAACTACACCATAAGCCAGACCCAGGAGGCCGTAATACTTTACCAAAACCAGAGCGCCGAAGATAATACCCAGATTATACATAATCGGCCCCAAAGAATAAATCAGGAAACGACGGAAGCTTTGCAAAATCCCCCCGAAGACCGCACTCAAGCCCAGAAAAAAAGGACTTAAAAACATAATTCTGGTTAACTGGACAGTTAAAGATAATTTCTCCGAAGAAAAACCCGGGGCAACCAATTTGCTCAGCCAAGGCGTCAGAATAATTAAAAGAAAACAAATAACTATTAAGGACAAAGCCATTAAGTTAAGCACGCTGTTAGCCAGATGCCAGCATTGTCCTTTGTTTTTCTGAAGATAACCGACAAAAACCGGAATAAAGCCGGCTGAAATAGCACCCAAGACCAATAAGGAATAAACCAAATCCGGGATGCGAAAAGCAGCATAATAGACATCCAGTTCATCGCCAGCTCCAAACTGACCGGCTAAAATGCGGTCACGCAAGAGACCCAACAAACGGCTAACTAAAGAAGCCGCTCCTAATATCACAGCGGCCGCGGCAATGGTCTTTGATTGGTTATTGAGGAAGCTTTTAAACATCTCTTATTGCCTGAGCGACCCGCCTTAGGCGGGGAGTCGAAGGCAAAGACTTAAATTCTTACTATTCCCACTTCCCCCATTCTCCTTTAATTAACTTCTCTTTTTTCACCCTTGTCCATCCTTTAATTTGTTTCTCCCTTCTTCTAGCTTGATCCAAATCGTCGTATTCTTCTAAATAAACTACCTTCTTTACTTTATGCTTAGCTGTGTATTTAGAGCCAAGCCCTGATAAATGTTGAATCCATCGTAAGTCCGCTCGCCAAGTTAAACCAGTATAAAAACTTTTGTCGAGGCACTCAATTATATAGACATACCATTTCCATTGTTGAAACATATTCAAATCCGAACTAAAATTTTATCCCTCGGCAAGCCCTTCGACAAGCTCAGGGACTAAAATTACCTAAAAGCCAAACGTCACTCCCAAAAATCTGTCTACGGTCAAATCTTTTTGATAATTGATAAGGCCTGACTGATAATTCATATCTTCAGGATATTGCCAGGAGACCAACCAGTCGGCTGGGAATTGCAAATTATGACTGAACTGACTGCCTAAGCTGCCTGACTGCTTCTGAACTAATAAACTATAACTATCACTTGGCTTAGTCAAGTCAATCTTAAAAGGCAGCTTGTATTGATAAGTCAGAGTAACTGTTCTGCCCGGGCTGACATAAACCCAATTGCCAAAAACCGTTTTGCTATTCTCCTCAAAAATATGAGTGCCGGTTTTCTGGTCAATGGTCATGGTTCCTTCAACAGCGCTAACCAGAGAATCGGTCTTAAAACCCTGCACCTGATAGTCAATGGGCGGTTGATAAACTTCCAAACTCTGGCCCCGGGCGGAGATAAGCTGGCTGCCCAAGGGCAGATAAACTCTTAGATAATTGGCATTAACCCGGTTCCACCAGTCATATTTCTCCTGACCGCCCTGATGCTGACGAATAATGGTCAAAGTATCAATAATTGAACCATCGTCCTGAATCTCCGCCTGATGAGTGATTGTTTCCTCAACCATTCGGTCCGTCTTGTAACCATTGATGTTGGAAGAAACCACGCTTAAATAATCTTTATCCGTTTCCAAAAGCTGACCAGCCCAACCCTCTTCAATAACCAGTTCCTGCAGAGCCGGGTCTTTGAAATACATCAAAATGTGTTTTTCCTTAAAACAATCAAAGATGATTTTCATTGCCTGTTTTTTATCCGTTAAAGGCAATTCCCCCAAGGCCTCAATGAATTTAGGAGCAAAATCAGCTAAAATCTGCTTGGGACTGTTAACTTCTTTGTCATAATCAATTTCTACTTTGTACTGAACCAATT
>CAZGZU010000005.1:4787-26677 GCA_964529855.1 uncultured Candidatus Saccharibacteria bacterium | reverse complement strand
ATTCTCAATTGGCCGCTTTTTGAATGGAATCAGGAAGAAAAAAGATATGATCCTTGTCATCATGTTTTTACGGCTCCCCAGGAAAAGGATTTGCCTTTACTGGACAAAGACCCTTTGAAAGTGCATTCCTGGCAGCATGATTTAGTGCTTAACGGGGTTGAACTTGCCGGAGGCAGCATCAGAATTCATCAGCCGGATGTTCAGGAAAAAGTATTTAAGTTGGTTGGTTTGAGTAAAAAAGAAATTAATGAGAAGTTCGGCCATTTGCTTAAGGCCTTTGAATATGGGGCGCCGCCTCACGGAGGAATTGCTCCGGGCTTGGATAGATTTTTAATGATTTTGTTAAATGAACCAAGTATCCGGGAAGTAATTGCTTTTCCCAAAACAGGTGATGGTCGGGATTTAACCATGGAGGCGCCCAGTCAGGTTAGTTCAGAGCAGTTAAAGGAGTTGGGAATTAAGATTCAATAAGGCCGGGCCTCAAAACATACGGCCTAAATTAAGGTTCGGTCTCTCGAATACGACCTTGCCTTCGGCAAGATCGTAGTTCTCGAGGCCAAACCTTAGGCACCTTAAAGCTATGTTAGTCAAATCACTGGCTATTATTTTAACTCTTTTTAATCCACTTACTTTTTTAGTAAGTCAGCCAGCTATTTCTCCATTGCTTGGTTCCGATGTTTGTTCTGAAGAGCCGGAAAATAATTTGTTGGAATGGGAAGGTTCTTTAATTTCTGCTTTAGGGTCGACTAATCCGAATTTTCTGCCTATTCGCGATTGGAATATTGGAGAGCCGGAACTGGCGGCCAAAGCGGCTTTGATTTTCAATCCTGATAAAGATAAAATTCTTTATCAAAAGAATATTGACCAGGTTTTGCCCATTGCCAGCTTAACCAAACTGATGACTGCTTTGATAGTTTTGGAAAATCTGAATTTGGGGGAAATTATAGTTGTTTCTGAAAAGGCAATTGCCGCTTATGGAGACAAAGCCGAGTTAATAGTTGATGAAAGGCTTTCAGTTAAAAATTTACTGCATGCTTTATTGATGGAATCAAGCAATGATGCGGCCGTTGCTTTGGCCGAAGCCGTGGAACAAAGAACCGGTCGTTCTTTTATTGATTTAATGAGCAAAAAAGCCGAGGAATTGGAATTGTCCAGTACTCATTTTGTTGATGCAAGCGGCTATGACCCAGCCAATGTTTCAACAGTCCGGGAAGTTGCTCAATTGGTTAAATATAGTTTTAATCAGCCGCTTGTCTGGCAAATTCTTAAAACACCGACCATTAATTTGTCTTCCATTGATGGGAAAGTTAATCATCGCTGGGTCAATACTGATGAGCTATTGAATCGTCTGCCCAACATTATTGGCGGGAAAACCGGGTATACGGAAGAAGCCCAGGGTTGTCTTGTCTTGGTCATCAAACAAACTTCATCGGAAAATTTAATCACGGTTGTTTTAGGAGCCCAGCAGAGATTTCTGGAAACAGAAAGATTAATTCACTGGGTTAAAAAAGCGTATAAATGGTAATTTAGATTAAGGTTCGGTCTCTCTCATCTTTTTTGAGGTTCGACCTTTCGAGTACGACCTTGCCTGCGGCAAGATCGTAGCTCTCAATGTCAAACCTAAAAAAGATATGTTTTTGAGGCCCGACCTTAACAATATGCCCGACATATTTTATATCTCTCGTATTTTAGGATTAGCGGCTGTTTCTTTTATAGTCGCTTTGGCCTGGACGCCTCTTTTGATTCGTTTTCTCAAAAAATATCGTTTTGGTAAACAGATAAGAACCGGCAATGTCCCGGTCTTTACCAAACTTCATAAGAAAAAAGAGGGGACTTTAACCAGCGGCGGCATTTTGGTCTGGGGGACGGTTTTGTTTTTAACGCTGCTTTTCTGGATATTAGCCCAAATAGGCGAGGGGACTGTTTTGGAAAAATTAAATTTTCTGACCCGTAAGGAAACGTTGCTGCCTTTAGGTGTGCTGGTTGCTTCGGCTCTGGTCGGCCTGGGGGACGATTTGATGGGCATTCTTAAAATAGGTCCCAAGGGCGGTGGGTTGAAAATGCGGCATCAAATTCTGATTTATACGGCCATTGCCGCTTTTGGCGCCTGGTGGTTCTTCTGGAAATTGGAATGGGATTTGGTCCACGTTCCTTTTGTTGGCGATTTTAACATCGGTTGGTGGTATATTCTTGTTTTTATCTTTGTCATAGTAGCCACTGCCTTTTCGGTTAATGAGACCGACGGCCTGGATGGTTTAAGCGGCGGCATCCTTTTAATTGCCTTTGCCGCTTATGGAATGATTGCCTTTGGACAGGGCAAAATGGATTTGGCTGTTTTTTGCGGAGTGATTATCGGTGCTTTGCTGGCTTTTTTGTGGTTTAATATCTATCCGGCTCGCTTTTTTATGGGGGATACGGGAGCCATGTCTCTGGGAATTACCTTGGGCGTTATTGTCATGCTGACCAATTTCTTTCTCTTGCTGCCGTTGATTGGTTTTGTCTTGGTTATGGAATCGGCTTCGGTAATCATCCAGGTTATTTCCAAGAAAACCACCGGGAAAAAGATATTTCTTTCCACGCCAATTCATCATCATTTTGAGGCAAAAGGCTGGCCCGAAACAAAGGTGACCATGCGTTTCTGGATTATTGGCGGAGTAATGGCGGCCATCGGTTTAATTCTGGTCTTTGTGGAACAAATATTATAATCTTTAATCATGAAGGGTCATCAGCCTGATTACATTCTTATCTTTATTGTCTTTTTTTTAGTTGTCTTTGGTTTGGTTGTTCTTTCCAGTGCTTCGGTAGTTATTTCCCAGGATATTTTTAATCAGAGTTACTATTATTTAAAACATCAATTGCTTTATGGCATATCGCTGGGAGTGCTCGGATTCTTTATCTGTCAGAGAATTGATTATCGGTATTGGCAGAAACTGGCTTTCCCTTTGTTGCTTTTAGGTCTGGTCCTGCTGTGTTTGGTTTTTGTGCCGAATATCGGCTATGCTAATGAGCAGGTCAAAAGATGGATTGTCCTTGGTCCCTTTTCCGTACAGCCCTTTGAAATAGTCAAGCTGACTTTTATTCTTTACCTGGCCGCTTTGTTGAGTAAAAAGGGGGAAAGCAGGCAAGTTATTAAGGCAAGTTTAGTACCCTTTTTGATAGTCATCGGAATCATCAGTTTGTTGGTTCTTCTTCAACCCAATATGAGCGCCCTGATAGTTATTTTCCTGATTGCTTCTCTTGTCTATTTTTTAGCCGGTTTAAAATGGTCTTATCTGACAGCCATGCTTGGCTTGGCTTTAGTTGGCTTTTTTGTTTTAATAAAAACAGCGCCTTATCGGTTCAATCGGCTGATTGTTTTTCTCCATCCGGAAATTGACCCGCAAGGTATCGGCTATCAGATTAAGCAGACCTTATTGGCCATTGGGTCAGGCGGATTATTTGGTTTAGGTTTGGGCCACAGCATTCAGAAATGGCAATATCTGCCGGAAGTGATTGGTGATTCTATTTTTGCCGTGGTGGCTGAAGAACTGGGATTAGTTGGGGCGGCTGGTCTGGTCATTCTTTTTATTCTTTTGGCCTGGCGTGGTTTGAGAATTGCCAAAAATGCTCCGGATAAGTTCGGTTATCTGGTGGCCGGCGGCATTACCGGCTGGTTGTTTTTTCAGGCCTTTATTAATATGGCGGCCATTTCCGGCTTAATTCCTTTAACCGGTTTGCCCCTGCCTTTTATCAGTTATGGCGGTTCAGCCATGGCCGTCTCCTTGAGCGCCGTAGGCATCCTGGTTAATATTTCCAAACATACTAAATAAATGCGTATTTTATTCACTGGCGGCGGTACGGGCGGACACATTTTCCCGATTATTGCCGTAGCCAGACAATTAAATAGAATATATACACAATCAACCGAACCGATTGGTCCGGGCGAGGAAACGGTTTTACAGATGTATTTTCTGGGAGCCGGCGGATTCTCGGATATTTTAAGCCAAGAGGGGATTAAAGCGAGGACGATTTTGGCCGGGAAAATAAGGAGGTATTTTTCAGTTAAAAATATTCTGGATTTGTTTAAAATGCCCATTGGCTTGCTTCAGGCCTTTTGTTATCTTTATGTCTGGATGCCCGACGTTATTTTCAGCAAAGGGGGATTCGGCAGTGTGCCGGTTGTCATAATCGGCTGGCTTTTTCGCATTCCCATTTTAATCCATGAATCAGACTCCATACCGGGCCTGGCTAATCGTTTAGCCGGTAAGCTGGCTAAAAGAATTGCCATTTCTTTTTCTTTTACCGAGCAATATTTCCCTGCGGAAAAAACCGCTTTGGTCGGCAACCCTTTCCGTCTAGGCATAACCCAGATTTGTCTTTCTACTAATCCGGCTGAAAAAGAAAGAGCCAAAGCCCTGTTCCAGATAGCCGGTCAAAAACCTCTCATTTTCATCTTCGGCGGCAGCCAGGGCGCTCAAAAACTGAATGAGATAACTTTGTCGGTTCTGCCGCAGCTTTTGGAGAGATATGAAATTATTCATCAAACCGGAGCAAAAAACCTGGAAGAAGTCAAAGAAAAAGCCAGTCAGATATCTGCTTCAGCCGAATATCATATTTTGCCGTTTTTAAATGAAGAGGAATATGCCGCCGCTTATCTGCTGGCTGACCTGGTTATTTCCCGGGCCAGTTCCAGTATTTTTGAAATAGCTGCCTGCGCCAAGCCCAGTTTGTTGATTCCTTTGCCCAATTCGGCTTCTGACCATCAGAAAAAGAATGCCTTTGCCTATGCTCAGGCCGGAGCAGCCGTAGTTATTGAACAGGCCAATCTGACGCCCAATCTTTTCCTTAATGAAATCGTCAAGATTTTAGATGACCAGAACTTAATCCAGCAGATGAGCCAGAACGCTAAAAACTTTTCCAGACCGGAAGCCAGTCAAAAAATCAGCCAGGCCTTGCTTGAAATGGGACAATAAAAAATCCCCACCAGTAAACTGGTGGGGAAATCTGCCGGGTTTGTTTTAATGCCCATACCCGAAGAGAGGGGCTAAAGCCAGGAACAGGAACATAATAAAGAGTGTAGACGTTACGACGATTCTTGAGAAAGTCCCTGCCTCTCTTTTTCTAAAGGCAAAAATTAAAGTTTCCATTTCATCCTCCTTATAGATATATTTTGATAATATAGGCTATGGTTAATGATAACATAAAAGCATTAAAAAGTCAAGGGTTTTGGATGAAATGGAAGAATAAAAAAAATCCCACAGGATAATAAATGAAATCCTATGGGATATATAATGATATCTGTTGTTCAATTGGGAGTGCTCTTTCTTTTATAAGGCCTTTGCTCTATAATAGGCCGAAATAAATTTTTCTACCCTGGTTCTGTAAAGCCAAGGCCAAAAAAGACAGAAAAATCCTATCAGGCAAAAAAGGCAACAAATAACTATACCCAGGATTACTCCCAATGACCCGCTAATCCATCCGCTGACACACATTCCAGAATAAATACTTATAAAAATAACTCCCATACAGCCAATCGTCATAAGGATGGGCTTAAGAATAAACAAGGCAAATTTAAACATAATTCTCCTCCTGTTCAAGAGACTTCAGTGATCGTCGATAAAGCCAACCAATAATTATTAATCATGTCAAACAACTATAAGAAGAGTAACACAACAATACCAAAAAGTCAAAAAGTTAGAGTAAGAATTGCTCCCAGTCCGACCGGACCTTTACATTTGGGAACTGCCCGGACTGCTCTTTTTAATTATCTGTTTGCAAAAAAAAACAAGGGGAAATTCATCTTGCGAATAGAAGATACTGACTTGGAGCGCTCTGATAAAAAATATAAAAAGGATATTACAGAGAATCTTAAATGGCTGGGCCTGGAATGGGATGAAGGACCGTACAAACAGAGCGAACGAATTAAAATCTATCAAAAATATATTGAAAAACTCCTGGACTTTGGCCAGGCCTTTTATTGTCCTCATACCAAAGAGGAATTAGCCAAAGAAAGAAAAGAGCAGATAAAGAAAAAACAAGCGCCTCGTCATGTTTGTAAGCGTAAAGGCAAAAAGGGAATTATCCGTTTTCGCTGTCCGGATAAGAAAATAGTTTTTGATGATTTAATCCGGGGCAAAGTAGAATTTGAAGGAAAATTATTGGGCGATATCGGCATTGCCAAAGACACTAAAACCCCTTTATATAATTTCGCCGCGGCCATTGATGATATTGAAATGAAAATCAGCCAGGTGATTAGGGGAGAAGACCATATTTCCAATACCCCCAAACAGATTCTGATACAAGAGGCCCTGGGCTTTAAGCCGCCGCAGTTTGCTCATTTGCCTTTGATTTTAGGAGCGGATAAAAGCAAGATGAGCAAGCGTCACGGCGCTACTTCAATGAGTTGGTATAAGAAAGAAGGATATTTGCCGGAAGCGATGATTAATTTCATGGTTTTGCTGGGCTGGAATCCGGGCACGGAAAAAGAGATTTTTTCTCTTGAAGAATTAATCAAAGGATTTTCTTTGGAACGGGTTCACAAAGGAGGCGCTATTTTCAACCGCCAACGACTGGACTGGCTTAATGGCCACTATATCCGCCAAATGGATTTGGATAAACTGACTAAACTGTGCCTGCCGTATCTAAAAGAGTCATTGCGAGGAGCCGAAGGCGACACGGCAATCCCGGTTGACTATGCCAAAAAAGTAGTTGCTTTGGAACAGCCAAGAATTAGAACGCTTTCTCAAATAGGGGAATTAACTCAATTCTTTTTTGTTGATAAGCCAGAATATGAGCCGGATTTGCTTATCTGGAAGAAAATGAGCTTAAAAGAAGTGAAGAAAAATCTGGAAATATTAGAGAAGGAATTGGGGGAAATAGGGGATTTTAATAAAGAAACATTGGAAGGAGTAATCATGTCTCTGACTGAAAAATACGGCTCTGGCGAGCTTCTGTGGCCTCTGAGAGTGGCTTTAACTGGCCAAAAGGCCTCGGCCGGTCCTTTTGAAATAATGGAGGTTTTAGGCAAACAAAAGACCTTAAAAAGGATAAAAGAGGCAATAGGGAAAATATAATGTTTAGGCGAATTTCAATAATTTTAATGATATTGACTTTGCCCCTGCTCAGTCAGGCTAGTTTAATTGATGACCTCAGTCAACAAATTGAAGAGCAGGAAGCCAAGCGGGCTGAATTGGAAAAACAGGCCGAGGAATATCAGGCAATCATCAACCAGAAAAGGGGAGAGATAAAAAGTTTGAGCAATCAGGTTGCCATTTTCAATGCCCAGATAAATAAACTTCAGATAGAAATAAACATAACCGAGGATGATATTGACCAGACCAAATTAGAGATTATCCAGTTGATTTACGGCATAGACCAAACCCAGGAGGATATCGGTTTTCAAAAGGATAATCTGGCCAAGATTATTCAGACAATCGCTGAATTTGACCAGACCAGTCAGCTGGAAATGATTTTGCAGAGCGAAGATTTTTCTGATTTTTTTAACCAACTGACTTATCTGGATAATTTGCAGAATGGGGTAAAGGAGAAAGTTGACAAGCTCAAAAATCTTAAAGAGAAATTAAGCCAGGATAAAGAGACCCAGGAAGACAAAAAAGAGAGATTAGAAGGATTAAAAGAACAGTTAAGCGGACAGCAATTATCCTTGGCGGGTCAAAGAAATTCCAAGGCAGCTCTTTTGAAATATACCCAGGGAGAGGAAAGTAAATACCAGCAAATGCTGGCCAACATTGAAGCCCAGAAACAATCATTATTGGGAGACATCAATCGTCTGCGTGAGCAAAAAGCGGCTGAACTGGCTCGCTTAAAAGAACTTCAGGAAAAGCCGCCTGCTCAATATTGGGCTTCTCTTAACTGGTATTACAAACAGGATGATTCCCGCTGGGGCAAGACAACCATTGGCATCAGTGATTCGGAAATGGAGGATTATGGATGCGCCATCACTTCCGTGGCAATGATTTTAAAATATCATGGTACCAGTATTACGCCCGGCCAGCTGGCCAAAGAACCGATTTACGCCTGGGATTTAATTTACTGGCCCAAGAAGTGGGGGAGTATTACTTGTCTTAACTGCCCGCCGCCTCACACTTCTTCTTTTGACTGGTTCCGTCTTGACCGGGAATTAGGAGCCGGCTATCCGGTGATTGTTTTTGTCAGGGCTAACGGCCGGGGGGCTGGTCATTACATAGTCATCCATCATAAAACAGAGGATGGTCGTTACGTGGTCCATGACCCTCTTTTTGGCGCTAATATCTATTTAGAGTCCACCCAGGTTTATATCTCCAATTTATATGAAACAACCACCAGCCTGGACCAGATGATTATTTATCATTAACTAATTAAGGTTCGGTCTCTCGAATACGACCTTGCCTTCGGCAAGATCGTAGTTCTCGAGGCCAAACCTTAGCTTATGCGTTATCTCATCATCTCACTAACAATCCTATTATCTCCTTGTCTTGTTTCAGCCCAGGAAGGGGTTGAATCAACTTTGCCGGATTGGTTTGATAATTTCTATGAAAAGGTTAATCAAAAGGTAGTTACTCCTGTCAGAGAAAGCACCGAGACCCTTCCCCAGAATATAGAAAAAGGACTCAAACGTCTTTTAGAAAAATTTCAGGAAAAGAAACAAGAGAAACAGGAAGAAGTAAAAGAAGAGATTAAAAAAGAAGCCAAAGAGCAGGCTCAAACCTGGGCTCAGCGGGTGATAGATAGGGTTGAAGAATTCCTGGCTCCCCTAAAAAACAAAGTTCAAGAGGGGAGTAGCTGGATTAGAGAGAAAGTAAATGGGGTCAAAGATTTCTTTATTGATTTGTTTAAAGGATAAAAACATAGACACCTTAATAGAGGATAGGGGAGTTATCCACACAGGATAAATTGACAGCCATTTGGCTGTATTATAAAGTAGAAAGAAATGAGTATAATATCTCTTACACTCGATAAAATATATGAAAGATAAGCAACCAACTAAAAACAAAATAAATCTGCCATACTTAGATGATTTTCTTTTGTATTTAAAAACTAATAATTATTCCGACCAAACTATTTATAATTATGAAAGAGATTTAAATACACTCGCCTATTTTCTTAATGAAATAAATACCGAGTTTGAAGACATTGATAAGTCTACCCTACTGAATTATAAGGCCTATTTGATTTCTATTGATAGAAAAACTCCAAAACTTAACCAGGGAGAGAAAAAACTGGCCAGTTATTCTATTAATAGAATGCTTTCTGCCTTGCGTTCTTATTTAAAGTATCTGATTGATATGGACTATCAGACGCCTGTTTCACCAGGCAGCGTTAAATTAATGAAAACCGAAAAGAAACATCCACAAGTCGCTGAATTAAATGAATTAATAAGATTAATTGAAGCACCCAGCCGAATTGAAAAAAGTAAAAGAGTTGCCCTGCGTAATCGAGCTATTCTGGAGACCCTTTTTGCCACTGGTATGAGGATTTCCGAATTAGTCAATCTTAAAAAGGCCCAAATTGATAAAACAGGGCGCATTTTTGTTATGGGCAAGGGCAAAAAGGAACGTTTTGTCTATCTTACCCCCAGGGCTCAAGGGCACCTGGCTAATTATCTCGAAACAAGGCAGGATAATTTACCTTATCTTTTTATTCCCTATCGGGGTAAGAATATTCAGAACAAAGATAAAAAAATATCAACCAATTATTTACAAGAAAAGATTAAAAAATACCGAGAATTGTTAGGAATTAATATCCCCATTTCAGCTCATTCGCTTAGGCACGGTTTTGCTACTTATCTGGCTGAGGAAGGAGCCAGTCCGGCTGCCATCCAAATCCTTTTGGGTCATGAATCATTAGATACCACTACCCGCTATGTTCATGCCTCTGACCGTTATGCTGAGAAAGTCCATCGCCAATATCATCCTTTGAAAAAATAATTTAAAATGCTAAAATAAATCTCTATGCGTGTTTCTTATTCCGGGCTGGATACCTTTTCCACTTGTCCGGCTAAATACAAGTTTCAATACATTGACAGAATAAAAACTCCTAAAGCCAAGGAAGCGGTTTTTGGCACCCTGATTCATGACTGCCTGAAGATGTTTCACGAGCCAAGTCAGCCCAGTCCTCCGTCAGAGGATGATTTGCTCAAATACTTTACTGAAAAATGGGACAACAGTCTTTACGAAAACGAGCAGGAAGAGGCCTTTGCCTTTCATCAAGGCATTGACATACTCAAAAACTATTATCTGCAGAATCAAAGCCAGGAGTTTAACATTATCAATCTGGAGGCGCCTTTTGGCGTTCCTATTTTAGAAGGCAAAGAATTTCATCAAATCACCGGTCGGATTGACCGGATTGATAAATTGACTGACGGTACTTTTGAGGTGATTGATTATAAGACGAGCAAAAAAATGCCGGCCCAGCAAGACGTTGATAATAATTTCCAGCTCTCGGTCTATTATCTGGGCCTGACCAATCGTTGGCCTTCTTTGGAAAAAGAAAACAGACCGGTCAAACTTTCCCTGTATTATCTACGTCACGGCGAAAAACTTTCAACCATCCAGACCAGTCAGCAGATTAAACAAAGCAAAGAAAAAATCTTATCTCTGATTAGCCAAATAAAGCAAAGCAGTTTTGAACCACGAGCCAATCCTCTTTGCAGCTGGTGCCCATACCAGCCCCATTGTCCTCTTTTCAAGCATCAATTTATCAAAGAAGAATCCCCCACTCCTGACGAAAAACAAATTAAAGAAGTTATCAAAGAATACTTTGAGATTAAAGATAAGCAAACAGTTGATACTAAAAGATTAGCTCAATTAAAAGAAACGATTAATCAGTACTGCGATAAGAATGGTCTGGAGCGTGTTTTTGGCAAGGGTGGCTATATTACTCGCCTGCCCCAGCAGAGATTCAGCTATAATCTTAACAAGGTCAAGGAGGTGCTTGAGCCAATCGGCAAATGGAACGAAATCCTGACCATTGATGCCAAAAAATTTAAAAAAGTAATTGATTCTTTACCTTATGATTTAAAGCAGCAAATAAATCAGGCCAAAACCCTGGAAAGAGAGTTTAAGATGATTTCCGCGAGCAGGGAGAAAAAATGAATAAAAAGAAAACCCCCGCTTCATTGTGACTTCGCGGAAAGTCACGCGGGGGTCAATTGTAAGGCGGTCTCCCGACAACACTGGCGCGCCTCTAATGTTCTAACGCTTAACAAGCATTAGCGCCTTAATTAATACAATCTTACTCTGCATAAAGATGTTCGTCAAGGAGTAAAAAAATCCCCCCGCTTCGTAGCCAAAAAGCTTGCAGGGGGGTTTACGTTTTCCACGTCACTCCTCCTTAGTCCTTGGTAATTTTTGTTGTTAAAATCCAGGCGATTATGGCAGAAAGGAAAAAAACTACATAGACGATCATTGCAGCAACCATTGCAGCAGAAAAGCATTGTGCCAGGAAAGGGGCAAATTCTTTCAGGGGTATTGCTATGTTTATCACAAGGAGAACAGCGAGAAAAAGAATAGTATCTTTAAAAATCTCAATGACAATCTTCTTTTTCTTTAAGGCAACGTAGAATCCTTCCAAAGAGCCAAAAATTACTGGAATACTTAAGGATAAAATTAATTCTGTCATTATTCCTATCCTCCTTCTCTTCCATTACAGAATATCGTGATTATATTATAATTATATCGTAGATTATGTAATTTGTCAATTTTCTAAGGAATGTATTTGTCAAAATTACCGCAGCGGACATAGCCGGCTGTCTGAGCTTCTTCTTCCGAAGAAAACCAAACTTGATTTTTCGGAGAGATTTTCTGTGCCGAGGGGCAGTCAGGCCAGTGATATTTATTGCTGTTAATACTGCCGACAAATGTCCCCTCCTCTGTTTGTTTATCAGCTGATAAAGTTTGCTCAATAGAGGCAGAATAATTATTTTCTGCATTGACCAAAGGGCTTTGAATGACAATCGGGTCTTTATCCTCGGAAAAGTCAACCAGCAGACCGGTTCCAAAACTGATTAAGGCAATCAGGATAATAGCAATTGTTAAAGTAATATCAGATTCACGTTCCTTGACGAAGCTTTTAAAATTAGTTAACATAATTACAGCGGACAGCAGATCTTTCCTTGAAAGGATAATGGCCTGCAAGTCTATCCTCTTCAGAAAGATGCCGGCTTTGATCTCGGTTATCTAAGCCAATCAATAAAATCTGGTGTCCGCCTCATTCTAATCAATAGTATGAAATAGGGAGATTGACGTTTTTTTAAAAATTAATTAACATAATTACAACGGGTGACGGATTGCAAAGTTTGACTTTTTAAAAAGGTTTTTTCATAGATGATCTTTTGAAGAGGGTTAATGAGTAAAATAAGGGAAGGTAATCTGTCACCCGTTTTATCTTGTATTAAAACATGTCAAAGACAAAATCAGCTGGCTCAACTAGTTTGGGCCGTGATTCCCAGCCAAAATACTTAGGAATTAAATTATCTGGCGGACAAGAGGCCCGACCGGGCAATATTATAGTTCGTCAAAAAGGAACCAGATTTCTGCCCGGCAAGAATGTTCGTCAAGGCAGCGATGACACTCTTTATGCTATTAAAAAAGGGATTGTTAAATTTGTTACCAAAAAGATTAAAAGATTTGACGGTTCCAGGCGATTAGCCAAAGTGGTTAACGTTGAGTAAAGCAAGATAGATATATTTTACAGATATCAAAAAGGCGCATCAATGATGCGTCCTTTTTTATTTCAATCCTGCCCTGATAAACTCCCTGAATAAAGGATGGGGCTGCAGAGGCCGGGACTTGAATTCAGGATGGAATTGGCTGGCCATAAAAAACGGATGGTCTTTTAATTCAATTATCTCAACCAAGTTTCTTTCCGGATTGATACCGGCCATAACCAGTCCCTTTTCTTCCAGAATGTCCCTGAAATCATTATTTAATTCATAACGATGGCGATGCCGTTCAAAAACTTCCGGGCACTTATAGGCCTGTTGGGCCTGGGTTTTTTTGATTAAGCGACAGCGATAAGCGCCCAAACGCATGGAGCCGCCATATTGTTTATCCTGAAGATTGATTTTCTGTTCAGGCATTAAATCAATTACCGGATATTTGGTTTGGGAATCAATTTCTGTGGTATGAGCCCCTTTGAGACGGCAGACATTTCGGGCGAATTCCACCACGGCCAGTTGCATGCCATAACAAAGACCCAGATAAGGAATTTTGTTTTTCCGACAGAATTCAATGGCTTTGATTTTGCCCTCTATCCCCCGCTCTCCATAACCGCCCGGCACAATCACTCCGTTAAGCTTTTCTAGCTCCTTAATTTTACGGGGAGAATTTTCATATTCTTCAGAATTAAGCCAATGAATTTTGACATTTTTGCGATGATGCCATGCCGCATGTTTGATTGCTTCAATTACTGAAATATAGGAATCGGAAAGAACAAAGTTGCCGGTACTGAAATATTTACCGACAATGCCAATGTTAATTGTCCGGTCAGCTTCTTTAATCGTTTTAACCAGGTTTTGCCAATTGCGGAAGTTTCTCTTGCGGGATTTCAGATTGAATTTATGCAGGATTTTATCGCCCAATTTGTCTTTTTCAAAGTTCAAGGGAACTTCATAAATGCTTTGGATATCCGGAGCGGAAATAACGTTTTCTTTGTCAACGCTGCAGAAGACAGAGATTTTTCTTTTGCGGGGTTCATCCAAAGGATATTCTGAACGGGCAATAATGAAATCGGGCTGCAGGCCGGCTGAATTAAGAGCCCGGCTGGCTGACTGGGTCGGTTTGGTTTTCATCTCGCCGATTTTCTTGGGCACCGGCACATAACTGACCAAAACAAAAAGAACATCCTCGGGATGTCTTAAACGAAGCATGCGAGCCGCTTCCAAAAACAAGACGTTTTGATATTCACCGACCGTACCACCTATTTCTATAAGGACAAAACCAGAACGGTCTTTTTTGCCCACGCGAAGGATTCGTCTGATAATTTCTTCCGGAATATGAGGAACCACTTCCACGCATCTTCCTTCGTAACCAAGATTTCTTTCCCGCTGAATGACCGTCTCATAAACCCGTCCGGTGGTCATGTAATTATCAGCGTATAAATCCCGGCCTAAAAACCTTTCGTAATTACCAATATCCTGGTCTGTTTCAATGCCGTCTTCGGTGACAAAAACCTCGCCATGCTCAATCGGATTCATTGTGCCGGCATCAACGTTGATATAAGGGTCAATTTTTATGGCCGCCACCTGATATCCCTTGCTCTGGAGAATCCGGCCAATGGAAGCGGTAGCCACCCCTTTGCCAATGCCAGACATTACCCCTCCTATAACAAAGATGTATTTGCTTCTCGACATGGTAGGCCTCCTGCTTTTTACTTCTCCTCCACTACAATAACCTTTATTTTAACTTCTAAATTATGGGGGAATTCTACAATCGCTTCATATTCCCCTGTTTCTTTGATTGGTTGTTCCAATTTAATTTGTTCTTTGTTGATGGCAAATCCTTTGGTGGCTAAACCCTCGGCAATTTGAACAGCCGTTACCGCTCCGAAAAGCTTGCCTTCTTCGGCGATTTTAACGGGAATTTCCAATTCCAGGCCATCTATCTGGCTGGCCACTTCCTGAAAGCGGACTAATTCCTCCTCAGCCTGCTGGGCTTCAATTTTCTTTTGTTCCTCCAATTTAGCTATTTCATTTTTAGTTGCCAGGACAGCTAAATTTTTAGGAATTAAAAAATTGCGAGCATAGCCGTCAGCCACTTTCTTAATCTCGCCTTTTTTACCTAATTTTTCTACGTCTTTTAGAAGAATTACTTGCATATTAAATGTCATTGCGAGGAGGTCGCTTTAGGCCGTCGACGCGGCAATCCTGTAGTAATTTCACGGGATTGCTTCGCTTCGCTCGCAATGACGATATCGTTATTAATATCTTATCTCAAATTCTTTAAATTGACCAGTCGCCTTTTGCCACTTGATGTCTACTTTGGTTACCTTAGCCAGCATAGGTCCATTATAGCACCAATTGACTAATTGTTTCAACTTTGTTTGCTCGCCTTCAGCCGTTATCCTGACTGTGCCGTTCGGTTCATTCCTGACCCAGCCAACCAATTTTAATTTTTTCGCTTCCCGTCGGGCAGAATCCCGAAAAAAGACCATTTGGACCCGTCCGTAAATTTTAAGCATTACCTGTTTTTTCATATAATTCAGTTGGCTTTTTTAATAATCTTTACCTTGCCTTTCTCAGCATCCACCTCTACCAAGTCGCCGTCTTTTAAAACCCGGGTAGCTGTTTTGGTGCCAATCAGGCAGGGCTTGCCTATTTCCCGGGCAACAATTGCCGCATGACAGGTCAAGCCGCCTTCATCCGTTACAAAAGCCGATGCCTTTTGCATGGCCATAAGATAGTCAGGCGTGGTCATTGGAGCGACTAAAATATCTCCCTTTTTAACTTTGCTCATTTCCTGACAATCAAGTACTATTTTTACTTTTCCTTTTGCCTTGCCGGGCATAGCCATCCTGCCTTTTAACAATCCGTCTTTAGATCCGTCTTTAGATAAACTCTGCCTGATAATTTTTATGCCGGCCCTTTTTTCCAGTTGTTCAAGAGTTGAATCCGTGTAAAGCTTGTCTTCAAAATAAACATAACCCTGTTTTCTTTTCTCCAGTTCTTTTATTTGAGGAATCTTTTTGTCAACGATCTCTTCAAAGAGTAAAAAATCCGTAAAATCAACATAATCAGGCAAGCTCTCTTCAACCAATTCTATCAGATTATTGCCAGACGAATATTCAACCTCCCCGAATTCTTTTCTTAATTGATAGGCCTGTTGGGCAATCTTTTTTAATCCGGCTCGCTCGCCCAGAACCATCATTATGCAAAGCTTTGGCCAGCTGGCAAGATGTAAATTAAAAATCCTGGAAATATCTTTGAATTTAAGGCCGGATTCCCGGGACAGCTTTGATAATTCCCGGTTTTCTTTTCTGTATTGATTGGCTATTTTTTTGAATTTTTCCGGATGGTTTTCAAAATAATCAGTCAGGCGGTCTTCCTGGTCAATGTTATAATACACATCAGTCGCTTTGTCTTTTTGGTAGATAAATAAGGGATTGTAATAAACGGATTTATCGGTTATTCGAGGCAAGCCGTAACGTTCTCCCTGATACCAGTATTGAACGCAAAAAAGCGGCATTGACCGGTTGAAATATTTTTTAAACCTCCTTTTGAATTTCATTTGAAATTGAGTTGACGTATATCAAATAATGTGCTATATTATAGGTATAAATTTTGTACTCTTTATTTTAGAATATAGAAAAAAGGAGAGATAAGATGAAAATATTGGCTATAAGACACGGCAGTGTCAACCGTTCATTGAAAGAGATGCCCTGTCTTGATCCCGAACTTAACTTCCAGGGTATAAGCCAGATGGTACGATTGGCAGAAATTCTTAAAGACCTAACTGCTGATGGGGTTATCTATTCCAGTATTACCAAACGGGCTCGCAATTCCGCTAAAATTCTTTCTGACCGTTTGATGTATCCAATAGTTTATATGCCTCTGCTGAAAGACGCTGGCCTTCCAAGCGAAGAAAATCTTACGGATTTAATGGAAAGCAGGATAAATTGGCAAAAGGCCTGGATTGGCGGATGGCCCGGGTTTGAACCTGTAAAAGCATATAAAAAACGCATTCGCCGGGCAATTCAACTAATAGCTGAATTGCGTATCCCTAAACGACCTGTTCTGATAATCGGTCATGAAGAAATGGTTTGGACACTAATAAGCTGGACTGAAAAAATTCATTTTTCAGAGGCCGTAGAAACTAAAATTGATTACGCTTCAGTGAAAGAATTCAATCTTTAACTAAGAACCAAGAAGGATGTGTAAAATTCTGCATCCTTCTTTTTTTATTTCCCTCTTTTTATTATCTCAACCATTCCCTTTACCGCATCAACCTTTACCAAATCACCATCTTTTAAAACTTGGGTAGCCGTTTTGGTGCCGATGACACAAGGAATTTTTAATTCGCGAGAAATAATGGCGGCGTGCGAGGTAATGCTTCCTTCATCTGTAATAATAGCCGCTGCTTTTCTACAAACCAAGACCGTATCCGGTCTGGTCATCTCGGTAACCAATATCTCCCCCTTTTTAAATTTAGCCAACTCTTTAGAAATGTCCCTTTTATTATGTAAAATAATCCTTACCTTTCCCTTTGCTTTGCCCTTCATGGCAACTTGTCCCATTATCTCTTTTGCCTTTTTCCCCTTGTTTATTACTTCTTTGTACACCTCTTTGTATATTTTTTTAAATTTCTCTCCGGTTAACAAGATTTTTCTGTCTTTCAAAGATATAAGAGCATATCCTTTTCTCCTTTTAGCAATGACATCTTTTTTAACTTTCTGACCATTAAGTAATTTTATCATTTCATCATATGTGTAGAAAAAGAGGTCGCTCATTCTCAGATTGGATCGTCTGGCAATTTCATATAATAAAATTCCCATTGAGATACGAAAAAGTGATTCGCCTTGTTTTCTTAAGACAAAACGTGATCGGCCTAATTCTTTAATCAAACTTCTATATTTGGATTCGTTGGCTTCTATTTTCGATAAATTGAAGGGTTCTGTTTTAGTATAGGTATCCGCATAGAGATGCAGGTTCTTCGCCATTTCAAAAAATCTTCTTTTGATTTCGGCATCTGATAAATTTTTAAGCTTTATGTCCCTATAATCTTCTACTGTTTTTTTGATCAAACCTTTAACCCTTTTAACCTGTGTTTGATATCTTTTAAAATTGCGCCTATTAGTAAAAAATCTATAACCGGCCTGTGCCATTTTAATCTCTCTGTCGTTCAGGTTATAGGCATGTATTACTGATTCTTTATAAAGCATCAGAGTGTTATTTCCGAAAGTCTTTTGTCTTTTGTCAGTTAACCAATACAAAGGAATTCTGAATTCTCGCGCCCAAAAAGTAGCTTTTTTGAAATATTTGTTTGGCATACTATTTTAATGTAGTAATCGGCCTGGATTGGACAATATGGAATTTGCCTTTGGCCAGGACCCACTCAATATCCTGAGGATTCAGATAATGCTTTTCTATTTTCCGGCAAATTTTTGCCAGTTCAATAATTTTATCTTCGTTCAATTTCTGTTTGTCCTGCTGATTTTTGGAAACAGTTGCCCATTTAGTCCCCTTTTTCAAACAGCGGACAACCTGTTTTTCCTGCTTGCTGATATTAATGTCAATCAAAGACCAATCCCTTTTATCAATTACATAACTGTCCGGAGTAATTGAGCCGGAAACAATGGCCTCGCCCAATCCCCATCCCGCTTCAATAATCATCTGATTTTCATCCCGGGTTATTGGATGAACCGTAAAACAAACGCCTGATGCTTCTGAATCAATCATTTTTTGAACGACTACGGCCACGCCAACTTTTGTTTCCAGTAAATTTTTCTCTTTACGATAAAAAATTGCCCGGGGCGTAAAAAGAGACGACCAGCAGTTTTTAACGTTTTTGAACAGGGTTTTTTCAGTAGTATTCAGATAACTTTCCAGCTCGCCTGCCCAGGAAGCAATTGAGGAATCTTCAGCGGTGGCGGAAGAACGAACAGCCACAAACCTGGCGTTTAATTTCCTGAATTGAGGCAAAAGCTCTTTTTGCAAATCCCGGGGCATTTTAGCGTCATTAATCAAATCCCGAATCACATTAGAAACCTGGTCAACTGAATTAACATCATCATAATTAACCTTATCGATTTGAGCTTTTATGTCCTGAAGCAAATCGGTTTTCTCCAGGAAATTGTCAAAAGCATTTGCCAGAATCACAAATCCCGGCGGTACTGGAATTCCGGCCCGGCTCATTTCACCCAAAGAAGCTCCCTTGCCGCCGGCAACAGCTGTATCTTTCTTTGATACTCCTTTTAAATTCTTTATAAACGCCATTTATTTCAACAACTCCAGGGCCTTGTCTAGTTGAGGGTCGCGCATTTCATCAATGTCTTCCTGAGTGATTTCCACTTCTATGTCCGGAGTTATCCCTTCGTCATTGATGCTTGTCCCTGAAGGAGTCAGCCATTTGGCTATGGTGATTTTAACACTGGAACCGCCCCGCATCTTTTCCAATTGCTGAACCGAACCCTTGCCAAAGCTTTTTTGCCCGACAATCTGAATGCCTTTGATATCCCGCAAAGCGCCGGCCAAAATTTCTGAGGCAGAAGCCGAACCTTCATTGATTAAGATAACCGTTGGCATATCTTCCAAATCTTTGTAACCCCGGCTATGGTGTTCATTTTTTTCTCCATTACCGAAATCCTCGGCCACCACCAGTTCGCCTTTGGGAATAAACCAGCTGGCAATATCCACCGCTACTTCTAAATAGCCGCCCGGATTATTACGAACGTCCAGGACAATGCCCCGGGGATTTGATTGAAGCACTTCCCTGACCACTTTGCTGAATTGGTCAGCCGAATTCTCCGTAAAATGATAAAGTTGGATATAGGCAATATTATTGTCCTTGGTTTCCCATTTGATAATGGGGATTTGAATGGTGGCTCTGGTAATTTCTATTTCCCTGGCTTCGTCCCAGTCATCGCGGGTAATCAACAGGACCACCTCTGTTCCCTCCTCGCCTCTGATTAAATCAACCGCTTCGTCAAGGGTTAAATCAGCCGTCAAAGTATCATCCACTTTCAGTATTTTATCGCCCGGTTTTAAGCCAGCTGCCTGAGCCGGGCTGCTTTCTAAGGGAGAAATAATCGTTAAGACGCCTTTGCGGATGCCTACTTCGGCACCGATTCCGCCAAAACTGCCGCTAATATCATCAAGAAATCTCTTGCTTTCCTGGGGTTCCATGAAAACAGAATAAGGGTCGCCCAGAGATTTAACCAGACCGGCAATCGCTCCATAGACCATTTCCTGACGGTCCAGGCCAAGCCGGTCAACGTATTTTGTTTCTATAAGATGCCAGGTGTCCCAGAATAAGCCAAAGTCAACATTAGTTGGTTGAGCCGATTCTTTATTGGCCAATCCCTCAACCTTTTCAACGGAAGGACGGTTCATCTGCCCGACAAAATAACCGGAGCTAAAAACAATGACTAATATGATAATCCAGATGGGAATGAGAAGATATCTTTTCATAAAACTTATTTGACAGCTGCCCGCCATTTCCAAAAATATTTGGCTGCGCTAATCAAGTGCGAACGGGTGTATTTATTCAATAAAATATCCAGGAAGCCGCCCCATTTCTTGCTGGCTCGGCCATAATAATGGGAGACCTGGGCCGAGGGCAGATAAATTACCTGATATCCTTTTTGCCAAAAACGACGACACCAGTCAGTATCCTCTAAATACATAAAAAATCTTTCGTCCCATAAGCCCACTTTTTCAATGGCTTCTTTGCGAACGAGCATGGCTGAACCTTGGGTCCAGTCAACCGGTCCCGGCTGGTCCATAATGAACCGGCCGATTCTTTGTCGCCCCCAGTTTAATCTACCTAAAAACGTCCGCCTGGCCAAAATTGAGCTAACCCTGGGAAAACGGAAACAAGAGGGCTGCGGCTGATTGCTGAAAGTCAGCAGGCCGGGACTGACAATGCCCACTTGCGGATTATTTTGAATGAATTCAAGCAATTGCTCAACAGAGTTTTTGAGAATAAGAATATCAGCGTTAAGAATGAGAACGTATTCTCCCCGGGCCTGTTTGAGGCCGCTATTAACCAGTTTAGCATAACCGACATTTTTTGAAAAAGAGATAAATTCGACCAAAGGAAATTTCTCTTTAATTAAATCCTCGGTTTCCGGCTCGCTTCGAGCATCAACCACAATTATTTCATGTTCAACTTGCCCGATATTTTCTTTAATCGATTTGAGACAAAGTTTTAACAGAATAGGCGTACGATAATGAGTGATGATAATAGATAGCATGCGTAAGGTTTATAATTAAGGTTGGGCCTGAAAAACCACAGCCTAATTAAGGTTCGGTCTCTCGAGTACGACCTGCCTGAGGCAGGTCGTAGCTCTCGAGGCCAAACCTTACGTAGGTTTTGAGGCCGGGCCTTACTCAAATATGTTTTTGCAAACCTCTTGAATCCGGTCAAAATTGTCGCCCACTGGCAACAATACGTATTCCTCATTAATGAAAGTGTAATAAAGTAATCCTTCAGGACTAATGTCAAATACCTGTCTTTTAATATTCTTGGTGTCCAAATCATCGGCCAGATTAATCAGGTTTTTAATATCACCTAAATTCATATCTGTTCTAAAGTGTTCCTCCAAAACATCCAAAAGATTATAGATTTTGATTGGATTGACTAAAACGCCCAGAGAAAGAGCTTTTTCTTTGATGGCCAGTAAAACCTGCTGCTGACGGTACATCCGGTCAAAGTCGTCGGTTGAATAGCGCGAACGAACATAATAAAGAGCTGTTTGTCCGTCTAAATGATTTTCCCCTTTTGGTACATAAAAGACCCATTTTTCTTCGCCGTCAACTTCTTTGATAAACCAGTGTTCATTTTCTTCCTGTCCTTCTTTAGCCCATTGAAAATCTTCCTCAAAGGGTTGGTCAAGATAGACAGTAATACCTCCCAAAGTATCAATTGTTTCTTTGAGGGCTTCAAAATCAACGCTGATCGCATAATCAACGTAAAGATTGGTTAAATAGGAGACGGTTTTTTTAGCACAATCCAGTCCGCCATGAGCATAGGCAAAATTTATCTTTTTCTTTTCCGGAACGCACCAAAGCTGAAGATAGAGGTCTCTCGGCAAAGAAATCAAAGCTGTCTGGCCGGTTGATTTTTTAATGCTGACTAAAATCAGCACATCGGAAAGCAGTTTCCCTTCGCCGGGGTCTTCAGCTCCCCTGCCTCCCAGGAGCAGAATGTTGATTCTTTCCGGGTCATCTTTTGGCAGCTCGGGCAGGTTTTCAACAG
>CAZGZU010000005.1:0-4777 GCA_964529855.1 uncultured Candidatus Saccharibacteria bacterium | reverse complement strand
TTTATTACCTGACTAATGGTAAAACTGGTCTTAAGAAAGAAAAGAGAAAATAACCCTCCCATTATTAATAGAAGAATCCAGGGCCAGATACGTCTTTTTTTGTTTTTGTGTGGATAATATTCCATGTCTAATTAAACCATTTACTCATCTCCCTGGCTTTGACTCTTTTGCTGGCCATAATCACTTTTCTCTTTTGCCAGGCCTGGGGAGTTTGTTTAAATAAATCCTTGATTGCTTTCCAGGTATATCTTTCCAAAAGCAAAACATAGGCCCAGGAAGCAATTTCTTTGGGCAAAAGCCAGGGCAGATGCTTTATTAAAAGAGGAATTTGTTCGTTTTTGATTTGCATCAAACGCTGGTTCTTAAAAGCCAGATACTTGGCAAACTTACTGATTTTTAATCTTTCCCTGATAATGCCAAAGTAACTAATAGAAGCGCTTTCGCCGGCTCCCCGGTCGTGCCAGGCGATTGATTTTGGCTGATAAATCGTCTGCCAGCCGGCCAAACGCAAACGCCAGGCTAAATCAACGTCTTCCTTGTAATTAAAAAAGTCCTCGTCAAAATACTGACCATTGATTTGAACGTCTTCCAGGGCCTTTCGCCGGTAAATTGGCGCTGCCCCGTCCGGACCGAAAACCTCGCTCATTTTGTTAAACTGGCCCTGGTCAATTTCTCCCTGACCCCGGTTAATAATCCTTCTGTTTTTCAGAATAGCCAAACCGGTTGTATCAATAATACGAGACACCTCATAAGAGGCAAAATTATTAGCCGTTGATAATCCCTGACTCCACCGCAATAATTTTCCCTGAACCGCCGCAATCTTTTTATTCTTTCTAAAAACACCAACGGCTTTTCTGACAAAATCCTTATCTAAAACCATATCCTGATTAAGACAGACAATAAATTCGCCTTTGCTTTTTCTTATCGCTTGATTATGGCCGCCTGTAAAACCAATGTTCTTTTTATTAAAAATCAATCTTAAATTTGCTTTCTTGGGCAGTTCCTTCAGATAAATGACAGTTTTGTCGGTTGAACCGTTATCAATAACCAAAATATCCAAACAAGGATAGGTCTGGCTAAGAACTGAATCCAAACAATCTTTGATGTATTTCTGACCATTCCAGGTCAGAAGATTAATAGAAACGAGTGGTTGTTTTTGCGGCATAAAGCAAAGCAAGGTTGGCGGCAAAGAATAGAAGAACCTTGTCATTAAGCAGGACAACGTCAAATAAACTATAACTTAATATCCAGGTCAAAGCAAGCAGAAAAAAACCGGCCCAAACGTTAAAATATCTCTGTTGAGCCCGCATAAAAGCCTGCCAGGTATCTTTTAAAACATACCAGAAAATAGCCAGTAAAATGAGTAAACCAAAAACGCCTATTTCAGCGGCAATGTCCATATACAAACTGTGAGCGGAAGCGCCTTTTTTGGCGGCTGACATCTGTTCATTGAGAACAATCGGAAAATTACCGATACCTACTCCCAAAACAGGATGCAAAACCATTGAATCAAAAGTTCGGCGCCAGATTTCAAGACGGCTTTTAACCGAGAGCTCGCTTAAGTCAAAAATACTTCTGGCTCTTTCAAAAAAGGACATATCAGAGATGGCTTCTTTACCCAATTGGATATACTGGGGCGCAAAAAGAATAGCTGAAGCGACCGGGAATAAGATGAAAAAGATAATCAAACTCCCTAAAATTATCTGCATCTGCTTTTGCCAGTTTTTAAGGCGTCGGGGAATAAAAAAATCTGTTTTTGAACGGATAGCTGGCACCCAATAAAGGAGAACAATAATTAAAAATGCCAGGAAAGAAATGGCCGCGCTGACCCAGGCTCCTCTTGAGCCGGAAAAAATAATGCCCAACAGACAAGCGATTAATAATAGATAGAAGCCGACGGCTTTTAGCCGGTCACCCTGCTTTCGTTTGAAAACCGCCAATAAGAGGCAAGGCAGAGCCAGAATACAGAAAAAAGCAAAGGAATGAGAATCAGGAAAAACAGAAAACATTCGCAGGGTCGGCAATTGGTAGGAATAATATGAAAACCAGGTATTACTGTATGACAAAAGATAACTCAAATCCTGACCATAAAAAACGCTGATGACGTTTCTGCTCCAAAAAATCCAGAACTGATGAAGGTTGATAAAAAAAACTGTCAACAGCTGCAAAAAACCAATTCCCAGGGTCAAGCCAACAGCCACTTTCACGGCCTGACCGATTTTGATAATCGCCTCTCTATTCTTGGCTATCAGATTTCTAATGATAATGTAAAGCAGAAAAGCATTGATTAAAAAGAGTATCTTTTTCAGGCCTATCCAAAGATTGTCAGCCACTAAAAGCGACAGAAAAGCGATGATAATGAAGATACCTTTTAAGTATTCTGCCCGATAATGCTTAAATTTCTCTTTTAATTTCCATCGGCCGGAACTTTTCTTAACCAAACTAATTGAAAGACTCTGCCCCTGTCTGAAAAAAGAAACCAGAAACAAAACAGCCAGCAAAATCCGCCAGTTGGCCATTGTATCAAAACTTTCCGTAACAGGCAGGGCAACGAACAAAGGAATGGAAACGATAAAAACCCAAAGCGAATCTTCCAAAGGGCTGAAAATAAAATAGAAGATTAAAAGGCCGGTTAAAAATAGGCCCGCCTCACGGGGAGCCAGATTAAAAACCATTAACAGAACAACAATTATTTCGGTTAGAAGAATAACTAGGTTTTTCAGAATAAATAAAGGTTTGACCTCGAGACCTTGTCTTTTTTAAGGTTTGACATTGAGAGTAGTGATCTTGCCAAAGGCAAGGTCACGCTCGAAAGGTCGAACCTCAAAAAAAGATAAGAAAGGCCGAACCTTAATTTAGGACATTATCAAAAGAGATGTTTAATATCCCTCTAATTTCTTTGACCCTTTATGTTGACGCATTCTTTCCAGGGCCTTGGCTTCAATCTGACGAATTCGTTCTCTGGTCACCCCGAACTCCTGTCCGACTTCCTCCAAAGTATGGGTAATGCCATCCTTTAAGCCAAAGCGCATTTCTAAAATTCTCTGTTCGCGAGGCGACAAATCAATCAGAATTTCCTTGAGCCGATTACGCAATAATTCCCGGGCAGCCATCTGGCTGGGCGAAACGGTTTTCTTATCCTCAATAAACTCGCCCAGGCTGCTTTCCTCGTCATCTTCACCGACCGGCGCTTCCAAAGAAATTGTCTCCTGGGAAATCTTCATAATCTGCCTGATTTTTTCAACACTTTCCTTCATTTCGGCGGCTATTTCCTCGGGCAGGGGCTCCCGACCCAAATCCTGCAGCAGTCGACGTTTGACCTGGGTGTATTTACTGATTGTCTCAACCATGTGAACCGGAATACGGATAGTCCGTGACTGGTCAGCCAGTGCCCGGGTAATTGCCTGACGAATCCACCAGGTAGCATAAGTAGAAAACTTATATCCCTTATGATAATCAAATTTCTCCACTGCCTTAAAAAGTCCGATGTTGCCTTCCTGAATAAGGTCAAGCAGGCTAAGATTGCGACTGCGGCCGACGTATCTTTTGGCAATACTAACTACTAATCTCAAATTGGCTTGTGTTAATCTTTGCTTGGCTTCTTCATCACTCTGTTCAATCAGTTTGGCTAACTTAACTTCTTCAGCGGCCGTTAATAAAGGGACCCGGCCGATTTCCCGCAGATACATCTGAACATTGTCAAAGGCCTCCAAGCGAATAGGTATTTTCTCTTTAACTGTTTTTTTCTCCCCTTTTTCTTTCTTTGAGGGCGTTTCCAAAAATTCAACTGATTCAATTATCTCTATATTATTATTCCTTAATCTCTCATAGGCCTCTTCCAAACCAGTAATATCCTTTTCTATTTGAGGAACTAAGCCAAGTAATTCTGCTTCGGTGACAAAACCCCGTTCCCTGCCCCGATTAATCAATTCCTTAATTTTCTCTTCAGTAATCAGCTGCCTCCCTGCTCTCTTCGCAGTAGGTTTTCTGATTGCTTTCTTTGCTCTGGGAGTGCTTTTTCTTTTAGCCGGCTTTCTGGTTATTTTTCTTCTGACCGGTTTTCTCGCAGTCCGACGACCAGTCGGCTTTCTTTTTGAAACAGTTTTTTTGACTATTCTTTTTTTAGTTGTTTTTCTGCTTTTGACCGTTTTCCTGGACGAAGAACGGCCTTTGGTAGTTTTTTTTGGAGGCATATATTTAACTTTTTGCTAAATTAATTTGTTTGGCTAGTTCATTAAAATCCTCGGTCAGTTTTTTGAGCAGTGATTTATCATTCTGCTGCTCTGCTTCTTTAATGGCCAGATTTAATTGACTCAACTTTTCCCGCAGACAACGTTCTCTTAACTGACCAAAACAAATCTTAATTTCATTTTCCGGAGAAAACTCTTCAACCAAATCTCTTTGAGCTTCTGCCCTGAAAGCGAGCTGGTCAACCCGATTAGCTAAATGAACCGGCAATCTTTTTTTAAGAACATTTAAATTAATTCTTTGGCCACGGCTCTTTTTTAAACATTTAAATATTTCTATCAAATCCGTATCAGTAAAGAGATAATCCGGTTCTTTCCTGTATTTCTGGCAATCCCTGGCTTCAGCTAAAACCAGTCCCAAAGCATATTCCTCAAGATTGGTTCTGGCTTTATCAGGGTTATCCGGCTTAACCATTGGACTTTCCTCAACAATATTATTCCTAAAATCCTGCCTTATTTTCCCCATCTCTTCCGTTAGAGCCGTTTCAGTTACTTTCAAACGACGGCCTAATTCCTGCAGCCAATGGGCC
>CAZGZU010000004.1:0-31581 GCA_964529855.1 uncultured Candidatus Saccharibacteria bacterium | reverse complement strand
GCGGAATATAATAAAATATATCTACATTATCAGGAATTTCACCTTTCTTTATATCCTCCATATTCCGATAGCCGCAGACAATAACAAATCTCAGATGAGGAAAAAGTTTGGCCACCTTTAAAACAGTTCTATAGTCTCTCCCGTCATCGCCGCCGGCTGAAAGAATAAAATTTTCACGCTCTCGGTCAGAAACGTACTGATGAAAGTTAGTATCTACCCCCAAGGGAATAACAACGATTTTTTCCTGAGGAAAATTATAATTATCAATCAAATAATCTTTTTGAATATTAGAAAGACAAACAATGCCATCTAATTTTCTAATTAAAAATTTAATTAGATAGTATTTCAAAAAATTTCTTTTGTTAGCTGTTAATAATCTGTTTAGATAGATATTTAATAAAATAAACTTGCTTTTTGTTCTAAAAATCATCCGAAGAGGTATCATGTAAATCAACGATGCGCCAAAAACCAAATCGTAATTTCTGGCTATAAAAAACATCAAGCAATGTCTTAATCTAAAACTTAAAAATTTTCCAAGAAAACCTATTCGAGAAAAATCCTCAAATTCTTTGTATTCTGCTTTAAGACCATATTTATCTAAATGATTTAAACCATAAAACTGGGTATCTGGACAATCAATACCTATTTTCCCGTATTTTTTTCTTTTGCCTGAATATAAGTATAAAATTCGCATTTCGCCACGGAAGCTGCTTAAAATTTTTCCGACTAATTTATCTAAATTATGATTTTCAACCACTTCTTTTCTTAATCGCTGACCAATGCTCTGCTTCTCTTCGTCAGAGAGATTCATTGAACCAATAATCTTATCAGCTAAATCCTGGCTGTCCTTTGGCTTAAAAAGCAACCTCTCATCTCTTAAGACATCGATAAAGGCCTCATTAGAAGTTAGAACCAATGCCTGACAGGCCATGGCCTCTAAAACCGCTTTATCAACACTACCAGTCTGGCTTAGATTAATAAATAAATCACACTTTTGATAATAGGACAATATTTGATTATGAGGTATTGGGCCTAAAAATTTAATATAGTTTTTTAACTTTTTATCTTTAACTAATTTTTTTAATATCTCAAAATATCCCTGCTGTGATTTTAGGCCAGGAGCGCCAATAATTTCTGCTTTTAAATTTCTATATCCTTCTTTAACTAAAATTTCTATCGCTTTTATTAATGTTTCATAATCTTTGGCTGGTGAAATTCTGCCAATGGAAATAATTTTTAATTCTTTAGATTTTAGATTACTAAAGGATGGCTTAAAAAAATCTGTATCTATGCCCTGTCCAATAATTTTTTTCTTACAACTATCTAATCTAAAACCTGCCTCGCTTGAAGTAATAATTTTATCAGCTAAAAAATTTATTAAATATACTTTCCAATTAACAGAACCGTGTGCATACCAAGTAACTATTTTTTTTCTAAATAATTTTGCGCAACAAGCGGATAAAATAGTATATTCCGGATTTTGATGACAAAAAACCCCATCAACCTTAGATAAGATTTTCAAAAGCTTTATCCAAAGAGAAAAAACTTTTTTAATTTTATTACCAGATAAAGATTCTATTTCAATATTCTTCGGCAAATCTCCGCGATCGCTTTTTTGCCAGGTAATCACATATAATTTATCTAATTTTTCTCCGATCTTTTTTACCCAAGCATAAGTAAAACCGGCTGGCGAGGCATCTTTCCTGTCTACTTTTCTGGTAATCATTAGTAATTTCATAAATATTGTTTAGCCCAGACCTGAAAAGTGATTAGAATCCAAAGACAAGTCAGGTTATATTTCTCTTTATTAATATGATTATCTAAAATTTTTCTAATATTTTTAAAATTAAAATAATCTTTAGTTTCTTGGCAATAATTCTCTGATAAGACATCGTAAGCAAAATCTTTTAAATCAGTCCTCAGCCATTTAGCCGTAGGGGAAAACCAGCCTCTTTTTTGGGCGCTCAAAACATAGTCGGGCAGATAATCCCCCATTGCTTTCCTAAAAATATATTTTCCTTCTTTCCCGACTTTATACTTAGTGGGAATTTTGGCTGACAATTCAGCCAGACGATAATCCAGAATAGGCACTCTTTCTTCCAAGCCAAAAGCCATGGTCATCTTATCAGTTCGCATCAATGATTCATCAACCAACCAAGTGGATAAGTCAACCAACATAAAATATTTTTCAAAATCATCTTTGGGATATGATTGAAAATATTTCTCTTGATAAAAATTTTTAGTCAAATCCTTCTGCCAGTAGTCAGTATTTAGAACTTCTCCCAAAATATCATCTTTTTGGGACATAAAGAGCAAATATCTTTCTATACCGGCCGGCAAGCTAAGCTTGCTCCGAAGATTGTCTTTTTTCAGATATTTTCCTGAACAATCTAATAAAAAATTAGTTAAGATATTTTCTCTAAGGAATCCTGGAAGTTTTTGCCAGCGACTGGCCCATTGGCTGTAAAGGTAACGGGGATAGCCGCCAAAAAGCTCATCTCCGCCATCGCCTCCCAGAACCACCGCTGCTTCCTGCTTGGCAAATTTAGATAAAAGAAAGGTAGCTACTTGAGTGGCATTGGCAATTGGTTCGTCCAAATGATAAATCACTTTTTCTATGTTTTGGAGGATGTCCTGACCGCTGACTATAAGCTGGCGATGGTCGGTCTGATAATCTCGGCTAATTTTTTTGGCCAGCTCAAAGTCAACATTGAACTTTTCCGGTTCCAGGTCGAAACCAACCGAAAATGTCTTAATTTGTTTATGACCCAGTTGATTAACCAAACCCAGAATGGAAGTTGAATCAATACCGCCGCTTAAAAAAATGCCAACCGGCCGGTCAGAAATCAACTGCCTTTTAACCGAATCCTTTAATAAATGCCGGATTTGTTCAATAATTTCTTGCTCTGAATCAATATCTTGAAGGTCATCTATTCGCCAATACTGCTCAATCCTAATCTGATTATCTTTGAAAAGTAAAAAGCTGGCTGGCGGCAGCTTGTAAATATTTTTAAAAATAGTCAAGGGATGTGGAACGTAATGAAGACGGAAATAGTGATTAAAGGCCTCTAAATCAATCTCTCTTTTTACGGGATATTCCAGAATTGCCTTTATTTCCGAGGAAAAAATAAACTTGCTTTTCCTTCCTGGCGAGAAATAATAATAAAGCGGCTTGATGCCCATTCTGTCGCGAGCCAGAAATAATTCTTTCTTTTTAATGTCCCAAAGAGCAAAAGCAAACATGCCGTTGAGTAATCCAAGACATTTCTGTCCATAATCTTCATAGAGATGCAAAATAACTTCAGCATCTGACTGGCTGAAAAAAGTATGACCTTTTTTGATTAGCTTCTCTCTTAATTCCTGAAAATTATAAATTTCGCCGTTAAATATTAAAACCAGTGATTTATCTTCATTAAATAAGGGCTGCTTGGCCCGTTCTGACAAATCAATAATGGATAAACGAACGTGCCCCAAAGAAAAATCCTCATTACAATAGACGCCTTGCTGGTCCGGACCGCGGTATTTAATTTTTTCATTCATTCTTTTTATTAAATCCGGTTGATGGAAATTGAAACCATTAATACCACACATAATTTAATCGTTTTTGCTTAGCTCCTGCCAGAAATTAATAATCTTTTTAATAATTTTTTCCTGATTGAATTTTTCTCTGACTATCTGTCTCCCCTTTTTGCCCATTTCTTCGGCTTTAGCCGGGTTATTAAGCAAATACAAAATTTTCCTGGCCAGGGCCTGACTGTCGCCAATAGGGACTAAAAAACCATTGACTCCTTCCTGAACAATTTCCTGTGAACCGGTCGTTGCCGTGGCCACTATGGGCAAACCGGCGGCCATCGCCTCAACAAGAACCTTGCCAAAACTTTCATGCTTTGAAGAAGAAACATAGACATCGGCCGCATGATAATAATTGGTTAAGGCCTCTTGTTTAATTTTATTAACTGAATTTAAAACCAAATTCTCACCGGCCTTTATTTTCTCGGGAAGATAATCTCCATTGCCTATCTGGCAAAAAGCTAATCTTTTGTAATCATAATGAACCAAATTAATCGCCTTGTATAAGGTTGCATAATCCTTGGAAGCGTCCTGGCGACCGACATTGATAATGGTCTTACTATTCTGGTGTTTTCTCCTGATCTTTTTGAGTTTTTCCGGATTGCAATAAATGAATTTTTCCAAATCAACCGGCGTGGGGATAACCTTGATTTTATCCCTGGCAATGCCTTGTTTGATTAATTTGTCTTTGATGCCCGAACTGACTACTTTGATGCCGTCAGCTTTTTTGACCAGAAAGCGACTTAACAAAAGAAGGATGAAATTATACCACTTTTCAGCCAGCCAATACCTATTCTGCCAAAAATCGCCGTGAAAATGTATAAGCAAAGGGCATTTGTATCGCCTCTTTAAAACATAGCCGACCAATCCGGTAATAAAAGGGTCCTGGGTTAAAATCAAATCTATTTTGTTTTCAATAAAAATCAGCTTGGCTATTCTTAAAGCATCAAAGAGGAAAAAATACGGCTTGCTTGAAGAAGTAGGAAATATCTCCACCTCTTCAGACAGTTTTTTATTTTTTAATCCTAAATATCTCGGCGAATGAGTAATAGAGAATATCTTTTTAACATATCGCCCATAAGCGATATTCCTTTCCTGGGCATCGCCAAAATCAGGCGAATCCATAGCCAAAGTATAATCCAAATTAACAGCCAAAATTTTAAGATTGGTTTTTTTAATTAACATTGTTTAACCAGACGATGAAATTTTCTTAGAAATTTACCCAAAATACCCTTTTCCCTGATAGCTATATCTGAAAAATATTCCAGGAAATATATATCAAAGGGAAAGGCAAAAAACATTTTCTTGATTCGCCACTCCAGCCATTTATTAAAGAAACCCAGGTTAATGCTCAAAAATTTAAAATATTCTCTGATTCGCCAGACATATCGAGCATCAACCCAGGGAGAAACAAATCTGTCTCTGAACCTGTCCAGTTTGCCCCAGTCAGCTGTCTGGGAAGGCGGTTCAAACCCCTGCTCTAAACTGAAGCGATACAGCTCCGAACCGGGATAGGGCAGATAGGCGCCTAAGGTAAAACCGGCCTTTTTATCCAGTTGATGAATTTGATACATTAAACTGATGGTCGCCTTAAATTCCTCCGGGGTTTCGGTCGGCAAACCGACCATTGCCGAATAAGTCGCCTTTAAATTATTTTTAGCCAAAATTTTTACCGCCCTGATTATATCATCCGTGGTAATCCTTTTATCAATCAATTCCAGCAGCCGATTGCTGCCTGACTCCATGCCAATCAGCAAATCAAAGCTCTCTAATCTCTTTAATTCCTGAGCTAAGGGCTCATCAATGGCATCTATTCTCACTTCCGTATGAGAGGGCAGCTTAATGGCTCTTAATATGCGAAGGGCCCTTTCTCTGTCTACAAAAAAATTATCATCGTAAAACTTAACTGCCTCAATTTGATATTTCTCTTTCAAAAAATTTATGTCTTCAACAACTTTTTCTATTGACCAGGCCCGCCATCGTCCCTGATTAAATTCCCGATTATAGCAGAAAGCGCAGTTGTAGGGACAGCCGCGGCTGGTTTTATAGGCAATGACCCGCTGGTATTTGTCTAATTTAAAGATATATCTCTCTAAATCTATTAAATTAAAATCCAGTCTATACTGGTCAAGGTCTCTGATAAAAGGCCTTTTGGGATTAATGACAATTTTATCTTTATTTTTATAGCCCAGTCCCAAAACCGACTCAAGAGATTTTTGATTTTTAAAATTGTCAGTGAATTCAATGATTGTTTCCTCCCCTTCGCCTATAATAACGTAATCTATATAGTCGGAAGCCAAACATTGCTCCGGCAAAAGCGAAGGATGGATGCCGCCCCAGAGTATGGGAATGTTGGCTTTGGCTTTTATTTTCCCGGACATTTCCGCGCTGTGTTCTGTCTGAATACCGGTCATCACCGAAAAACCGACATATAATGGATTGTGTTTAACTATGTAATCTACTGTCTCGTCAATCTGTTTTTCATTAATGTTAATCAATTCCGCTTCAAGGCCATGTTTTTTCAGAATGCTACCGATGGCTAAAATACCCAGGGGCAAAACTGTCTCGGAACGGTCTTTGGTGTAATTTATTTGAACCAAAAATATCATACTATCTACGTTCGACTGACGAATCCCCGGGCTATTTTAAATTCTATGGGCCACTTAAAGAATTTTAGTTTCCATCTTAATTGACACAGCAGGACAAAAAGCAACTTGAGTATCTTATTGGCCTTAACCGTTGAACCAAGAGCGCTCTCAATCGAATGAGCGCCGAATCTGACATAGGCCTCCAATGATTCAACCAAGTCAATCTCTTTAAGCCAGGGGAAATTGCCTGGCGATAAATAATTTAATTCATTGGCCACTACTTTGCCCCAATCTTCCAACGTTTCTGGAGCAGACCAGCCGCTGGCCAGACATTCCTGATAAAGCGCTGACCCGGGATAGGGCCGAAAGGCCTGCGGTCCCAGAATCTGGATTTGCGGACTCAAGTCGGTCAATTGGTCAATTAAATAAATTGTCTGTCTGATGTCTTTTTTGGTTTCGCCAGGTAAACCGACCATAAAGGAATACTGCGGAATAATGCCATATTTGAGGGTTTGTTTGGCTGAATGAATAATCTGGGCTGGTTTAATGCCTTTATTAATTTTCCTTAAAACTCTTTCCGAGCCGGATTCGCCGCCATAAGACAAAAGATAACAACCGGATTTTTTTAAAAGACCCAGAAAGTCATCATCTATCACTCCATCTCTGATGTAATCAACCCGGACCGTCGTTTCCCAGGGAATATTCAACTTCCTATCAATCATTCCTTTAATAATTGCTCTGGCTCTTTGAATGTCAGTAAAGAAATTTTCGTCCCAGAAACGCAGCGGCTTATTTCGGAAATAGGGCAGCTGTTTGATTATCCGCAAATCCTCCAAAACCAACTCAATTGGATAACCGCGCCAGGAATTATGGGTAATTGAATTAATGCAAAAAGCGCACTGATGAGGACAACCCCGACTGGTATGAGTGGGAACTAAAGTAATCCCTTTCAAAATCTCTCTGGGTATTAAAGACCAGTTAGGCAAAGGCAAATCATCCATCTTCAAAAAAGGTCTTTTTTGATTAATGATAACCTTTCCTTTTTTCTGAAAAGCAAGGCCGGGAATATTTTTCAAACCGCTTTTATTTTCAAGGGTCTGGACTAAATCCCACAGAGTTTCTTCACCTTCGCCAAAAACCGCCATATCAATTAAAGGATGACTGGCCACTTGTTCGGGAAAAAGAGTCGGCTGAACGCCGCCCCAGACAATCGGCATATCAGGATTAAAATCTTTAATTAACTTTGATATTTTGAGGGCAGAATTAACCTGCATGGTCATCACTGACAGACCGACCAAATCAGTCCCCTTTAACTCGTCTTCAATTAACGAAAGATAATTTTTCTGGCGGATAGCATCAATAATTTTTACCTTAATGCCTCGTTTTTCCAGATAAGAAGCCAAACATAAAAGCCCGACTGAAATACTCGTTTGATAGTTTGCCTTGGAGATATTAAAAGGCGGGTTGATTAATAAAACTCTCATTATAGATTTTGAAAAAGGTTTATGGTTTTTCGGACTAAATCAGGCCAGCTGAATCGCTGAAGGTCTTTTTGGGCATTCCCGGCCATTTGACGAGCCAAAGCAGGATTGTCCAGAACAAAACCGATTGCCTCAAGCCATTGCTCTTTATTACGATAGTCAACCAGCATACCCGTTTCCTTATCTCTGATTGTCTCCGGATTGCCGCCCGCTTTAGTGGCTATAATGGACGTGCCTGTTTTCATTGCCTCCAGAAGACAATGGGACATCCCTTCATAATTGGTATTCAAAACAAACAAATCAGCTGCCTTTAGATAATCAATCACCTTTTGACGACTGACCCGACCAAGCAGAAAAACCCGATTTTCAAGATTAAGATTTTTAATCAATTTCTCCAAATTGGCCTGCTCGGGTCCCTGACCAATGACCATAAACTTAAGCTGGGAGTATTTTTTGAGCAAATCAGGCAGAATTTCAATCAACATATCTATGCCTTTCCAGGGAGTTAATCGGGCATTGGTTAACATAATCCTGCCTGACAAGCCCAGCTCTTTTTTCAATTCCTCTTTGGAAAGGTTTTTGGTTTTGTCTTCCAAAAATCCTATTGAATTATAGATGACCTTTATTTTAGCCCGGTCAACGCCTATTCTTTGAGCCAAATCCCGCAGAAAATGACTGACCACAATGACCTTGTCTGAATTAAGCAAAATTCTCTTTCTGATTCTTTTACGCCGCTCTGTTGAGGCAGAATACCTTTTCTGCTGAAAGGTCAAAATGTCATCGGTTGTCTCTTTTTTGTTCAGGGCCGTTTCCCAGGCCGAATCGCCGACAAATCTGGTCACCAGTTTTTTTCTTAAAATCTTCTTGATAATCAAACTGGTCAAGCCAGGTGCATAAAGGTCCTGATTATATAAAATATCCGAGCCACAGGCCAAAACCAGCCCTTTAATCAGATAAATCAAATACTTTAAAAAAAATGGCCATTGATCGGAGACAACTTTTACTGGATAAGGATATTTCCCGGCCTCGCTTTTTTGACCAAAGGTTAAAACACTGACCTGATAACCATTCTTGATTAATTCCTTAATCAGTGCCTTTAATAAAATTGGCGGTCCGGCAATGTCAGCCAGAAAAACGCCGCTTAAGATAAGGATTCTTGAAGGTTTTTTCATAATAGCTTCTTATAAACCATGCTCATTTTTAAAGCAATATTATGCCAATTATATGGACCGCTTCTAATCAACTCTAATCCGTTGTCAACCAGGGATTTTCTCAATTCATCGTCCTCCAGAATCTCCTTTATCTTTTGGGCAATGCTTTGCGGATTCCTCTTCTGACAAAACAAGCCGGTCTTTCTGTCTTTTAGAAAATCAGGAATGCCGCCTACTCTGGTGCCGACAATTGGCACGCCAGTAGCCATGGCTTCTAAAAATACGTTGCCCAGACCCTCTGACAAGGAAGGCCGGACAAAAACATCAGCCAGCGAAATGTATTCACGCAGAATGCTGTGTTTAATTGAACCCAGGAACAAAACTTTATCTTCAATACTCAATTCCCTGAGCAATCTTTTTAGTTTTTTTTCATCAGGACCGCTGCCAACAATTAAAATCTTAAAGGGAAAATCCAGATGCTGACCGGCTCTGATCAAATCGTCAACCGCATTTTTCTTAACCAAACGGGAAACCGTAACAATGACTTTTTCGCCTGACCGGATACCTAATTCTTTCTTTAATTTCAAGGGATTAAAGCCGGGCCTGAATTTCTCCAGGTCTACTCCGTTAGGGATTGTTTCAATGGGCGCCTTGACCTTATTATCCTGGGCCCGCTTTTTCAGAACACTGCTGATAGCCGTAATATAGTCAGCCTGCCTAAAAGGCAAAAGATGCCAGGGCCTGATTAAAAGCTTATACAAAAACCCGATGCCCAGAACGTATCTTTTCAAATGCTCTTCCAAATCTCCTTCCTGAAGAGTCAAAAGCATTTTTTTAGCCGGGTGAAAAATCTTAAAAAAAGAAGCGGCCACTCCAGCCTGACTGGCCATAATTGACCAAATCAACTGATAATTCCTTTTCTTGTTTAACTGGCCGGCTTTTAACAGACCGAGAATCGGCATTAAAAATTTATCCAAACTGCCCCAGCCCAAACCGACCCGGTAAATATTAAGACGGCCCTGCTTTTCAAATCCGGGCAAGGCCAATTTAATTCTGGCAGTAATTAAATCAAACTCAAAATCGTCAAGGCGGTCAGTAATTTCTTTAACGGCTATTTCAGCTCCCCCCACAAGAGGCAAATAGGCAGTTGAGAAAATCAAAACTTTGGCTTGATTATTAGCCATATATGGTCTAATATACTATAAAATGGCTAAAAAATCAACTTACCCGCCGAGGCCTCGGCAAAGGCGGATTTTATACATTATTACCAAATCGGTCTGGGCTGGCGCAGCCAAGTATGTTTTTGATTTGGCGACTAATCTTTCCGATGAATTTGAAGTGTCTGTAGCGGCTGGTGGGCAAAACAGATTGGCCCGGAAAATTAAAGAAAAAAATATCCCCTATTTTGAAATCTATAATTTTCAGCGCAATATCCATATCTTTAAAGAAATCTTCAGTTTTTTTGAGGTCTTGAGTTTGATTTTTCAATTAAAGCCGGACATTATTCATACTAACAGCTCCAAAGCCGGGGGTATTGCCGGAGTGGCCGGCTGGCTCTACAAAATCTTATCCGGTCAAAAACTCTGTCTTGTCTTCACCGCCCATGGCTGGGCTTTGACCGAAGACAGACCCCGATGGCAAATCCGGCTGATTAAGTTTTTCAGCAAATTAACTGTCCTCTTTTACGATAAAATAATCTGTGTGTCTGATTATGACCGCCATCTGGCTGTTCAAAATAAAATAGCGCCGGCTGATAAGCTGATAAGCATCCATAATGGTATTGACATCAAGGCAATTTCTTTTCTGTCGCGAGAACAGGCCCAACAGAAACTGCTTGGCCAGACCTCTTCTTTGGTTATCGGAACAATTGCCGAATGGACCAAAAACAAAGGGCTTTTTTATCTTCTGAAAGCGGCTAAAAGAATAAAAGAATCATTTGCCCTTGTCTTAATTGGCAGTGGTGAAAATCCGGACAAAGAGAAAATATATGACTATGTTAAAAAACACAATCTTAAAAACGTCCATCTGATTGAATTCATTCCCGAAGCCGCTTCTTATTTAAAGGCCTTTGACATTTTTGTTCTCCCTTCAGTTAAAGAAGGACTGCCTTATACAATTTTAGAAGCCATGGCTGCTCAAGTGCCGATTATTGCCACCAGGGTCGGCGGCATTCCGGAAATGATTAAAAAAGATTGCGGTCTGTTAATTCCATCAAAAAACAGCCGACAATTGGCTGAGAAAATTCTCTATTTAATAAATAGTCCAAAAAAAGGCCAACGAATGACCCAACGAGCCGAACAAAGAGTAAACGAAGAATTCAGCCTGGAAAAAATGGTTGAACAGACAAAAAACGTTTATCTTTCAAAGATGCCGGCCAAAATATCCTGAATCAATGACTCGGCCTGTTCAACGTATTCTCCGCCAAATTCTTTAACTTTCCCGGCTGTCTCAATGGCCTGCTCTCTCTGTCCTAAATAAGCATACGTTTTAGCCAAATCAAACCAATAATCTGGTTCCTTTGGATAAAGTTCAATTAACTCCTCGTAAAATCTCCTGGCCCATTGATAATTTTCCGAACGAAACGCTCCATTAGCCATCAGGGCTAAACGATTTTTCAGATGATAATCAAGGCCTTTTTCATCCATCTTATCCAAATAAAATTGCACTTGTTCGCCTCGGTCAGATACCAAAAGAAGCATAACCATATTAACGTAGGATTCCACTACCCGGTCATTTAAATCAATCGCTTTCTGCATACTGGCGATTGACTGGTCAAAAAACGTCTGGGCTGTTTCTGTTTGTCCGGCAGATTGATAATAGTTGCCCAAATAGACCTGACTATAAGCAGTTTCATAATATATTTGCGGCCGGGTAGGACTTAATTCAAGCGCCTTCTTACCTAAAGCCAGTGACTTATTCAAACGGTTAGGGTCAAAGACATAACTCCTGTTCAAAAATCTCATAAAAATCACGTAATTACGGGCGCTATCCGGCTTTTCTTGTATCTGCTTATCAAACTCCTCTTCTACTTTGACGGCTGCTGTGCTTTGCCAATTTTCATCAAGCTCACAAGGTTTACAAAACGATGTTCCCGCCTGATCTCCCGGCTGAGGAAACACAATTTTACTAAATTGCACTCGATATTCCTGATTATTAAAAGCTCCTTTTTCAATAACCTTAATAAACTGATCATAGGCCTCTTGACATTCTCCATTGCATGCTTTAATCATTGCCCTGATTAATTCTTTATTGACTGCAGCTGGTTTAAGGTTAGCGATGATTAAAATCGGCAAAAAACCAACTATGCTAATAATCAATAAAACCAGCCAGGTTTTTTTTGATTGACAGAATTTTCCCGGCCAACTGGGTGAGAAACGGGAAAGAAAGCCCAGGACCAGGAACAAAGGAATATAGGTTACCAGGGCCTCAAAGATAAAAAAGGCCTGGATAAAATAAGCCAGCATAACCAAAGTAAAAATAATGGGGATTAAATAACCGCTGGCTGTTTTGTTCTGGCGGAAAAATATCCAGAGATACCAGAGGGGCAGAAGTAACAAAAACAGATAAAGAAACCAACCAATCAGGCCGCCGGTAATCAGCCGGTCAAGAAAAAAATTATGAGCCCGGTCAAACCAGACCACTGAACCGACGTGACGGTAAATCTGGGGATTAAAATACTTGTCAATAACCTGATAAAAATTCTCATAACCATAACCCAAAAGCGGCTTTTCCTTGAATCCCTGATAAGAGGCCTGCCAGGTCATCAGACGATTCTGGGCAGTAACCGCCTTAGTAGAAATACTGGCTATCCTTCCCAAAACAGGATTGTTTTTTACCCAAGCCGCCTGCCGGTTAAAAAATACTGAACCAGCCAGGATTATTCCCAGCAACAATATGATAATTCCCGTATTCCTGACCAGTTTATTGCTTTTTAAATAACCAAAAGCCATGTAACCGATAAAAGCAATCAGAGATAAGGCCAGGGCCAGAATGCCGCCCCGGCTTAAGGTATTCAAAACGACGAATATTTGCAAAAGAATGCCTGAAATATAATACCAGCGAAGATATTTATTCTTTCTGAAAAACAATAAAAACAGCCCGAAGAAAATATTAAAAATCAAATAGCCGGCCACGTAACCGGCATTACCAATCGTGGAAGCCAGCCTGGTGCCGCCGCTTGACTCCAATAACCATTGCCATTTAAGGGATACATATTGGCTCAAATCAAAATACTGCCCCAAAGCCATCAGACAAACCAGCAGACCGCTGACAAAAAAGAACTCAAAAACAATCAGCCAGTCCTTAAGCCGGTGAAGAAAGCCGGTCAGGACGACCAAAAAAAGAAAAAGATGCAATAATAAAAGTAAACCCTCGCTTCTTTCATTATTACTCCAAAAACTATAATAAAAATTACTGCCTAAAAGAGAAGAAACAAAGACAACTGCTATGTACAACAAAAACAAGACCAAAACTAAATTAAATTTTGGCCTGTATTCTTTTTTAATAACCGCCAGGGCCAGAAAAGCCAAAAAAATTATTTCTACAACAATTCTGAAAACCAGGGTCTTGGGCACGATATAAGGGAAAAAATAAGTGCCTTTGACAATCAAAGGGATAAAACAAATACCCACTAACCCAACCCAGATAATGTATTTTAAGAATTTTTCCATGTCTTTTTTCAAGGCCCGGCCTCAAAACATACGGTCTTTCCTAAGGTTTGGCCTCAAGAACTACGATCTTGCCGCAGGCAAGGTCGTATTCGAGAGACCGAACCTTAATTTAGGCCGTAGGTTTTGAGGCCGGGCCTTGATCTGCCATCAAACCTCTGTATTACAAACCCTCCAAAAACGCCTCTACTGTTTCCTTCATACTCGGATCTATTTCCAGGATTTTTAAAGCATATTCTCTGGCTTTTGCTGTATTGCCCATGTTTTTGTAAGTCAAGGCAATATTAGAATAGGTATTGACATCGTTTGGCCTTAATTTATCTATCTCAAAAAAAACTTTTAAAACGTCTGACCATCTTCCTCGGCTCACTAAGATTTGAGCGAATTTCTCCCATTTCTCAAAATTCGGCTTCCTGTTAAATTGTTCCTCAGCTATGGCCAAACTTTCAAAAGCATCGGTCGGTTTACCTTTTCTAAACTGAATCTCAGCCAGATTTAAATAAACCTCGCTCGGACGAATGTTTAATTTTAAGGCCTCTTTAAGAACGTTTTCGGCTGAAACAATGTCATCCTGGTAAAAATAGGCCTGAGCTAAAGCATAATATATGTCAATCCTGTTAGGAGAATATTTCAGGGTCTGCTCTAATAAATTAATGGATTGGTCAAGAAAATTCGGGCTAATTGAACGGGCTGATTGATAGAGCTTGGCCAGATTAATATAAAACTTGGAATAATTATTTGAACTAACGATGGCTTTCTCGTAAGTATCAACAAGCACTGACATATATCTGGCCAGTTGATTGGTATCATAATTCTCTGACTGTTCCAAAACCATCAAGGCATTTTCAGCCATTAAAGGAGCCAGATTACCATAGCCGAACCAGGTCTGCTCTTCGGCTTCCCTGAACATGCTGGTTGTTTTGTCTATGTCAATCTTAATGTATCGCTGGCCAACCACCACCTTAACCAAAGGGGGAATGGTATGAGCATAAATAAAGCCGGCCAGGACTAAAATAGCCACTACAAAAACTTTGGTTATAAAACCGGGCAAGGTTTTATTGACTATTGTTCCTCCTTCAACCTCTTCTCTTAAGCACAAAAATCCCAAAAACAGAATAAATAATAAGACGATGCTCAAGGTGTCAAAAAGAAACAGATTCTGGACCAGATAGGCGGTTAATAATCCCAAAAATGTCAGAGCCAGCCAAAAATCTTTGCCTTTCTCCCTGATGATTATTTTGAGGATGAAAAATAAGAACAAGAGATAAGCTGTCAAACCAATAATGCCGTGGGCCAGTAGTTCATCAAAAAACTGGTTATGCGAGCTGTCAAACCAATCCTGCTCCAATTCAAAATCATGATATCTGTCCAAAGGAACAATCAGGTTATTATCGCCATAACCAACCAAAAATCTGTCCTGGGAGGCACGCCAGCTCATTTTCCATAGCAACAATCTTGATTTAACCGTCAGGTCTTCCAAGCTGATTTGACTAATCCGGCGGAGAGCCAGGTTGTTTTTTACCAGCCAGGTATCTTTTAAGGCAAAAATGGAAAAACCGCTTAAAATTACCAGCAGCAAGACCAGGCCGGAAACCAGCTTAACTCTTTTACTCCTGTAAAATATCAAAGCGAACAAAAACATTGCCAGAACAGCCGCAAAAAGACCGGCCAAAGCTCCTCTGGTAGCCGTGGAAAACAGAACAAATAAATTCATGGCCATCACTACCAGATAAAATATCCGCCAATTCAAATTCTTCTTTCTAAAAAACAGATACAAAGCAAAAAATGTATTGACTAATAAATAACCGGCCAAAAAAGCGGCGTTGCCCAGGGTGGAATAGACGCGCACATCGCCTGTTTCCAAGACAACCCAGAAATACAAGCCGAATTTCTGAAGAATACCGTAGATACTGACCAATAAACCGACGAATACACTGAAATCAAATAATTTCAGATACCTCTGCCGAACACTATAAATACTCAAAAGCATCCACAAATAAATTAAAACATGGAGCCAAGTATACAGCCCCATCATTCTTTCGTAATTGCCCCAAAAACTTCTGACAAAATTAATTCCCAATAAGTCCAGAATAAAACGAAGGGCAATCAGTCCGAATAAGAAATAGCATAACTTGCTTTTCGGCGGATAAAGAGCTTTTCTGGTCAGGAGCAGAAGATAACAAGCAAAAAGGATATCTGTTAAAATATAAAAAAAATACGTCTTGACCGTAATAAAAGGAAACAAAAAATGCTTTTCCATCAGCAACGGCACCGCCAAACCGATGGGCAAGCCGAAAATCAATATTTTTTCAAGTATTCTGTAAAACATATTATTTCGTCATTGCGAGGACCCGCCTGAGGCAAGGTATCGTGTCATTGCGAGGAGTCGCCTTAGGCGACGACGAAGCAATCCCGTGGAAGATGAAGTTGTGTCATTGCGAGCGAGCCGTTAGGCGAGCGCGGCAACCCCGTGGAGAATCAAACGGGATTTCTCATCAAACCTATTATTCAATAAACTTTGAGTATTTTTCCTGATAAAGCTGATTATCAGGATAAAGTTCCAATAAAATTTTAATGTATTTGATTTTATCTTCGGTCCTGTTTTGTTGCTCGTAAAAATTTATCAAACTGACCAATAAATCCGGATAATTATTGGTCTTTTGCAAGCCCAGCAAAAAAGTTTGTTCAGCGTCAGCCGGTCGGTCCATTTTCAAATAATAAAGCCGGGCCAGCCGATTATATAAATCCGGATTATTAAAATAGTTATCAATGGCTCTTTTGTAATATTCCTCTGCCTGGGCAAAGTCCTTTAATTTTTTCTCGTAAACATCAGCTATGTTAACGTTGGCGACAATGTTTAAAGGATTGATTTCCAGACATTTCTGATAAGCAACAATGGCTCCCTGATAATCTCCGACAAGATTTTTCAGATTGCCCAAGCCAATCCAAAAATTAGTATCTTCTTTGTCTCTCTGATACATTTTTTTCAAATCGGCTAATTTTTCATTAACCCTGGCCAGCTCATCTTTGTCAAAATCAGCCGGCGGCTGGATATTGAAGAGGTCTTCTTCGGAAATGAGACCGGAATCATTCTCTCTGGCTGACCAAAAATAAAACATTGCTCCAATAATGATGAGCAAGGCGATTAGAAACAATAAAATTTTACTCCAAGTCCCTTGAAAGATTTTCATAAATACCAAAGAATAGACAAAATTTTATTTCCTGAGCTTGTTGAAGGATAAAATTTTGGTTAAAAATAAGATTACGTCTTCGACAAGCTCAGACAATAATTTTTTTAGCAACTTATTTTTATACAACTAATCTTACCAAAACAAAAGAGCCCTGGCAAGCCAGGGCTCTTTTTCTCTGACAAGGAAACAGAGATTAGTAAGCAATAGTTTCAGGCGTGCTGGAACTGGAAGGCAGACCAGGCACTAAGTAACCATTAGTCCAGTCATCAGTGCTTGCGGTGTGAGCGCCATCGCTCTTATCAGACCAGATAAAGCCGTCATACTGGTCACCATCTACATCAGAGGCCGCATCCATCAAAGTACCGCCTACACTGAGACGAGCTGCATCACCACCCACTCTGGTAGTTACCGAAGCGCCACTAGCGGCGCCTGATATATTGCCGCGCAGAACAAAAGTACGAGTTGTGTTCTTGGCAACAACTATCTGAGTGCCGCTTACGCCCGTACCATCCCAACCGGATGATTCCCAGATGCCCAGATGAGCTGAGCCAGCTGTAGCATTCAGGGTAATTTCCGCCGGGTCGGTTATGTCATAGACATACAAGCTGGATGCCTGAACCGTGGCAACCGTTGTGGAAATATCAAACATAAACTTGTAGAGAGCAATATCGCCACTGTCATCGGCTGTTACCGTGAACTTATACAAGTCCATGGTGCCATTACCCAACTTGTTGGTGCCCACCGCTACCTTGGCAAATGTCGGATAGCTCTTATAGACGTAGAAGGTGTTACCGTTTGGCGAGCTGATGTACTCGTGAGAACCACTACCGCTTAAGTCGCCTTTAGCCACTACGTCAGCCGCGGCCGCAATCTTGTAGCCAAGATAATGACCGGCTGTGCCGTTATAACCGCTGCCAATAGCCGCTAAGTCGGCCTTAAGGTAGAGAATTTCTCCATCAGTATCATCAATATCCACCACAAAGGCATCGTCAGCAAAGTTTATCTTGGGGAAGGTGCTGGTTGGCGTCATGCTGGTACCACCTACTTCCTCACCAGCTTCGTTCTCAAAGTAAATACGGTCATAATCCTTGTAAGAAGCTGAAGCTGTCGCCGTAGTCACTTGAGTCAGATAGAGATAATCCAACTCAACGTCTTCTGTGCTGGTAGCCAGGAAGTTAAAGGCCGCCAAAGTAACACCGTCTGTGCCAGCCGACAGCAAAGCGCCAGTCGGATTGGAAGAATCGGCTGTAACCTTAACTGTACCGCCGGCCGTGCCAACAGTGACACTATTGGCTTGCGCCGAAGAATAGGTTTCGGTAACACCAGTGCCGCTGGTCTCGCCGATGGCCGTTACTGTATCAGCTGTTGCACTGGCGCTGCTAATCTGGAGTTTGTGGGTACCAGCTGCTGTAGCACCGGCTGCCAAATCAGCATAAATCTCCATGGTGGAGGCCGTGCCCTTGGTCACTACGAATTGCTCGCTACCGCTTAAGGAAACGGTAATTTGCTCTGAAGTGTCGCTGGCCGTGCTCTCTGTACCGTTCTTGATTACGCCGATGTCCTCACCATCCACTACAAACCTGATGTTCTGAATTTCATTTGCCTTACCAGTACTGTTACTGACAATGGTGAACAGGAATTGAGTTATCTTAACATTCTCACTGGACTCACCAGCATCAAAGTTAATGGTGCTGTACAGAATGTTAGAGGTACCGGCTGCAATGGTCTTGGCAGCTGGTAAGCTCAAAGTGGTTACCGCTAAGGCCAAACCCTTAAAGGTAAGCAGATTTGCATCAATTTCCACACCATATGGCGTAGCATAACAGTCAGCCGCTGTGGCTGAAAGAGCAATCGCATCACCGGTCACGTCACCGGTTGCATCAAGATTATCTGTGCTAGCTGCTGTAAAGTCAACGCCAACTTGCACTGTGTCAGTATCATTTGGAGTAGAATTAACTGTGCCAGTCATAATAATTTCATTATGACCGATTGGCAGGGTAAAGGAATCAGTAAAGCTCACATAACCATCATTGCTTCCGCTGCTATCCTCAGCACCATCAGTACCACCAGTTAATGTCTCGCCAGTAGTATTGTTGGTCAGGACTAAATTAGTCATGTCCTCACAATCCCATCCGCTAGTAGCATTATCAGTAATCTCAATGTCAAACTTAATCGTACTTACGGTAATGGACTCGCCTCTTACCCAGAAATCCCAGGAACCGAATTGTATGTCGCTTGAATCATCAGAGATGTTGCTGGCCTGGACCGTATCGGTCTTGGTAACATTCAACTTACCGCGAGAGATGGTTACTATGTTACCGTAATTAATTGCCGTACCGGTGGGAGTGACATAAACGCTGTTAAGCAAATCCTTAGCCACTACGTGCTCAACTTTCTTAATGTCAAAGTCCAAAGTTCTACCGGAACCGCCAATAATATCACCTCTTAAGCTGTATGTCTTGTTCTTGCCTTTACCAATCTCACAAGTATCACCGCAGCCGGACAGGTCAAAGTAAATGTAATTACCAATCATGTCAGCTGTGGCCAGAACTTCACCAGTGTTGTAATACAACAGCTTCATATTAGCCACGTCCGCGTCATCAGCTGAACCAACATTGTTAAATTTAATTGATTCAATCTGAATGTCAGCATCACTGGCCGAATTCGTCAGCTTAATGTGAACAAAATCATAATCAGTTGTGCCAACTTCCTTAGTGGCTGTTCCGACATCAGGACTCTCGTCTATGTCCAAATCAGCGATGTTAATAGTCGTGTTAATGGTCATGGCATTACCGGTAATCGGTAAGCTGGCATTAAGCGTAGCATCGCCGGACAGATTTACTTCAGCCAAAGATAAGGTTGGTACTTCACTAGCGTAAGTATTCACGTCAGCCATTTTACCAACAATAGTATAACTGGCTGTCGTACCATTGGATACGGTGATATTTTCCGTAAAGCTGGCCTGGTGAACTGAATTAAGCGTCTTGTAAGAAGAACTTAACAAATCACCGTCGGGCTTCAGGACATTGACTCCACTAAAGGCACCGTCACTGGCCGGAGAGCCAGTTCTTTCTACCTTCAACGAGTCAATAACTACATCACCACCAGTGGCTGTAAGATTAAGCTTGGTAAAGGGAACTCGTGTAGAATTCTTGATGGCATAACCGGCCGCTGGCGTGTCAGCTGCCAGGGTAATCGTCAGAGTTCCTTCACTGACTACTCCAGTAGGCGGAAAAGCAGCATTGGGGTTAGTAATGTTGGCGCCAGACGTGTAGCCTGCTTCGTCAGTGCTGTTAATGGTATAAATTGAATCAGCGTCAAAAACAGCTCCAAATTCACTAGCTGTCATATTGAGCCAATATTTACTACCAGTATCAGCCCCTTCTTCCGCATAGAGCCGATAAACCGGGTCTGTGCCGGTTGTTCGGACTAGGTCAGAAGTCGTGTAGGCATTCATGGTCGCCTGGTCAACGTCCATTACATCATCCCAATTGTTGCCATTGCCATTCTTGTCAAAGTGCTCGTAGCTCTCAAATACATGAGGGCTTAGAATCAATCTCTTAAACTTCTTCTCGCCGACAACTTTGACAATATAAATGTCGAATTGAGCTAAGCCTTCGGCACTCGGATTGCGAATTAAATCACCGTCTACCACGGCTGCCGTGGCTGCCATAGGAGCTAACATAGCTGCTCCGGAAAGCCAGGCAATTGTCGTAATAGAAGTCAAAACCGAAATTGGCTTTTGTAATTTTTTACTCATTATTGTTTTGTATCTCTGAGATTGGCTAATTCATATGCTATTAGACAATCTCATTCGACCTTAATTTGTTCCAGCCGTATCGACCGTTTAATTTACGACTGAGCTATTAGTATAGTAATTTACTTGTCCAATTGTCAAGAGAATCCCAATTGTTTATCGGGCTTCGACCTTTCTCTTGAAATAGTGGACTCTCATATTCTCAATTATATTTTCAATAAACTGATTAAGCAAGCTGAAATTGTGGATAACAATTATTCTTCCAAACCATTGCCATTAATAACTTTATCAGTGGTGGTAACGGTCCCTTCCTCTGTTTCTTGCAGGAAAATGAGGATTTCCTGGTCAAGGGTAGTCGTAGCCGTTCCCTGGGCGCCCTCGTCAACCAAAACGCTCAAAATCTGGTCATTAATCTCTGCCACGGCTTTTTCCGCTTCCGCTAAATCATCCTGCACGTCCAAAGGCGCTTCTTCCTTGGTTTTGTCCAGATTTTTCTTTATTGTTTGGGCTTTTTTGGCTACAGCAATGGCTTTTTCCTTGGAAATATCCCCAAGATGAACACTGACACCAGCCAGATTATTCCTAAGGTCATCAACCACCTGCCTGGCTTTCTCTGTTTTCTCTTCCGGGGCAAAGGAATCCTCGGTTATTTTAGTCAATTCATCTAAACGACGACTGGCAAACTCTGCCTGTAATTGGGCTTTGCTGTTATCCGAAGCAATGCTGGCCTGGAAATCCTCGGTTATTCTTTTAATCGGATAAAGGAATTCGCCGGGCAAACTGGCTTGCGAGGCCTTAACCACTAACCAGGGTCCGAGGAAGAAAATAAGCAGCAAACAAACTGTCAGAGCGACTGATTGGCCTTGTCTAAACCAATTAAAAAGGCCGATTCCTGCTTTTGAACCAGCTCTTTGGTCAAAATCAACCCGCACAGCCAAATTATGACGCGTTGAATTCAGCCACTCCTGACTGGGCTGAATTCCTTTTAATTGCTTAATTTTCCTAATTAAATCCTGCTCCATGTTCTATATATTAAGACGAATAAACCCTGATTTCATTACCATTTTTGACTATTTTGCCCATTTTGAGGCCGTAGTTTTTGAGGCCGGGCCTAAAAACCTACGGCCTCAAACCTATAACTTCTTTTTCAAAGCATTCAAGGCCCGATGAATCAGAACCCTGACTGATGATTCAGGTTTTTCCATAATCTGGGCGATTTCCTTGGCTGAAAAATCATCTAAATAATGCCAGATAATGATATTCTGATAATCCCCCTTAAGCTGCTCCAGGGCCTTTTTAACCTGGTCAACGTCTGAAGCCAGGCTTATTCTCTCATTCAAGTCAGTTTTATCCCTAATTTCCGCTAAAAGACTATCTTCCGGGTCAGAAACCACTTCAGTACGCGCTTTTTTCCGGTAAAAATCAGTTACTAAATTATTAGCTATCCGATATAATAAAGCCCGCGGATTATCGATATTTTTACTTTTATCGCCAAAATTCCGCCAAAACTTAAAAAAAGCTTCTGAAGTCAGATCTTCAGAGTCCTGCGATGAGTTGACTTTCAGACAGACAAATCGGTAAATCCGCGGCGCATACTCATCATAAAGTTTTACAAACTCCTTCTTTTTCATATTTAAGGCCGGGCCTCAAAATATACGACCTCAAGGCCGTAGGTTTTGAGGCCCGGCCTGAAAACATACGGCCTCGTTTTCTAGGTCCGGGCCTTTTTAAATTTTTTGGCTATGAAAATATTAGCTTCTAATAAAGATTCAAAGGTACCCGCGTCAATCCATTTCCCCCTGGCTTTTTGATAAGTCATAGTCCCTTCTTTAACATAAAAATTATTAACATCAGTAATTTCATACTCTCCCCGGGTTGAAGGATTTAACTTCCTGATAATGTCAAAAACGCGATTATCATACATATAAAAGCCGGTAACCATCCAATTGGTGGGCGGCCGCTTTGGCTTTTCAATAATCTTAGCTATTTTATCGCCTTTTTTATTAAATTGGGCCACTCCGAATCTTTCCGGATCAGGCACCTGTTTAAGAATGATTTTAGCTCCTTTTTCCTGTTTTTTAAAATCATTTACTGCCTTGGTTAATTTATCTTCAAAAATATTATCACCTAAAATTAAAGCAATACCGCCATCGTCAGCAAAATCCTCGGCAATTGCCAAACCATGCGCAATTCCCTTGGGCTCTTCCTGAATATCATAGCTTAAATCCACGCCCAACTCCTTACCCGAACCCAATAAATCCAATAATTGACCAGCGTGACCAGGTCCGGAAATAACCAAGATTTCCTTAATACCTGCCTCACACAAAGTCAGAATAGGATAATAAACAAGCGGCTTATTATAAACCGGTAAAAGCTGTTTATTAACTACTTTAGTCAAAGGCAGCAGGCGAGTACCAAACCCACCTGCCAAAACAACACCTTTCATATTAAGGCCGGGCCTCAAAATATACGACCTCAAGGCCGTAGGTTTTGAGGCCCGGCCTGAAAACATACGGCCTTAAGTCTTTAATTTCTTAGTTTTGGCTTCAATATCTTCTAAAATAAAGGATTTCATTAATAACTTTTCTTTTACTTCTTCTTCAGTAATTTGCCTATACTCTTCTGGCGTGGCATCTAATAAAACCATTTCCTTATCACAAAGCGTGCCCTGGCGCAGACCAATATAATCAGGATAACTTGACCACTGATAATCCTCCAGCTTCTCCACTAAGCCAGCGCCTACTGGGTTAAGATGAATATAGGAAGAAAGATACAAAAGATTCTCCGTCTGCTCAACTCCCCGCTGTTTAAACCTGCCCTGAAATAAATGACCTCCTTTATCGTACTGCCGGTTAAAATACATGGAATAACTGGTATGAAATGCCTGAATAAACTGATTAAGAGGTATCTCTGAATCCTGACGCACCAATAAATGAATATGATTAGGCATCAGGCAATAACAAAGAAGACCAATCTTGTATTTCTCCTTATACTTTCTTAACTTCTCCAAATAAAAAAGATAATCAGCATCTTCTACAAAGATTTCCTGCTTGCGATTACCCCGATTATAAATATGATAGTGCCCTCCTTGATAAGATGTTTTGGGGACAGGCTCTCTCATAATATTTTCTTAATTATTCTAAGTATAAATTGTTTCTCAATTTTAGGCAAATAAAAAAGGGCGGAGTAAATGGACTCCACCCTATTGTGGACTTCCTTATTTAGGAGGCCCTCTTCTGTAAAGTGCTTATATATTGATGCGGACCGTCCCGATCCTTTTCTCTGTCAGAGTAAACGTATGATCGTGACGATGAGTCCGTAAGGCGGCGGTGTAGGCTTTCATATCGTTCTTCCTCATTTGCTTCGAGTAATTGACAAGGAAGGCATCATGGATCCCTTTATTGGCGACTATTTTTTCGTTGAAGTCGTAAAAGCATACCACCGTAACGTTTGCCCATGGACCGATTCTTGAATGCGCCGGGTAATCTACACTGTTCTCCTGATTCGTCAAAGCCGTGACCGTTACCATGTTACTTTCCGTTGTCACGTTCATTGACGCCACTGCTAATGCTGCAAAGACCACCAAAAATACTAACATGCCGATCATTACCAGATTTCTTTTCATCTCAATGCCTCCTTATCTTAGAAGGTTGCCAATAAAAAACGTCGTAAAAAGAACTTATTTACCTCCTTTCATTTTGATTTGTTTTTTCTCCCCTCGTACGTCCGTATCTGCTAACATAATCTTATTACATTTCTAAAAAACAGTCAAGAAACTTATCCACAATTGTTAATCACTGACCAAAAGCATATAAATCACCGCCATAAGAGCCAACGTAAACAGTCCCATCTGAACCGATAGCGGCTGAAGCGCTAATTTCATCAAGGAATTCATATTGCCATTTAACTGTGCCATCGGGATTTAAGGCGAAAAACTTTTTACTGGCCGAACCAATATAGATTGTTCCCTGGTTGTCAATAACCGGCGAGGCAGAAATTTGTCCTTCTGTGTTAAAATACCATTCGGTATTACCATTACTTCTGTCTATTGCAAAAAAAGTATACCCCTTAATTCCTACATAAACCATATCTTGACCAATAGCCGCTACTGAACCGGAAATATCGCCAATCGGAGCATACCACTGTTGAATACCATTTGACGAATCAAAAGCATAAAGACCAGAAGTGCCTAATGTTAAATTGCCGCCCACATAAATTATTCCATCATCACTCAAACTAAGAGCTGCCTCATAAGGCCCTGAACCAGTCTGCCAGATAATACTACCATCTTGGGGATTTAAGGCATAGACAATCTTACAGCCAGAACAAGCACCAAACTTGCCTACTGTATAAATAGTCCCGTCAGAAGCCAAAACCGGTGATTTGACCCAATAACCATTGCTCAAGACAGGACTCTGCCAAATCAATTCACCATTAGGATTCAAAGCATAAACATAATAATCAGAAGCAACATAAACAGTCCCATCTAAACCTATGATTGGCGGAGAACCATTGGCGATTGAATATTTCCATTTTAACTGGGCCTCAGCGGATAAAGCATAAATAAAATAATTATCAACTAAATAAACAGTATTGTCCGAAGCAAGGGCTGGCGTTCGTACACTGCTGTTTGTCTGGGTATCATAGAAAAGCTCGGCTGAACCAGTTGTATCAACTTTATAAAGCTTAACACCACTCGTCCCTACGTAAATAGAACCGTCAGCTGCCATCACCGGTGAGCTAAGATTACTGTCTCCCAAATCAACTGTCCATTTGGGGGTACTGGTTGGCGTGCCCGTTGCCGAACCAGCATAAGCGCTTACTCCGGTATGCTGAATATCATGCTGGAACATTGGCCAGGCCGTATCAGCTAAAACCGGAAAAGCATCTGTATGCGGCTCAACAGAACTCAATGAATTTTGGGGATTGGGCGAATTCTGCAAAACAAAATCCTGGCTATTATCGTCAGTATCCCAATTATTCCCTATCCAATGATGAGCTCCATTAACTGCTAAAAGCTCGGCTGTGGAAGTAGCCGTTGCCTTACGTTCCAAACTCTGCTCTGCTCCCAAAACAGAATCGTTCTCAGTCCCTTCTGGGAAAAGATAAGTACCACTGCCATAAGATATTTTATCAACAATTGAAGTACTGGTCGCCTCGGTTAATAATTCTTGATTATTAACCAGAAAAATAGTTCCGCCAGTATCTGATAACTGGAAAGAATTATGAATAATATCAGCTGTCATATAACCGTCATAACTGGAATTAGCAATTAAGAAATAGCCATAAGCCGGGATAGAATTATTATCAACAAAATCATTCTTTTGAAAACTTTCTGCCTGACTGTCATGATACTGAATTGACCAACCGCTTAAATCAAATGGCTGATTACTTGGATTATATAATTCAATAAATTCATCTTTAACAGTTGTCCCGGTTACCTGGATTTCACTAATTAAAAGCTGTTGGCTGCTCGCCTGGGCAACACCTGAAGAACAATTAGAAATCTCTGAAATATTCCCTGCCTCATCTTGCGATTTGATTGTCCAATAATAAGTTTGACCAGGGGTTAAATCACTAATGCTTAAATTTTCTGTAGTGCCAGCTAAGGCTGGGTTGGGTTCATTAGCAATATCAACAGCCAAATCCCAACTATCTGTAGTAATCTCTGAAGAAGTACTATACCTAATAATGTATTGGCTGGCCTGACCAATTGATTCGTCATCGCCTGAAGCGGTCCAGGATAAATCAATCACCCCTCTTTGCAGACCTGAACCGGCTGATAAATCAGTAATCATGGCTGGAGCAATCATATCAATCATCACATTTAGGGATATTTCTTCACTCTGATTATTATCATCGTCTTGACCTTTGACTCTAACGACATTTTCACCGTGTTCAAGAGTAACAATCTGATACCAATTACCATTATCATCAGCCGTGGTTGAATAATCCGGCTGGCTGGAATCTGAATTGAGGAAAATAAGGATGGAAAGATTAGGACTGGAAGTACCGGTTAAATTAATCTGCAAGCCATCCGTTGAAGTAGCCAAATCATCTATCTGACCTAAGATATCGTCTGGACTGGGCCAGGTTATTTGAGGCGAGGGCAATGTTTCAGTCTCATCAGTTTCAGTTGAAGGCCTGCCCCCGGGGAAGAATGGCAGACCAGACGGCGGTTTAGATTGGGGAATTGGTTGTTCAGCAACTGTTTCCTCTTCTTCCTCAACCGGCTCTGATATCGGCTCCTCTGTAATGGCTGACTCGTCTACTGCTGACTCAGTTGGGCCTGAATTATCATCTTCAACATTAATAGGTAATTCAACGGGTATTTCAAAAGACGCTTCAGTCGCTTCGGACTTCTCCGTAACAACCAAAGAATCCGCATCTCTCTCTGTGGAATTTTCTATCTGACTAACAACGACAGAAGAATCTTCTGATAATAAGCTGCTGCTGATAGCAGCTTGTTGTTCAACTGGCTTTACTAAACTTAAAAGACTAGCCGCTTTTTTAGCCAAACCGCTGAAAGTTCCTACTATTTCAGCTGTGATTTGATTAACTTTTTCTAAAGCATATTTGAAACTAATTGGTCTAAGCTCTTCCGGGTTATTATAGCTTGATTGTTCCCAGGCATGGGTTGGCGGACTGCCGCCCCAAGGAATATAAAGTTCTTTTTGGCTAATTTTTACTATATCAAAAATATTTATTCCTAAAACAGATGAATTCTCAAGAGTGATTGCTCCTTTAAAATTCTCAATAAAATCAAAAGTTATTTCTATTAAATTATAATTATCATATAAAACTTTATAACCATTTTTATCCCATTTTTCTAATTTTCTCCACTTGAATGAATCACAATTACCATCGCCTTCCTTGTCTACACAATTGGCATGAGAGCCCTCTCCAACATAAGCCCAGATATGGTTGTTTGCTGGATTAATAATTTCTGTATCAAAAATCTTTCGCTGATGAGCTGTGCCAATAACTTTTGTTACTTGTTTTGAATCTTTATCCACAAAAACAAAAACTGATTCCCAATCACCGTAATGTCTATTCTCGATAGCCCCTGAAGAATCATTAAAAACATAAAAAAACCAATACTGATAAACCCATTGATTACCTTCACCCTCAATATGATAAAAAACCGTTAAATAACGTATTTTCTCCTCAACAGATAAACTATTATACTTACTGACAGCTATTTCTCCGCTAATTTCCTGATTATTTTCAAAATAAAAATCCAAGGGATTACTTGGATAATATTTTTCATTAACGTCAAACCAAAAATTAGGTGCATAATTAACAGCTGACGGCGGTACAGAGTTATTGTCCTGCCCAAAAACAAAAAAACCAGCTAAAAAAAGGCCTGAACCCAATAAAAAAATAGCCGATTTTTTAAAAAATAACCCCTCCATATTATACTTCAGGACCGCGTTTTGAGCCTATAGATACCCCAACCCAAAAACAAAGCCAAAACAAGACCAATCACTGCAAAACTTATTAAGTATTTAGCCAAAAGAGAATTTATGGCACCACCTAAAACATTGCCGATTACCGGACCAATTAAAGAGCCCAAAGCAAAACCCAGGCCACCCCGCCAAATCAAAGGCCAAATTTTTAATTTAAGAAATATGGCATAAAACAAACCAACAATAGCGCCAATAGATAAAAACATAAGCCAAAGATCACCTATTCCAACATCAGGATCTAAATTGATAAGTCTATTCAGGGTCTCGATTTCTATTAAATATCCGAGGGCTGATAAAAAAAGACTACCGTAAAGAGATAGAAAATAGGCAAACACGGCTGTTGAAAAAAACCCAATCCCAAAACCTAAAAAGCCGGCAACAACTGCTTTAGAAATTTCTTTAATGCTCTTGGAAAACCAGGTCAAAGCCAGACCGCCGAACAATCCCATAATAATAATGGCCATAAAATGAAAAGGGTATTCCACATCTGGAATTCCCTGATACAAAACCCAGCCCCATAGAGCGCCACCCAGGCCGAAACCAAGGGCGCAGAATAATAAATACTTACTGAAACTTATATTTTGATACATAAAAATCCCTCCTTTGTTTTATTTTATCTTAGAAAAGGGGAATAGACAAGGCCCGGCCTCAAAACCTACGGCCTAATTAAGGTTCGGTCTCTCTCATCTTTTTTTGAGGTTTGACCTTTCGAGTACGACCTTGCCTGCGGCAAGATCGTAGTTCTCAATGTCAAACCTAAAAAAAGATATAGTTCTCGAGGTTAAACCTTACGTATGTTTTGAGGCTCAAACTTGGAATGCAAAAACCGCCGGTCGGATTTAATCCTACTAGGCGGTTTTATATTCTCAACTTCTCCTCCAGTTCAATACGCGCATCATGGATATCTTTCTCTATCTGTCCCAGGGCAGAAAGTATGTTAAAAGCTTTGGGGTCTTTGGCGGTTCTTAAGGCCTCGCTTCCTATAGCGGGCAGGTCATTTAGTTCTTTGGCAAGCTTTTGTATGACCTTATTGATTGACCGCAAGACCATTTCCGCATGAGTGCTGATTCTTTTACCTCTCTTTGGCTTAAGCGGTTTAATGCCTTTGCCCTCGGCCAAACGCCTTAATATCTTGGCTACAATGTTGGGATGAGGCATTTTACCATTATGTTTTTCCTCCACTTCTTCCATCAGATCATCAAAAAGCTTTTTCTGGACACTCATAGCATAAGTGCCCAAATGAAGAATAGCACCGGGCTGGGCTTTTTCAAAAAGCAGCATTGCCTGAAAGTCTTCGTGTAATCTAAAAACCCTGAATATATTTGTAATTTCCGAGTGCTCTTTGCCCATTTGACGGGATAACTCGGCCTGTGACCAACCTCTTTTCTCCATCAAGTCCTTAAATGCCCAAGCGATTTCCACTATATTCAGATTTTCCTGATGAAGATTGGCTACTACGGACTCTTCCAGAATATCAACCGCATCGCCAGGGTCTTTCACGATAATAATTAAAATCCTTTTCACGCCAAGTAACTTAAGACCCCGCCAACGCCTTTCACCACTAAGCAGCATGAACTTATCTTCGTAGGGCGTTACTATTATTGGATTGGTTGGTCTGCCTCTGGATTTTATGGTTGCAGCCAGATACTCTATCTTTTCCAAGTCAAAGTACTTACGAGGCTGGTTAGGATTAGGAACAATGCGGTCTATGTCAACTATAGCAACGCTAATGTTTCCTAGTTCTTCTTCATATGCTGCCTGCCAGGCCTCTATTTCTTCTTTCTTTACCTCTACCCCTTTTCCGGTAAGCTTTGCCAGAATAGCATCCCATTCATCCTCATCCTGACTTTCTGCATCTACATCCAGACCGAAATCTCTGTCAAATCCTTTTGTGCCGTCTTCCACTCTAAGACGATCTTGTTTTAAGCGCTCTTCAACTGCAGATTGTTCCATCCTTTTCACCTCCTTTCAAATTTAATCTGAAAATATCCATATATTAAATTTTAAAAAAGCTGCTGATTGTTTGAATCCAATAATAACATCTTTAATTTAGCTTTTCAAGGTTTTACCTCAAAACATTTGACTTATATAGCCCAATCGGCTATAAGAAGATTAGGTACTTTAACATAAACTTGGGTTGTAAAGCAGGCATAGGGCCTGCAAAAACCACAGCTTTACACCGCTTCCGTCTGTAATCAGACAAGGGAGGCAAAGTAAGGAGGTAGAAATGGAAGAAAAAATTAAAGAGGTAGAACTGGTCAATGGCAAACAATTATTCAGAGAATTAAAACATTTTATTCACAAATGGTTTGACACGATTACTGTCAAAATAAGGGGTACTATAACTCCAATTGAGATTAGAAGCAGCAGCGATTTTCGAGAGATTGACTTATTCGAGATAAAGGCAGTTTATTGTCCCTCGGATTTCTATCGGCCAACTTACGAAATTCTTCGTGAAGAACTTTGGTGTCCGGCATTAAAACAAGAAATCATCAACTATCTGGAAAGGCTGCTTCAAGATTATAATCACATGGATCCTAAGTTGTTTAAACTGGCAATTTCTTACATCATTACCCAGCTTCGTCGTGAAGGCAAAACAAAAAAACTATCTTTACCCCAAAAAGCCGAACTTATAGGCAGACTCGAGGTAACTAGGGATTTCTATGATTTGAATATTGTTGGTGATGTCTTACTCGCTAACGGAGAGCAAAAGCAGGTTGAGTTTCTCAAACTTGAAAACCTCTTTCGCATCTGGTCTCCTTTTAGCGACCCAACAACGAAAATTTTAAGAAAAAACCCTGAGCTCTGGACACAGGCATTAACCAATCTTATTATATCCCTGCTTATTGAAATCAAAGATTTTACTAACCCGCAATACAAAGAAGATATACAAAGAGCAGAAAGAGTCTTAAGAGACAAAAGCAAAAAAGCCAAATTCTGTAATCAGTTACATGATGGACTTCTAAAAACCGACGACAGGGTCCTTTACAATCCTCAACTATTGAAGGCGTTTAAAACAATTGCCGCTATCTGCGATTTCAAACTTGATCCTGACCTTCTTGTTATGACTTAAAAGGCTCAAAAAAATAAAGGCCTGGTAGATTTTAATCTGCCAGGCCTTTTCTCTTTTCCCAAGTTAAACCTTGAGAAATACGAAGACCCTGTCAGTTGACAGGGTCTTTCTTGAAATTACTATGTTCCTATTCCTCTCCAGCACGATAACAGCGTCTCGGCGGTTTTAACGCCCAGTTCACGGCCAAGAAAAGCCTCGTTGTCAGACACCTTTATGGCTTCTCTTAATTTTCTGGAGGTTTCCGGCTCCATGAATTTTTGCTCTAAAAGAACCAAAAGGGCAAAATGTCTGTCTTCGGGATACGGACTGGTCAGCCAGGTTCGCAGAATATCTTCTGCCTTCTCTGCTTCAGCCCCGCCCTCGTGCAGGAATTTGGCTATCTCGTTCTGGAGAAACCCTCTCCGATGTATGGACTGGTCTGGATTTTCCAAACCTATCAATACCTCCTCTAAAGTCAAATCATCTGCCATCTTTTCTCCTTTCTTCCATCTATATTATTATACTTCTTTTAAAGAACTTAGTTTGTTTTAATTGAATCAAGGCCCGGCCTCAAAACCTACGGCCTTGCCCAACGATACTCTTAAGGCATTCTTTGATTAAAAAATAAAAGATAGAAAGGCCGTAGGTTTTGAGG
>CAZGZU010000003.1:13647-42251 GCA_964529855.1 uncultured Candidatus Saccharibacteria bacterium | reverse complement strand
GTATTGTTCTGGCTATTGGCATAATTATGATTATTGCAGCTGGTCTTATCTGGATGACAGCTGGTGGAGACGAGGAAAAAATGGGCAAGGCCAGAAGAATGTTGGTTTATGGATTGGTTGGCATAGCCGTAGCTATTGTTGCTTACGTGGCTCAGACCTTTATTGAGAATTTGTTACAAGGTTAAATAAAATATTGAATAAAGAATTAGTAATTTCTGATTAGCTTATTTGTATTTAAAAAGCCAGGCAAGCGTTTTGTTTTTCGCTTTACCTGGCTTTTTGGTTTTCTTTGCAGAATAGGTTTCAGATACGACGATGGGGAATTATCCGTACCCGAACTGTTATTTCTTTGTCTCCAGAAGCCATTAGCTCCACCCAGCCATCTTTGGCAGCCGGGCCAGACGTGCAGATTCTTTGGCATCTGGTCCAAGAAGGAATGTCATGATTCACAAAAGTAAGTTTTTGGGGAGGGGAAGTCAACTGTTCAAGTTGAATTCGTTCTCTTTGCTGGTATGACAACCTTTGGCCTTTTTTATCTTGATTAATAACCTTTCCAACCGGCAGTTGGAAGATCGCCGTAAAGCGACGAACTCCTCTAGGCCGACTGACCGTTCTCAGTGCTTTCTTTTCCTTGGACAAAGGGGATTCCAGTTTTACTTTGCGAACCGGTACCCATGCCTTTTCCGCCCCTGCAACGAAATCACCATTCGGATTGGCTATGACCACTTCTATCATCATTTCAGCGCCGAGTTTAACTGGTGACTGTTGATGATTATAAACTGCCACCTTAGTTCCTTTTTTTCTTCTCCCAACGTCTTTAACGATTTTCGATCCCTTCATTTCCAGCCACCGGTATAGAGCCGTGTTTTCGGTCAGTATACCTATGGTCATCCCCGCATCAGTTTCAGTCCGAATGGATTCTCGGTCAAGAAGAGTAGCTATCTGATTTTCTATGGCTTCCTTGAGTCTCCCCAGTCCTCTATTCAGATTTGGCCATTGGAGACCAGCAAAATAGCTGAGCAATAAAATAACTACTATGCCAGTCATAATGCGGGCCGGAATTCTTCCTCTGGTGCCTAAGTATGCTGCTAAAGCAGCGAAGAAAAGAAGAGCAGCAACTAGTACAGCTATTTTTTCCCAGCTGCCGGCAAACCATTCTGGTTTAACCAGGGCAAGGAAGTTAATAAAGAACAACCACATAGCTATCGTAGCCAAAGGCCTAACTAAGGCTTCAGTTCTTTTAATGGTCGTCTCTTGTTCTTCGCCTGGTATCTTAACGATCCGAAGGAGTCCTTTAGCCAATAATCTGATGATGAGTAGCATTAAGGCAGTAAAGACCAAAGTTGCTGTAACAACAGTGCGATCTTGAAAAGCAATTCCATAAACCAACATTATGCTAATCCAGACTAATGCCCAAGCAGCATTGCCTATCCATTCTTTTATTGTGTCAGCGCTTTTTTCTAGGACCGCAGGAACGCCTCCAGTTACATAGGTACAGAACCCCCCTAGTCTATCTATGAGGGTTTGGCGACTTTGATCAACCCACAACAAGCCAGCTGCTAAAAGTGCCAGCAAAAAACTCCAAAATCCTATCAATCCTATCATTTTTGTTTCCTCCTTTCTCTTTCTTCTTTCTGCTTTTCAGCCCATTTTTGAGCATTTTCCCTGAAAGCTTTTGCCCGTGCTGGAGCTTCTGATTTTTCAATATCTTGGTTAATTGCCTCAACTTTGTCTGTGATTTTCTTTTTTAGCCGGCTGCCTACTCTTTTTCCGAGAGCTGGCGGCTTGATTGCTCCTACTGCTTGACAGATTTTTCGTTTGTCCTTATTGTTGGCCAGACATAAGGTTTTTAGAAATTCAGTTCCTTCACCATCAGTCATTAAAGCTACTACCTGAATAAACCATTCCAGCTCTTCGCTTTTCAGTTTTGATAAGAAGAGTACGATGGTTTCTTTTTCAGGCTCATTCAATTTATCCCAGGCTGAAACGAACCTGGCCTCGTCACCTGGCCCTTTACCAAAGAGGCGCTTCCAGAGTTCTTCAGTCCCTTTGTCAATAGCTTTCTTGCCGAGCTCTTGGGCTGTTTCTGTAACCACTCTCCCGGCGCCTTCTGTAATTCCTTTTGTTAGGTCTTGTTTAAGTGGCATAATAATCTCCTTTCTTCAACGAATCAAACTCATCACGCAAATAAGCCAGATGCCAAACCACAAGACGATCCATCTCTTAACAATGGCCTTTTTTATGGTCTGGCGCATTTCTTCGTCTCGGAAGGCCTCTATCAGGCCAACTTTTTCGCTGTCCAGTATATTATAGATACGGTAAGAGCAGATGCTCACCAGCAAGAAGATGGTCCAGACATAGATGTTTTTTATAGCTAAACCAAAGAGGGTCATTGCCACAAAAGCACCAATAAGCAATATGAATCGCCAATTAATCGTGTCCATCGGCCTGCTTCTAAACGGTAAAAGATTTATCCTCATCATTTCTTTCTCTCCTTTCTTTTCAATAAATTTTTATTCTTTTTTAAAGGGACTTAAAAATTAAGCCCTCCTTACTTAATTCTTATCACTTAATTCTTATCCTATATTATATATAATAAATTTGGAAAAGTCAATAGTTGACTCGAGATTAAAAAGCGCTTAAAATAGAATTAAGCGGACGTGGCGGAATCGGCAGACGCGCCAGGTTTAGGACCTGGTGAGAGCAATCTCATGTGGGTTCAACTCCCACCGTCCGCACACTATTTTTATCCGAAATTTGTTCCAGCAACAAAAATCAGTATTGGTTTCTCTTTGCTATCTGCTTTATTGTTATGCCTAAAATCAAAAATATTCTTCAATCAGTCAGGATTGAAGAATATGTTTTTTCTCTGTTAATATTAATGTTTATTTCTGTTTACTTTGTTTTTTACGCTCAATCAGACTGGTTGAGCTCTTTTGGATATGGTCTTGACATTATTGGCTGGGGAGTGAAATATTTCATTTTTGCTTTTGTTTTTATTTATCTCTATATCTTCGTCCGATTCTTTCTTTTAACAAGCAGAGGTCTGATCGCTTTTTTTGAAAATAAGGACTCTTTAAAGAATTTTTCTTTAAAGAAGGCGTCTTTGGATATGTTGAGCCGAATTAAGGATTTTTTAATAGACAGCCTTTTGTTTATCAGGCCCTTTGTTTTAGCTATTGTTTTCTTCGGTTTGGCGCTTTTGCTTCTGGGCACCTTTGCGACTGAATTCAGGGGCAGATTGGCTGACGATTTGTTAATGAAATGGGATAAATCAATAACCGGCTTTCATATTTCTCTCTGGCCTTATTACCAGAATTCTTTTTTGGGTTGTCTCACACCTTTGTTAATCAAGGCCTATGCTGTTTTGGGAGCAGTTATGGGAATCAGCATTCTTGTTTTTCTTTTGCGCCGGAACAGGGAATTATTGACTCAATATGTTTTGGCCATTGCCTTGGCTGTAATATTGGCTTTTCCGATTTGGGCTTCTATCCCGGCCAATAGCCCTCGTTATTTAAATGTTTTATATCAACCGCAATACATGGGAATTGATTTTGAGAATAAGGATGAATCCATATCAGAACTTACAAAAGATTATCAATTGGATGCAAGAATTTTAGATTATTATGATGAGATGGGAATTCAAACAGATGGTGTCATGCCAATCAGTACGATCCCAAGCATGCATGTGGTTTGGGGCATAATTATTGTCTATTATTTATCCAAGTTCCGAAGATGGACTTTGTTTTTTTCTTTGCCTTGGTTAGTTTTTTCCACCTGGGGCGCGGTTTATTTAGGCCAGCACTATTTCGTTGATGTGCTTGTCTCATTGCCAGTCGCGTTATTGGCTGTTTGTTTAGCTAATGGATTAGTTGCATTGGAAAAGAGATATTATCAGGAAAGCAAATTGGATCTTAGAGAAAAAAGATTTAAGAGACAGATTCAGGATGATTTGAAATTAGTTTATCTGCGGAAAAAAATCTTGGCAAAGATTCCTCATCTTTAATCAGTTTTTTCTTTTTGTTCTTACTCGGCCTCTATGGGATAGAGGTTAGGCGAGTCATAGTTAGAATAAAAAGTTTGTTCGTTAACCAGCTGGCCATCCCGGTAGATTTCTTTGGTTAGGGCGGCTTTCATGGAGCCGTCTTCGTTTTTTTCCAGGACATAGGGTCCTTTGATTTTGATCTGACGGCCGTCAGCCGTGCCATAAAAATTAAAAATGAGTTGCCTGCCCTGAACAATTGTCTGAATTAAAAGGTGATTTGACGTATCATTGATAAAACGCAGGTCAGGCTTGGGTTCATAGACCGTGGCATCAAATCCCTGGGGAGAATAATAGACCACCGGAAAAGCGTGGGCCTTTCGTTCGGTAATCTCCAGACCAGAGTTAATGGCTGCCCGAAAAACAGTGGTGGAAACCTGACAAAGACCACCGCCGTATTCAGGCACTACCTTGTTTTTCTTAATGACCAGTTCTGGTAGAAATCCTTGTTCCGGACCGCTGCCTCCCAAAAGAGTATTAAAGGAAAACTCTTCGCCAGGATTTAGAATAAGGCCATTGAATTTAGCGGCGCCTGTTTTAATGTTGTGGATGCGGTTTGTCGGTGAGCCGGCAAAATTGGAAACGCCTTGACCGATCAGAGTATTGATTCCCAAATCATTGGTCTGCCAAAGGGCAATTTTGGGCAGTAATTTCTGGGCAGTAATGGTTGTTTTTTGAACCGGATTTTCCCCGGAAATGTTCTGGATCAGCTGGACAACTGTTTTGTCTATATCCACGCCATAACCTTCCTGAGCGGGCTGGAAAACAACTGCCCGGTTGCCTTCTGTCTCTAAATGGGCATTGATTGGATATTGATTAATGGTTGAGGTTATTTCTTTCAAGTATTCTTCCACTTGTTCGTAATCCAGAGACAAACCGAGAATCAGATTGTCTGTTTCATCTTCCAGGACCGGCTCAAATTTCATCCAATCAAGCAGTCTTTTTTTATCAATCGTCCAGGTTTTTGCTTCTAAAATTAACCGATAGGGTTGATCGGCTAAAATCTCCCGAGCTTTTTCCATGGCTAAGCTGACTTCATCGTTTTCCACTGACGGCTGCTGGTCGGTGATTAGTTCTAGAATAAGCGGCTGATTGGAAAAAGATTTAATTCGGATTGATAAATCCGTTAACAGTTTTTCCCTGCTGATAATAGTGCCCTGGTTGGCCTCTTGCAGCGAAAAATCATCGGTCTCTTCGTCAAAAACCAGCGAGGCGTTTTGAACCGGTTTTTCAATGTCTTTAAAAAGTTCAGCTGTCTGTTCCTGAAATTTTTCCTGCTCTATTTGATAGATCGGCTCCAGATTATAGATGCCGACTAAAGCGGCTAATTGTTCTTTAAAATTAATCAGGAAATTTGATTGACGGCCGATTTGATAGGCCTGATTAATAGTTGATAGGGAGTCAAACTGAAATCCCAAGTCAGACAATTTTACTGACCAGGTCTGTTCCTGATAAGACAGATTTATTTCTTGATTTACAAATTCCTGCCATTTGTTTTCCAGAATCTGGCGGGCGGTTGTCGGCTGACGTTCTGTCAAATAAAAATCAGCCACTTTGAGGCGCCAGGCGATTTTTTGAGAATTGACAACCTGTAAGAATAAAGTAAGATAAGTTAAACAGATAAGAATGATTAAACAGATATGGATGAGGAATTTTTTCATGTTCTTTTGAGAAAGGAGGTAGTTATGGGGGATAGAATACGAGTATTCTTTGCAAAATACGGGGGATTGATTGCTTTTACTATTTTTGGACTATTTGCCTTTTGGTTATGTACGAGATAACAAATCCTTTCTTAATCATAACACAAAACAGGGGCTAGAGTATAATCTGTCCCCTGTTTTAATTTCTATTTATTAAAATCTTATTCGCTTTTAATTTCTATTCTCTTGGTTCTGACCTTTTCAACTTTAGGCAGGCGGATGGTCAAAATGCCGTTTTTCATTGAGGCCTGGGCCTGGTCAGCTTCTACGTCAACCGGTAGGATAATTGAGCGGGAAAAAGGGCCCCAATAGCATTCCTGGTAATAGTAATCCTCTTCTTTGACTTTTTCGTCCTTTTGGCGATTACCTTTGATGGTAATCATGTCATTGGTCATGGTGATATCAATGTCGTCTGGTTTGACCCCGGCAATGGTAGACCGAATGACAATTTCATTGGGCGTTTGATATACGTCAATGGTAAGCTGGCCTTCTGATTCGCCCAGCCAATCTTCGGTTTCAGCCACTGGTTTTTCAGGGGCTGGTTGCCGGGAAGGACGAATAGTGGTGGCTTTTTCCGCTGAAGAGCGGGCTCGGACAGATTTGGTTTTTTTGCTTTTGGTTGATTTTCTTGCTCTGGGGGGATTCTCCTTGGCAGCTTCTTCAGCCGACCAACTGGCACCGGTTAATTTTTCGAAAAACGATGATTTCTTAGCCATGAATTTGATAAATAATCAACAAATTATTATTTGTTACGTTCGACAAATTGCCTGTTGTTTTTTAAGTTTACGGAAACAATAGGAAACAAACAGGGCAGTCGTAATCATAAGCAAAGCAATAATGGAAAAGAGAATCATTTGATAGTCAGAGTCGCTCTGCTTAAGAGTAGTAACAACGAGATAATTATAGCAACTATGGAAAATAATGGCAATAGTCAGGCCAATCAGAATGAATTTGTTTCTTTTCTTGGTGTAGAGCAGGCCCAAGGCCAGCCAGTAGCCAACAATCGCCGAAGCCAAGGCATGGACTAAAGTAGCTCCTAAAAAGCGGAAGCCAATCGTCGTAAAGGCCTGGCCAAAGTCAGGGAAAGAAATTTTGAAAAGAATAAGGAGGTTTTCAACAGCCGCAAACCCTAAACCAACTATAACGCAGTATAGCATGGCGTCAACCGGTTCGTCAAATTCCGAACTTTTAAGAACTTTAAATCTGACAGCCGAATACTTCAGATATTCTTCAACTAAAGCCGGGATAAGAGTGGCTGCCAGAAGAACTCTTATTAAGCCGTTACCGGGCGTTTGTCCTAAAAGAGACAGAGGATTAACAGTCGGATTGAGCAGCCAGATTAATAATAGTTCCAGAATAATCGCCAAAGGAGCCAAAAACATTCCCCAGATAAACATTTTTATAACCATGGAATTGGGTTCAGGATGTTTGTCTTTTCTTAAATAAAAAGACAGCCAGATAAAACTGGGCAGCAGACCAAGAAGGATGTAGAAAAGATAGGACATATATAAGGTTTGGTCTTGAGGACTACAATTTTGCCGAAGACAAGGTCGTATCCGAGGTACCGAACCTTAATTTAGGCCGTATTTTTTGAGGCCCGGCCTTTACTTAGGCCATTCCTCAATCATCAGGCAATCTTTCTCCTTAAAAGGCAATTTTTGGTAAATGGCTTCAGTGACAAAAGGCATAAAAGGATGGAGTAATTTCAGCGAATTAAGCAGGACATGGGTCAGTATTTGATTGGTTTGCGGCTTGTTCTGTTTTTTGGCCGCTTCAATGTATTTATCGCAGAAATCATGCCAGAAAAAATCATAAAGCAGGTGGGCTGCCTGACCAAAATGGAAATTTTCCAAATCCTTGGTTATCCTTTTGGCGGTTGTTTCTAATTGTTTGAGGATTCTTTTATCAGCCGGGCTTAACTTGTCTTGGCGGGGAAGTCCGGTTTTTAGCTGGGAGCCAGCTATAAGGCCCAGGGAAAATCGGCTGGCATTCCAAATCTTATTGGCAAATTTCTTGCCCATGACAATATTGTCTTCTGAAAATTTCATGTCCTGCCCTTCAAAAGTCTGGTAGGTCAGGCCAAAGCGAGTGGCGTCAGCTCCGTACTGGGCGATTAAATCCAGAGGGTCCTGACCGGTCCCCAGGGATTTGCTCATCCGCTTGCCTTGTTTGTTTAAGACCGTGGCGTGAATATATACGTCAGTAAAGGGGATTTTTTTGACGAATTCTAAACCGGAGAAAATCATGCGGGCTACCCAAAGATTAATAATATCGCGGGCTGTGCTCAAAGTATCAGTCGGATAAAAATTCGCCAAATCCCTGGTTTTTTTAGGCCAGCCCAGAGTGGCAAAAGGCCAGAGCGCTGAACTGAACCAGGTATCCAAAACGTCTGTTTCGCCTTCCAGAGGAATCCGGTGACCCCACCAGAGCTGACGGGAAATGCACCAGTCTCTAACATTATTCAACCAGTCAAAATATACTTTTTCCCAGCGCTTGGGATGAAATTTAATCTGACCGCTTTTGACCGCTTTAATGGCCTTGTCAGCCAATTCGTCCATTTTGACAAACCATTGTCGGCTGGCTAAGGGTTCAATAGTGCTGTCACAACGATAACAGGAAGGGACTTGATGAGTATAATCTTTAATCTTTTCCAAAAGACCCTCTTTTTTTAATTCTTCAACAACTTTTCGGCGGGCTTCCAAAACAGTTAAACTGGCAAATTCCTTACCGGCCTGTTTAGTCATCCGGCCTTTGTCGCTGATAACCTGGACAGCCGGCAATTGATGTCTTTGGGCAATTTCCGCGTCAACCGCTGAATGAGCCGGCGTTACCTTAACTGCGCCGGTACCGAATTTGGGATCAACCAGCTGGTCAGCGACAATGGGAATTTCCTTGTTAACCAGCGGCAGGATTACTTTTTGACCGATTAGTTTTTTGTAGCGTTTGTCTTGGGGATGAACCGCCACGGCCGTATCGCCCAACATGGTTTCCGGCCGGGTAGTGGCCACGATGATAAACTTGTCGCCTTTGCTACGGGATTGCTTCGCTCCGACTTTTAGGTCGGAGCTCGCAACGACATTGGCTAATGGATACTTGATATACCATAAATGACTTTTCTTTTCCTTATACTCCAACTCCAAATCAGATAAGCTGGTCTGGCAGCGGGGACACCAGTTAATTATTCGTTTGCCCTGATAAATCCATCCCTTCTTATAATAATGCAGAAAGGCCGTTTTGACCGCTTCCTGATAATGTTTGTCCATGGTAAAAGCAGTCCGGCTCCAATCGCAGGAACAGCCCATCTTTTTTAATTGTTCTAAAATCACATGACCGTATTTTTTTTGCCAGGCCCAGACCCTTTCCAAAAATTTCTCCCGGCCTAAGTCATAACGGGTCTTGCCTTCTTTTTTTAATTCTTTTTCCACTACATTCTGGGTAGCAATGCCGGCATGGTCAGTGCCGGGCAGCCATAAAGTTTGGTAGCCCTGCATTCTTTTCCAGCGGATTAAAATGTCTTGCAGAGTATTATTCAGGGCGTGGCCCATATGTAGTTCGCCGGTAATATTGGGCGGTGGAATAACAATGGAATATTTCCTGGCTGTTTTTTTAAGAGGTAGTTTATCAGGATTAAAATAGCCCGACTTTTCCCAGAGTCGGTAAATCTTGTCTTCATTCTGTTTGGAGTTATACGCCTTGGCTAATTGACTTGACATAAATTAAAGATAATGTATCCTTTTGATAGTAAATAAGTTCTTTTTAAGTTTATTATTTCTAATCTTTTTTTTCAAGGAGGAAAGTTTATGGAAGAGAAAATAAAGACCATTATCAAGATAATGGCAAAAATGATAGAACTCCCTGAAGAGAATATTGGCGATGAAGCAATTATCGCTATGCCGGACCGGACAGAAATTATTAAAAGGTTGGAAGCAGAAGGCTATAGCCTGAATCCGGCTTTTTCAGTTAGTGCTATAGCTAAGGAATGGGGCTTAACCGTTAAAAAATTGGCTGAAAGGTTATCTTGAGTTTATCAATCTCAAATTCCTTCGGCTGGCTTCAGTCAAGGATTAATTTTGTTTTTCAGGGAGGTATGAAATTATGCAACGGAAAGAGATTTTGGCAGAGGCAATAGGGGCAACAGCCAATGTGTTGAACATAGCCAGATACAGGGTTAATAAAGACACAAAGATTTCTTCAGAAGTCCTGCCTAAAGTTAAAAAGAAACTGAACGAATCTTTAATAGGGCCCTGCAAGTTTCAGCCATGGGCCATGCTAGGTCCATTGACGGTGGAGGCCCTGGTCCGGGCTGTTATCCTGAATTAAATCAATTTCAAATTAGCATCTGCTTCAATACGAAGCCAACTCTTTTTAGAGTCTGGCTTCTTTTTATAACAAGCCGCTATGGCGGTCATGACTGCGTTATCAGTGCAGAGTTTAATGTCAGGCATCTGGAATTTAACCTTGCTTAATTCTTTTTTAACTGCTTGTTCCGTTTGTTTCCGCAGTTCCTGATTAGCGGCTACCCCGCCAGAAAGCATCACTGTCTTAACCCGATATTTTTTGGCTGCCTTGATGGTTTTGTTAATCAGTACGTCAATGGCCGCTTGTTGAAAAGAAGCGGCCATATCATTGATAAATGATTGGCCTCGAGAACTATATCTTTTTTTAGGTTTGACATTGAGAGTAGTGATCTTGCCAGAGGCAAGGTCACGCTCGAAAGGTCGAACCTCAAAAAAAGATCCGAGAGGCCGAATCTTGTATAACACTGCTGTTTTCAACCCAGAAAAAGAAAAATCAAAATCCCTGGAATTAATCATCGGTCGGGGCAAATCAATGGCCTGGGGATTTCCTTTTTTGGCTCTCTGGGAAATAATCGGTCCGCCCGGATAGCCCAGATTCAGTAATTTGGCCACTTTATCAAAGGCCTCACCAGCCGCGTCATCCCGCGTCTGGCCTAAGAGCTGATATTTTCCGTGTCCTTTGACCAGAATTAATTGGGTATGTCCGCCAGAGACAACCAAACATAAGGTAGGAAAAACCGGAGCAGTTTTCAGCCAGTTGGCATAAATATGCGCTTCAATATGATTAATGCCGATAATCGGTTTTTGCCAGACATAAGCCAGGGCTCTGGCAAAATTAACTCCCACCAAAAGGGAAGGAATCAGCCCCGGTCCGATAGTTACGGCTATCAAATCAATCTTTGGCTGATTCGCCTGCTTAAGAGCTTGTTTCAAACAGGGTTGAATATTGTTCAAATGAGCCCGGGCGGCCAAGTTAGGCACGACCCCGCCGTAAGGCGCATGGATTTTTATTTGAGAAGAAACCACATTAGAAAGAATCCGGCAGCCCTGTTGGCTGCCTTTGACTAAAGCAATTCCCGTATCATCGCAGGATGTTTCAACCCCTAAGATAGTCATAAACTTAATCTAACAAATTTCTTGCTAAATTTCAATTTCTCTGGTAAAATAGGCGAGAATGGCCCCGTCGTCTAGTGGCCTAGGACTCCACGCTTTCAATGTGGCAACAGGGGTTCGATTCCCCTCGGGGCTACTCAAGTATGAAAATTGCCGTTATTGCGGATATCCACGATAATTTTCATAATTTAGTTTCTGCCTTGAAAATAATTGAGCAGAAGCAAATAAAACAGATAATTTTTCTGGGGGATTTTATTAATAATGGGATTGCTAAGGTTTTAGCTAATTTCCGAATTCCTGTTTTTGCTGTTTGGGGCAATAATGATGGTGATAAATTTGCCATCACCAGAACCTCATTAAGCCAGGGAAGCAATTTAACTGTCAGCGAGAATATTTATGATTTCTTGGAATTTGATGGCAAAAAGATTTTTGCAACCCATTATCCGGACATCGCCAAACCAATGGCTAAATCAGGTGATTACGATGTGGTTTTTTATGCTCATAATCATCTGAAAAATTTAGATAAAGTAGGTGATTGCCTTATTTGTAATCCGGGAGAACTTTCCGGCCATAAAACTGGTCAGATAGGTTTTGCCATTTATGATACTAAGAGCAACCAAATCGAGTTTGTAGAAATAAAAGATTCAGTGATAGTCAAGACAAAAGAAGTCAAAGAATACTTAAAGGATTTTGATTTCAAGTCCAGTAAATCAAAGAGGCATCAGTATTAGAAATGATACTGTCCTCGAGGTTGCTTATCTTATGCTTCCAGCTGAGAAATATTATCTGAAAATAGGTAAGGCCAGCGATTTGAAAAGCCCGAAGGAGCGATGGCTCTATCGGGCTTTTGAGATTTTGCCGGGCTTTTTGACCTGGCTGACTCTCTTGAGCGTTGTTTTTTTATCCTGGGCTAAACCGGTTTGGATAGCCCTTTTTATTATTTCCTTTGACGTTTACTGGCTCTTGAAAACAGTTTATCTTTCAGCCCATCTAAGGGCCAGTTATCGCCGGATTAAGAAAAAAATGGCTGTTGATTGGTTAAAGAAAGTTAAACAGCAGAAGGATTGGCAGAGGATTCATCATTTGCTGGTTTTGCCTGTCTATAGAGAACCTTTGAAAGTGGTCAGAACGACCTTCCAGGCAATTATTGATTCTGATTATCCCAAGGATAAAATGATAGTTGTTTTGGCCATTGAAGAACGAGTTGGTCTGTCAGCTCAAAAAATAGCCCAATCCATTAAAAAAGAATTTGCTGGCCAGTTCCATAAGTTCCTTATTACTGTCCATCCCAAAGATATTGTTGGCGAGTTAGCCGCTAAAGGAGCTAATGCTACCTGGGCAGCTCGTCAGGTTAAAAAACAGATTATTGACCCTTTGAAAATTCCCTATCCTGATATTGTTGTTTCCTGTTTTGACATTGATACGCGGGTTTATCCAAAGTATTTTTCCTGTTTAACCTATCATTATTTGACTACCAAAAGACCGACCCGGACCAGTTATCAGCCAGTGCCGATTTATAATAATAATATCTGGCAGGCGCCGGCTATTTCGCGGGTAGTGGCCACTTCAGGAACTTTTTGGCAGATGATGCAGCAACAGCGACCAGAACGCCTTTCCACTTTTTCTTCCCAGTCAATCAGCTGGCAGGCCCTGGTTGAGGTTGGTTTTTGGCCGACTAATATGGTTTCCGAGGATTCACGGATTTTCTGGCAGAATCTCCTTTATTATAATGGTCGTTACCGGACTATCCCTTTGCATTATCCTGTTTCCATGGATGCCAATTTAGCGCCCAGTTTTTTAAAAACAGCCGTTAATATTTATCGGCAGCAGCGGCGCTGGGGTTGGGGAGTAGAGAACGTCCCCTTCCTGCTTTTTGGATTTTATAAGAATAAGAGGATTGCCTGGAAGAAGAAGATCCGCTGGACTTGGGTGCAGCTGGAGGGTTTTTGGTCCTGGGCAACCAATGCTCTCTTGATTTTCCTGTTGGGCTGGCTGCCTTTGTTTTTGGGCGGTCAGCGTTTTAATGTCACTCTTTTATCCTATAACCTTCCCCGTTTGACCCGGACTTTGATGACCCTGGCCATGATTGGTTTGATTGGTTCAGCTATTTACAGCACTTTGCTTTTACCCAAACGACCCAGGGGATATGGTTTTATCAGAACCCTGGGAATGGTTGTCCAATGGATTTTAGTGCCTCTGACTATTTTGATTTTTGGCGGGCTTCCCGGAATTGATTCACAAACCCGTTTAATGCTGGGCAAATATATGGGGTTTTGGGTGACTCCTAAAAAAGGGAAAGGCAGAAAAGAAAACAGCCAGGAGAGATAAATACTCCTGGCTGGGATTGTCCACCCAGACCATAGTGGTCCGGGTAGTTTAGGAGGAAAGACCTATGAAAAGAATTTTCAATAGTGCCTTTCACTTATTGAGCGAGAGATCTATAGATTAGGATACCCTTCGCTCGTTCAGTAAGTGAAATTTAGGCAAAACTAGGTGAAACAGATGAGAAAGGTGACCTTATACCACGACGTTGTTTTTGGTCTTGGGTTGAATGTTCTTTTGAACAAGGGGTGCAATGCTCAGCTTCTGGGATTGATTCGAGCCGTCCTCGAGGAATTTCTTCTCCGCACTCTGTACATATTCCCCAAGTATTGTCTTTTAATCTTTCCCAGGCTTCCGTTATATTTCTAAGACACTTACATTCTGTTGCGATAACCCCTTCGTGAAAAGTCGGTTGATTGTAACGATAACGGTCATCAAAGGTTTCTTCCGCCTGAATACTATCTGTATGACTCTTTCTAAGTGCTTCAACCTTCTTATGCATTGCTTGTTCTCTTTCAGTCAAGAGATCTCGGGCTTCTTCTCTGCTTATCTCTGGATGCTGCCACTCTAATCTTCTTTCAATCTCCTCTTCCACTGTCATATTCTCCTCCTGTGTTTGATTTTGATGTTAATGTTCGCAATCTTCTGTCAAAACCTGTAACCTCCTTCCTTTATTAAATTGTTCTGTTATTCTAACTCCTCATATCTTTCTTGTCAAGTCTATTCCAGATGTATAAATTGTTGAAACTCTTTGAACTTTGTTTCCAGAGTTGGGCTAAAAAGATTCCTTTCCAAGACCTGCTGGGCAGCCAAGCGGGTTTTTTTAATAAGTTCCAAATCATTTAAGTAAGCGAGAGCTAAATCAGGCAGGCCCCATTGGCGCGTGCCAATAAAATCACCCGGTCCCCGAATCTGCAGGTCTTTTTCAGCCAAGGCAAAACCGTCAGCTGTGGCTAAAACCGCTTTGAGCCGTTGGTGAGTTTTCCTGGCTGTTGAGTCAGTAAAGAGAAAACAATAGGACTGGTCAGGGCCCCGGCCAATCCGACCGCGAAACTGATGAAGTTGAGCCAGGCCGAACCGGTCAGCTCCTTCAATCATCATGACCGTGGCATTGGGCACGTCAATGCCTACCTCAATTACCGAAGTGGAAACCAAAATATCTGTCTTGCCTTGTTTGAAATTTTTCATAATTTCTTCTTTTTCTTTGGGCTTGAGCTTGCCGTGAAGCATGGCTATTTTTAATTGAGGAAAAACTTCCTTAGACAATTTTTCATATTCCTGACTGACTGATTTTGTCTCCAGATTCTCTGATTCGTCAATCAGCGGGCAAATAACAAAGACCTGCTTTTTTTGTTTAACCTGTTTTTTGATGAAGTTATATGCCTTTTGGCGTTCAGCCGGCGTGACTAATTTGGTAATGATTTTTCGTCTGCCTTTGGGCATTTGTTTGAGCAAAGAAATGTCCAAATCGCCGTAAATGGTTAAAGTCAGGGTGCGCGGGATAGGCGTGGCTGTCATTGATAATAAATGAGGGATGCTTGGCAGGCCATCCTCTATTTGATAGATTTTTCTTTGGAGGGCGGCTCGCTGAGCCACGCCAAAGCGATGTTGTTCGTCAACAATGGCCAAGGCCAGGTTTTTAAAAGAGAGAGCTTCCTGAATAAGGGCATGGGTGCCAATGACTATGTCTATTTCTCCATCAGCGATTTTCTTTTTAAGTTGAGAGCGGGATGTTTTTCTTTTTTGACCGACAAGATTATCAGCCCCGGTTAATAAAGCGGTTTTTAATTTGCTTTTTTTCAGGAATTGGTTAAAGGTCTGGAAATGCTGTTTAGCCAGAACTTCGGTCGGCGCCATCAGGGCTGTCTGATAGCCCTGCTTGGCTGTTTCCAGAGCTGCCATTGCCGCAACAACTGTTTTGCCTGAACCGACATCGCCGTTAAGCAGGCGGTTCATTGGCTGGGACTTGGTCAAGTCCTGAAAGATTTCCCAGGCCGCTAGCCGTTGGTCATCGGTTAATTTAAAAGGCAGTTCCTGAACAAAAGATTTAATTAGTTTTTGGTTAAAAGCAATGCCTGACGCTTTCTCCCTATTTAGTTTCTGTTTTTGCTGCAGAGTAGTTAATTGAATCAGAAACAATTCATCAAAGGCCAGTCGCTGGCGGGCTGCTTCGGCTGACTGAAGATTATCAGGAAAATGAATTTGTTTAATTGCTTGATTAAGATTAAGCAAATGGAATTCCTTTTTAATTGAGTCAGGTAAAAAATCAGTTATTCCATCAGCCAGATAGAGTAGCGGTTTGATTAAATAGCGGAGGTAGCGGGAACTTAAACCGGCTGTTTCATGATAGACAGGCACTAGGCGGCCGGTATGAGTAAATTTGTCATTGCGAGGAGCCGAAGGCGACGCGGCAACCTCGTTCGATTCTCCATGGGATTGCTTCGTCGCGCTGCTCCTCGCAATGACAGGGTAAACAATCTCATAAGCCGGATTAGAAAGACAAAGGGTCTTGCCGGAAAAAACAACCTTGCCGGCCAAATTAACGGTTTTTTGTTTTAGGGTTTGGACTAAATAGGGCTGGTTAAACCAGATAACTCTTAAAGAACCGGTTTTATCTTTAACAATCGCTTCGGTTAAACTCATTCTTTTCTGCCAGGTGCGACTGGTTTTGATTTCAACAATTTTACCCTGAATGGTGGCTGTCTGTCCGACTTGCAGCTGGTCAATGGTAACCAGCCGGCTAAAATCATCATAGCGATGAGGAAAATGAAAAAAAAGGTCCCCAATATTTTTTATGTTAAGCTTTTCAAGCTTTTTTAAATAAGCGGGACCTACTTTTTTAAGTTGTTGGATTTTGCTGTTTAAACTAAGAGTCATTGGTGCGCCCAGCAGGACTCGAACCTGCGACCTGTTGCTCCGCAAGCAACCGCTCTATCCGCTGAGCTATGGGCGCTAAAATCTAAATTGTCTGGCTAAACTCTCAATTAGAGATTCAGTCTGCTTTCTCTCCGGTAAATATTTAATAAGGAGTCGCCTGACCGCCGTCGGGTTTTGTTCACCCAGAGGGATTTTAATGTAGGGCATTACTATTTTTTTACTTCGCAAACTGAGTTCTTTTATTTCCGGCGGGTCATAGAAAATCCAGAATGATTTAAGATTGTCAAACTCATAAAGCGTCTGATTAATCCTGATGCCTTTGGTGGTGATAGCCAGACGGATGTTTCTGGGCGTTTTCAGACCATAAGTGACTATGGAGAAATAGGCCAGACCAATAAGCAGGCCAAAGAGAAAATTTTTGGTCAAGAGAGCCCAGAGGAACAATCCAGAGGCAATTACTCCAGTAACCATGAACCAGGATTTACTTTTGCTGTATTGATTGAATTCAGGAGCTGACCATTCCAGATGGTCATTGCTTGCTTTGGCTGACTTTTTAGTTTGAGGAACTTGTTTTTCTGGCTCTGGCTCCTCGGACTCATCTTTTCCCCGGAGATTAAGAATATTAGGCATGCGGAGAGGGTGGGATTCGAACCCACGGTCGCCGAAGACGACAACGGTTTTCAAGACCGTCCGATTAAACCGCTCTCGCACCTCTCCAAAAATTTAAATTTTTTTGCCTAGCAGAAACTTGTGCGAGCTACCTCGAGCTGGAACCGTGGTCGGCTAAGCCCAGTAAGGTTATTTTCAATAGGTTAAGTATATCAAATTGATAGTGTCTCGAGCGCTTATTTCCAGTCTGAAAATAACTGTGACAGCGGAGTAGCAATATCTTCAAGGTTCTTGTATTCAATTATTTTGTCGGTTACTCCACTGATCGTTTCCTTAACAAATGTCCCTTCCTTTGTTATCAAAACAACCTTCTTACTCATAGCATATGCCATACCCAGTTCAACCATTCTCCCATGACCTGGTCCGTCATATTCGATGAGTAGCACATCGCACTTGGCTATTTCTTCCTTAGCTCTTTCCATTAACTCATGAGCATCATCAAAAACTTTTTCATAGTTCTCAACGTCTCGTATAAAACAGAAATCTTCAAATCCAGACTTTCTCACAAGCGAACACATTTGCTCGATTTCCTTCCTATTATCAGAACCCTTGAATGAGGCTGTAATATAAACTTTCATAGTTGAATTGTAACAGAATTACCACGAAGCAAAGTGTCTCGTGCTAGCTGTTAACGGCGGAGAGGGTGGGATTCGAACCCACGGTACCCGTTAAGGTACAACACCTTAGCAGGGTGCCACTTTAGACCACTCAGTCACCTCTCCAAATTTGTTTTTATCATATCTTATTTTGAGTATCTTTTCAAGTGTTTATTTTTGGTTAGGAAAATAAATCAGCCCTAAGTTTATTAGGGCTGATATGAAATTCTTTTTATGTTCCAGCCAATGTTCCAGCCATCGGGTACGGTTTTTATGTTCCGCATAACCTCTGCCTTACAGTGCGGGCATCTGATGAAAGCTGGATGGTTGCTTACTTTTCCAGTAAGTTCTTTTATTTTTCTCGGTGTGAGTTTCTTTGGTGAAAGATTGTAAATTGAGGGCCGTAATGTCTTCCAGTCACAGCCTATACAGAAATATTCTACTCTAAAGATAAAGAACCTCATCTCCCCCTCCTTTTCATTGTTATCCAGATATGGCAATGAATTGTTGGACCCGACGGATTCTCTTGATTAGTCCTTTAAGAGGCCCTTCTAATTTCTGGATATCTCCCCGAAAGGCTATCTCTGCGATATTAGACATTCCATCAATTAGTTGACGAAGCAGAAACAATTCTTCCAAGAGATTGAGATAGGCATCAAAATTGTCCGGTGAGTAGCCGTCTTTTTCTATAGAGGGCATTTCCTCAAGAAAGATACGTTTAAGATAATCTTCTCCGCCGGCTTTCTCTAATTGGTAATTCCTGTTTAATTCATCTATCAGGGTGATTAAATCAGCCGGCTTTCCTTTTTTGAAAAGCTTGAGGATGGCTAGATAAATTATCCGATTGGCTTCTTTATGAAATTCGTCTCCTTCAATGGATAATACCTCTTTTGCTCTTTGGATATATGTGGTGTTGAGCAGCATTATCCTTAGGACGCCTGTTTCTGCCTCAAGATTGTGAGGCGCTATTCTTATCGGAATTGATGGTCCTAGCGCTTTATCCATTGCCTCCTCTATCACATCTGGTTCATCTGAGTCTTCATCAAGGAAACCCTTTGCCTCCTTCTTTTCTATCGTTTCATCCTTTTTTTCCATTATTCCCTCCCATTATTTATTTTATTTGTTGTTTGTTAAAGATATTATTTTTTAACATTTAGAATAATTTAAGTCAAGACATTAACCTTGGGCAGTGACCAACCCCCAGATTTGCTTGGGTTTTAAGGAGTTAAGGGCTTTGGCGCATTCTTCCAAAGTAGCGCCGCTGGTAGAGACATCGTCAATCAAGATGATGATTTTGTTTTTCAGGATTGGCTGACAAGAAAGCTGGAAGGCCTTTTTAATGTTTTGTTTTCTTTGCCAGGAGCTTTTAATTTTTGCCTGGGGCAGGCTGTGTTTGAGCCGGCTGATAATGTTATTGGCCAAAGGGATGTCTAATTGTTGGCTGATTTCCAGAGCCAGCAGCTCGGCCTGATTAAAACCCCGCCAGCGAAGGCGTTTTTTATGGAGAGGTATGGGGATGAGAATGATATTATTAGGAGAGTTCATAACAGTTCTTAGCCGATTAACCATTAATTGTCCCAGAGGTTTGGCCAGGTCTTTGACCAGGTCGTACTTGTATCGGTGAATGGTTTGTCTGACCAAAGGATAATTATAGTCAGTGGTGATGAGCAGGCCGGCTAAAGCGGAATTCCCTTTTAATTTAAGCAGAGGTCCTTTTTTCAGAGGAATCTTTTCAAAGCAGTTCGGACAGACGAATTCTCCTTCTTGGCCGCAGCCAAGGCAATAAATAGGGAAAAGTAAATCCAGAATAGTTTTCCACATAGAATAGTTTCTTGTCTTTTAGAATTATGGTATAATTTTCAATAAGTTAGAACAAGTTATAGAGCTTGTCTTCGTTAAGTCCTAGCGAGACAGGACTCGTTTTTGTCCGTGTTTTTATTTAAAAAAAAACCAAAAACCTGTTTAGGTATTGATATTGGCACTTCTCTGGTCAAAGTGGTTGAATTGGAAATAACCGAGGGCAGATACCAGTTAAAAAATTATGCCACCTATTCTTTAATGGGGCATTTAAAGAAGGCTGGTTACCAAATCGGTTCAGAATCCGCCAAGATTTCCAATGAGGACATGGCTGACGTTATCATTAAGACCCTTAAGGAAGCCAAGATTGAATCTCGAGAAGCTTGTCTTTCCGTACCGGTTTATTCCAGTTTCTCTACTTTGATTGATTTCCCGGCCATGTCAGCAAAAGAGATTGCCGCGGCCGTTCCTCTGGAAGCAAGGAAGTACGTGCCAGTGCCTATTTCCGAGGTGGTTTTGGATTGGAGCATTATTGAATCACCGGGCAAACAAGAGAGTCAGCAGGTTTTGCTGGTGGCTGTCCCCAAAGAGGTTATTATTAATTATAATCAGATAGTTCGTTTGGTCGGATTAAGGATGAAAGCCATAGAAGAAGAAACTTTCAGTTTAAGTCGCGCCTTGGTGGGCAATGATAAAAGTGCTATACTTTTAATTGATGCCGGTGCCCGTTCCATTAATGTCAGTATTGTTGACGGAGGCTATATCCGGGGCACTCATAATTTAGAGATGGGCGGATTAAAGATAAGCAGATCAATTGCCCAGGAAATGAGCTTGGGCCTGGAGGAAGCAGAGAGATTAAAGAGAGGAATATCAACCAATCAATCAGCTGACGAGAAGAAATCCCAAGTAAAAGGCAGTATTAATTCAAGTTTGGGAGTTATTGCTTTGGAAATTAAAAAAATACTTGATACTTATCAGACCAAGTATACTCGACGGATTGAGAAATGTATTTTGGCCGGCGGCAGCGTTCATTTGTTCGGTTTTACTGATTATCTGACCAATAAGTTAGGTTTGGAGCTCTCGGTTGGTCAGCCCTTTGCCCGAGTGTCGTATCCTTCTTTGCTTCAGCCAGCCATTAAAGAATTAGGGCCAGCTTTAGCGGTGTCTATTGGTTTGGCCATGAGGGAATAATATGGACATTAAACTAATGCCAGAAAAATATCAGAAGAAGGAAGTTAAAGGCAAGGCAAAGTTGCCCGGAGCGGATATTTTCCGGTTGGGCGGCCGGCTGGCTCCCAAGGGCAATATCTGGTTGATTCTTTCTCTGTCTTTATTATTAGTGGTTGTTCTAATTGGCTCAGGGCTTTGGGGATATCAGCGGAGTCTGACCAAGGAAAAGGAGGATTTGGTCAAAACAGCAGAAGATTTAAATACTCAAAGGGATTTGGATTTAGAGAGTGAGTTTACGGCTTTAAAAGAAGATGTAGAGGATTTGAAAAAACTTTTGGAAAGTCGTTTCTACGCCTCTAAGATTTTTGACATGTTGGAAGAACTGGCTCTCCCAGAAGTTCAGTTTATAGAGTTCGGCGCTGATTTGTCCGAGAATAAGATAGATTTAAAAACACAAGCAATTGATTATTTGATTTTAGCCAAGCAGGCGGTTATTTTTGAACAAGATTCGCGGATAGATGAGGTGAGATTTACGGATGCCAGTTTGGAGAAATCCGGCCAGGTGGCTAGTTATTTTCAACTTGAACTGGCCTCAGGCTTTTTGCTTTGGCAGTGAACTTTGCGCCGTTATGAATAAAAAAATTATCATTAGTTTAATCAGTGTAGTAGCCGGTCTGGCCCTGGTGTTTGTTTTTGTTATCCCGGAATGGTCTGCCATCAAGGTTTCACGGACAGAGATATCCCAAAAGAAGATGGAAATTACTAAACTGGAAGAACTTTTAGCCAAAGTTCAGCAACTTGATGAGGAATATGAGGATGCCAAAGATGAAGTAGATAAAGCTTTCCTGTCTTTGCCTCAAGAAAAAGACGTCCCTCATTTATTGGTTCAATTTGAAAGCCTGGCTTCCAGTAACGGTCTATTATTGGAATCAATTAACTTTGGCGAAATCACCGAAGAAACGGAAACAGGATCTTCCCAGTCCGGTTCCTCTCAAGCCAAAAAATTAATCGCCGGTTTCCCCAGTATGTCAGTGGATATCAAGGTGATTGGTTCTTATGATGCTTTTAAAAATTATTTGGCGGCTTTGGAAAACAATATTCGTTCCATGGCCGTTGAATCCATACAGCTTTCTCTTGGCCAAGAAGAAACCGGTCTCTTATCTATTTTTGAAATTGATTTAGCAGTAAGCGTTTATTACCAATAAAGAAATTTGTGAACAGTCGTTCGCTTTGGTTTGTTTGTCAAAGCAGGCCCGAGGTGAGCGATTGAACAAAATCGGCAAAATAGCATGGCCTTTCAACTCTTTTCCAAATTTTCCAAAGATTCTCTGTCTCTCCCTCGAGAGAAAAAACAGATAATTATGATAATTGTTTTGGCCGCGGTGGTTTTGATTACGGTGACAGTTTTGTATTTTGGTTTTTTGCGTCCTTCCGCGCCAGTCGCCCCTGCCGAAGAACCGGGAGGGGCTGGCACGAGCGTTCCCTTGGTATATTCTTTAGAAAATATCATTAAAAAAATAGATTTTGACGTTGCTTTTTTGAAAAACCCTCATTTCCAGAGTTTGAAAGCTTATGGAGAATGGCCTTTGTCAGTAGAAGAGAAAGGCCGAAACAATCCATTTTTGCCATATTAAGGGCATGCCAATCCAAAAGAACAATACAAACAAAAACGAGGAAATAGAGGCGGTTAAGAAAAGAGCTGAAGATCTCAAAGTCCCTTTTATAGATTTAACCGGCAAAAAGATTCCGGTGGAAGTTTTGAAAGAAATTCCCGAGGAAGCAGCCGCTTTTTATCAGTTCATTCCCATAAACAAGCATGAGAACATTCTTGAGGTGGGCATGGTTAATCCGGATGACCTCAAAGCCAAGGAGGCTTTAAGATTTATTACCAGACGAAGCGGCTTGGAGCCAAAGCTTTTTATTATCACTCCCTCGGACCTGCAGGATATTTTAAAGCAATATCGGACTCTGCGCAGTGAGGTTCAAAAGGCGCTTTGGGAGCTGGAAAGGGAATTAGGGGCTGAAGAAAAGGGCAAGCCGGCTGGCAAAGTAGAGGAGGCGGCCGAAAGAATCGTTACTGAAGCGCCGATAACCAAAATAGTGGCGGTTATTTTAAGACATGCTACTGAAGGAGGGGCTTCCGACGTTCATATTGAACCGGTGGAGAAAAAGGTTAAAGTTCGTTTCAGGGTTGACGGTGTTCTCTATACCAGTCTTCTTTTGCCCAAAGAAATTCAGTCGGCTATTGTTTCGCGGATTAAGATATTGGCTAATTTAAAGATTGATGAGACAAGAGTGCCTCAGGACGGCCGATTCCATACCACGATTATCGGCAAGAAGATTGATTTTCGGGTTTCCAGTTTACCGACGTCCGGCGGAGAAAAAGTGGTTTTAAGGGTTTTGGACCCGACAGTCGGTTTAAGAACTTTTCCTGAACTGGGTTTGCAGGGTTATAATCTGAAAACCCTGGAGAATTCCATTAAACAGCCCTTTGGCATGATTCTACTTACCGGGCCGACCGGTTCCGGCAAGACAACCACTCTTTACGCTATCCTCAATAAATTGAATCGTCAGGAAGTTAATATCGTCAGTTTGGAAGACCCGGTTGAATATTTTATTGAAGGGATTAATCAGTCCCAGATTAGGCCGGAAATAGAATATACTTTTGCCTCCGGTTTGCGTCATATTCTTAGACAAGACCCTGACGTGATTATGGTTGGCGAGATTAGAGATGAGGAAACGGCTGCTTTAGCCATTCATGCTGCTTTGACCGGACACATTCTTCTTTCTACTTTGCACACCAATGATGCCATTGGCGTAATTCCTCGTTTAATTGATATGGGCATTGGCGTTTTCCTCTTGCCCACTTCTTTGAATTTGGCTATTGCCCAACGTTTAGTCAGACGACTCTGCCCGCATTGCCGGAAAGAAGTAACCGCTCCTCCCAAAATCAGTCAGCTGATTGAGGAAGAATTAGCCAAATTGGACGCTAATCAGAGAAAAGCTTTTCCCTGGCGAAAGCCATTCAAGATTTATCGGGCAGTCGGTTGCAAATTTTGCGCCAATAAAGGGACCAAAGGTCGAATTGCTCTCTATGAGATGTTAGCCATGACACCTCAATTGGAAGCAATTATTAACAAGGAGTTAAGCGAGGCAAAAATAAAGGAGGAGGCCCGTCGGCAGGGAATGATTACCATGAGGCAGGACGGCATTTCCAAGGCTCTCCAGGGTCTTATCTCTTTTGAGGAGATGCTTGGAAAAGTAGAAGAGTAATTTCTTTTCAGTTTTTCAAAAATTATGCTCCAATGCTTAAATCTTAAATATCAAAAAAATAGAGGATTTACCCTGATTGAGCTTTTGGTCGTCGTGGCCATAATCGGTTTTTTGGCAGTGTTAACTTTATTTGTTGTTAAAGACGTGCGGGCCAAAAGTAGGGACAGCCGTCGGGTAGCTGACATTAAGTCCATTCAGGAGGGTTTGTCTTTGTATTATAATAATAATTATCTTTATCCGGATTCCGGTGGCGGACAGATTGAGGTTGACGGCACCACCGATGCTCTGTCAACCGCTTTAATCGGCGACGGAGCAATGCAGGGTGTGCCCATTGACCCCCTGAATGAAGCAGTCGGCGGCGTAACTTATAAGTATTATTATGAGTCGCTTAGCGGGGAGAGAGATTATCAGTTGATATATTATCTGGAAACAGATTCAGTCCAGGGGAAATCCCAGGGACAGAATATAGCCGTTCCTTAAGGGTCCGTATTCCCGGGCAAAACAGCCATGAAGAACATTCTTATCATTGAAGACGACCCTTTTCTTCGTGAAATCTATACCACTAAGTTGACTCAAAAAGGTTTTCGGCCGGAAATAGCCGTTGATGGCAAATCAGGCATGGCTAAGATTAAAAAAGGCAAGCCGGATTTAATTCTTTTGGATATTATTCTGCCTAAAACGGATGGCTTTGAGATATTAAAAGAAGTTAAAGCAACTCCCAATCTAAAGAAGATACCAATAATCCTTTTGACCAACCTGGGACAAAAGAATGAAATAGAAAAAGGATTGGCCTTGGGAGCCGAGGAATATATCATCAAAGCTCATTCCACGCCCACAGCCGTAGTGGCTAAAATAAAAGAGATATTAGCCAGGCGTCGATAAATTTGTAATTAAGGAGAGTATATGGATAACTATCAAAAAAAACTTGAAGAGATTTTAGAAACGGCCATAAAACAGGAAGCAACTGATGTCCATCTTTCGGCTGGTCGCAAGCCGATTTTGCGGGTTAACGGTAAGCTTACCCCCATAGATAAAGAGCCGGTTTTAACTGAAAAAGACACCCAGGAATTGTCTTTTAGTATTCTTTCAGAAGACCGCCGCGAGCAATTTCTTAGTCAGCGGGATATTGATTTATCTTTTGCCTATAAAGAGAAAGCTCGTTTTAGAGTCAATATTTATCAACAGCTTGGTCGAATTAGTGCAGCCCTGCGTTTAATCCCTACCAAAATCAGGACTATTGAAGAATTGAGTTTGCCGCCTATTTGTCATCAGTTTGCCAGATCTGCTCAGGGATTTTTTTTAGTGGTTGGTCCTTCCGGACAAGGTAAATCTACCGCCTTGTCAGCCCTGATTGACGAGATAAATCATACTCGTCAGGACCATATTATTACCATTGAGGACCCCATTGAATATCTGTTTTTGCCGGACAAATGCATTATTGACCAGCGGGAAGTTGGCGAAGACGTCCAAAGTTTTCATCGGGGGCTGCGCGAGGCCTTTCGTCAGGACCCTGACGTAATTATGATTGGCGAAATGCGCGACCCGGAAACCATCAGCAGTGCCGTAACAGCCGCTGAAACCGGTCATTTGGTTTTGACCACTCTGCATACCAATACGGCTGCCCAGACAGTTGACCGGATTATTGACAGTTTCCCGCCATATCAGCAGAATCAGATTCGCATGCAATTGGCAGCCACTGTTTTAGGCATTCTTTCCCGTCGTTTAATTCCTTCTCTGGAAGGCGGCATCATTAACGCGGTGGAATTAATGATTGCCAATTCAGCCGTTAGAAATTTAATCAGGGAAGGCAAAACGCATCAAATTGATATGGTTATTGAAACCAGTTCAGACGAAGGAATGATTTCTCTTAACCGTTCTTTAAGTGATTTGGTTAAGCGAAAAATAATTTCCCAGGAAAATGCCGAACTTTACTCAACCAATGTTCCGGAATTGCAGATGCTGCTTAAAGAATAAATGACCAATGACCAGGTAACAATAACCGATCAAGTCCCAATGAGTAAAGGTCTAGAAATATTTTAATCATTTGAAATGAAGGCATGAAATTTGATTACTTAGCCCGGACTAAAAAAGGGGAAATGCAAAGCGGTGTAATTGAATCCCCTAATCAGCCGACCGCTCTGGAAGCTCTCCAGAAACGCGATTTGATAGTTATCCGACTTCGCCCGGCCGGAGCAGCTCCTATCTTTGCCAGGCGAATTAAGATTTTTGAACGCGTTAAACGCAAAGAAGTTTTTGTTTTTTTCCGGGAATTATCCATTTTGGTGGGGGCGGACGTACCTTTAGTCCAGTCCTTAAGAGCCCTTAGCGAGCAGAGCGAAAATCCCCGTCTTAAGGAAATTCTTTTTGAAATAGCCAGTGACGTTGATGGGGGAATGTCTTTTTCCAAGGCCCTGGCTGAACACCCCAAGATTTTTTCCTCTTTTTGCATAAACCTGATTAAAGCAGGCGAAGTAGCCGGTCGGCTCCAGGACTGTTTAGTTTATTTAGCTGACTATCTGGAAAAAGAATATTATCTTATTTCCAGAATTCGCGGCGCAATGGCTTATCCGGCTTTCATTTTGGGGGCCTTTCTAATTGTCGGCGTGCTGGTTATGGTGATGGTCATTCCTCAATTAACTTCCATTTTAGTTGAGGCGGGGCAGGAGTTGCCTTTGTCAACCAAAATAGTTATTACGACAAGTAATTTTCTAAGGGGCTGGGGCTGGTTGCTTTTGTTATTTGCAATCATAGGAAGCATAGTTGGCTGGCGATACAGAAGGACAAGAATAGGTCGGGCTAACTGGGACAAACTTATCTTGAAGCTGCCTGTTTTCGGCAAGATTCTCCAAAAAACTTATCTGGCTCGTTTGGCTGATAATTTGAGCGCTTTGGTTAAGGGAGGCGTTTCCATTATTCAAAGTTTGAATATTTCCGGTCAGGTGATTAATAACTATGTTTTTCAGCAGGTTCTTTGGCAAGCCCGTGACGAAGTAAGAGGTGGCAAAACCGTCAGTTCTATTCTGCAAAGATATGAGGAGTTTCCTCCTTTGTTTGTTCAGATGGTCAAAACCGGCGAACAAACGGGTAAATTAGACGCTATTTTGGAGAAGTTAAGCGTCTTCTATAATAGAGAGGTGGAAAATATAGTGGCTAATTTAAGTCAATTGATTGAGCCAATGTTGATTGTTGTTTTAGGCATCGGAGTAGCTATTTTGATTTTTGCCGTTTTTATGCCTATTTACAATTTGGCCGGAGGGATATAAAGATTTTTGCCCGCCGTATTGCGGGATGCTCAATTTTGTAACCAGTCGCCTAAGGCGACCGGGCAAAATTGGCAGGTCGAAAACAAATTATAAGATTAATAATAAAATCACCAATTTTATCACCAATAATTACTAATTTTCATCAATTAGTTAACGAATTGGTGAACGGATTGATGACAAAGGAAAGGAGGTGAAAAAAAATGGTAGAGATTTTCAGTAAGAAAAGAGGTCAGAGGGGTTTTACTTTGATTGAACTATTGGTAGTTATTGCCATTATCGGAATTTTAGCGACCATTGTTTTGGTTTCTTTGAACACGGCCAGAAGTAAGGCCCGTGATACCCGCCGACTAAGTGATTTAAGGCAACTTGCTTTGGCTTCGGAGCTGTATTACGACGACAACGACGCTTATATAATTCAGACCACCTGTATTGCGGTGACCGAGGCAAATCTTGGCGGTTTAACGCCTGATTATATGGGTGCTCTGCCCAGTGACCCGGGAGCTTTTACAAATTATTATTATGGCACGGATTCCACTGGTCAGGATTATGTTTTGATGGCCGGATTAGAAAATGCCCTTCCGGCAGGAAGTTATACGACTGACGTCTATGGTTGTGATTGTGCTGATAACGGCGGCGGGACAACCATTGCCAATGCCAACATTTACTGCATTCGTCCATAATTCATAATTAACAGCCTGACGGCCGAAAGGCTTAGCAGATTTGAATCACTGCTAAACTTGCGGTTGCCAGGCTGTTCAAGGTTAAACCTTAAACGATGCTCCCAGCCCTATTTTTTCTCCTCGGGCTGTCAATTGGCAGTTTTCTTAATGTAGTTATCTGCCGTTTGGAAACCAAGGAGCCAATTTTAAAGAGTCGTTCTCATTGCCCGCAATGCCGGGCTGTTTTAAAATGGTATGATTTAATCCCTTTGTTGAGTTTTTTGTTCCAGAAAGGCAGATGCCGTTATTGCGGCAAAAAGATTAGTTTACAATACCCAGTGGTCGAAATAGTAACCGGGTTACTATTTCTCCAAATTTTCATTCTTCACTTTTTACTCCTCACCCTTTTATATTTTCTGCTCATCACTTGTTTCCTGATTGTTATTTTTGTCTATGACCTTAAACATTCTCTTATCCCCGACAAAATTGTCTATCCGGCCATCATTATTGCCTTGGCTTATTTGTCGTTTCTCAACAGCGATTTATTGCTCAATCGCCTTTGGGCGGTTTTTCTGGCCAGCGGTTTTTTTCTAAGTTTAGTTCTTGTTTCCCGGGGCAAATGGATGGGCTTGGGCGATGTTAAATTAGCCGTATTGATGGGCCTGATTCTGGGCTGGCCTAATATTTTATTAGCTTTGTTTTTAGCTTTTGTTGGTGGGGCAATAGTTGGCCTGACTTTAATTATTCTTGGTAAAAAACCCTTTAAGTCGCAAATCCCTTTTGGGCCTTTTTTATCTCTTGCCTCTATTGTCTATATTTTTTTCG
>CAZGZU010000003.1:0-13637 GCA_964529855.1 uncultured Candidatus Saccharibacteria bacterium | reverse complement strand
CCTTTTTTAGCCGGAGCGACCATACCCATTATGCTTTACAGCCAGTATTTAACCAACTGGTTCCAGAGCTTATTCTATTTTAATCAGTCCTTTTAAGGTCTGTGGATAACATCTTTTGCCGATTAGGTCATTAACTGGTAGAATATAGGGGATGGGAGATAAATCAACTATCCCTTATTTTACCATTATACTGATTATCGCTCTGATTGGCGGCGGAATAATTTATTTCTTTTTCTTTGAGGAAGAATCATCTCCTCAGGAATCCATTCCTCCAGTAAAATCCGCTGAAGAAATTTTAGAAGATTTAACTGCCTCTGTTTCTGGAGAGCCGGAGATTACCCAGGAGATCATAGAAACTTTAACTGCTCCCGGACAGGGAATTGGTCCTGAACAAATACAGGAGATTATTGATTCATTGACTGCTCCGGAATAATAATATTAAAGCTTGGATGGCAAATCTGAACCTTATTTGCCATTTGAGATTAAAATTATGACCCAAAAAACCATCACCTATCTTTCCATAATAATCATTGCCTTGGGCTTTATCTTTTTAGCCAACGGTTTGATTCTGGCCTGGTCGCCGCCCGGTTCTGCGCCACCGGCCGGCAATGTTTCTGCGCCGCTTAATACCGGCTCAGCTGGTCAGTCCAAAGCCGGCGGTTTAATCCTTAATACGGGCGGCGCCACTAACGGTTTGGTCGTTGACCAGGGCAGGACGCTTTTGGGCACAGCAAGCCACAGTTATCAGCCAAGCGGAGCAAATTGGGATTACAACGTGACATTAAACGGGGCGGACTATACCAGTATTGGTTTTCATGATTCCGGTCATTCGGTTGGCAGTATAAGATATTATGCAGGGAATTTTTACATAGGATATGATGATGGCTGGGGGACAGCAAAGGTTAATGTTGCTCAGGACCTTAGCGTTGGCGGCACAGCCGGCTTCGGAGGGGCTGATTACGTTAAAATAGCCAGTGCCAGCGCTGGTAATTGTAATGCTTCTCTTTCCAGCATTATGTTGGCTGGTTCGCGGCTATCTGACAGATGCGATGGCAATCTATACCTTACCCCAGGCGCCGGAAGTTCTTATTCAGTGGTTGCCGAGGGTTATCTCGGCGTCAATCAAAGCCTTTCGGTCAACGGCAGTATCGGAGTAGGAGGCAAGCTGCAGATTGAGAACGATTCAATTCACCGAACTGATAATGGCGCTTTATGGATAGGCAACAAAAATACGAGTGGGGTGGGTATGGGAGACCCCAGTAGTCAAATCTATGTGGAGCTTTTCGGTTGGCTTAGGACTGCTGGCAACGGGGTCGCCTATGGCTCATATGGCAAAACCAAGTATTACACAATAATGGCTAATGGCGGTAACCGGACCGGCGGCGGTATTGCCGTTTCTGATGACGGCGGCTTTTTTGACTGGAACGATGGCTATATTACTTATGAACCACTTTGTTGTAATCAGGGACTTAAAGTTAATAGTAATATCTATGTTAATGGTTTTTACAGCGGCACTTTTTGTGACATTGCTGAAAGTTATGAACCGAGTTCAGACAGTCAGGAATTGGAACCGGGCGATATCGTGGTCCTGGATGAACAAGAGGAAATGAAAGTGAAGAAGTCCACCGAACCTTACAGTTCTTTGGTCGCCGGCATTGTTTCCACCAATCCTAATATGGTTATGGGAGTGCAGGAAGGCAATGAAGAACAGGCGCCAATTGCCTTATTAGGCCATGTGCCCACCAAAGTAACTGCCGAAAACGGGCCTATTAAAATCGGTGATTTGATTGTCACTTCTTCCAGGCCGGGCTATGGCATGAAATGCGATGATTATGAAAAATGTCAGGAGGCAATCATCGGCAAGGCCTTGCAAAACTTGGAAAGCGGTGAAGGCCTTATAGAGGTTCTGATGAGAGGCGGTTTCTAAAAGTCATTTTAGATAAATAAAAACAAGCTCCAGTTTTTTGGCTGATTGCTTGTTTTTTTAATATAGCTTTTGTATGATTAAATTACTTGGCTGATAAAGGATTGAAGGAATTTTTGGAGGGATTAGAACAATGCCTTTTTTATTTAGCAAAAACCGAAAGCAGCTCAAACATATTTTTGATTGGCTAAGCAAAACAGTCCAGCAGAATGATTTGATTTTATTGGACCAAAAAGGAAAACTAAGCGCTTATTATTTTGAATTTCCTTTAAAAATTAGCCAGCGTCCCAAAAAATTAAAACATTTCCAGGACAAAAAATTTACTTTTTTTATCAGGATTTCTTCGGTTCATCAGGGGCTGCCGGTCGGTCAATGGCAAATAATTTTTCAATCACCGGAAATAGAAATCTACGAGAATAAAGAAAGATTCCGCTTTTTAGGCATTAAACCCTTGCGTTGGGGCCTGACTGAAGAAGAAAGAATCTTTGCTTTTAAAATTGCCCGTCAGGCCTTAAAGATATTTTTAAAAGAGAAAAGGCAGCCTAAACACGAAGAATTCAATCTTGCTTCTTTTCCAGCTTCATTTAGCTTAAGAACTGATTTGGATATTACTCTTTGGACCAGAGGGGCATTAAGAGGTTCGGCCCTGCTGGAAAATATAAATTTAAAAAATGGTTTTATAGATGGAGTGGTCAGGGCCAGCCGCGATTCAAGATTTAAGCCCTTAAAGTTGAAAGAACTTCCTCATACCAGAATAGAGATAATCCTGATTTCTGATTTGAAAGTCCCCTTGAGCCGGAATTTAATCAGAAAGGATGAAATTTTTTATAATAAAGGTTATTTAATAAAAAGAGTTCAGAAAAAGGGATGGTTTTTGCCGGAAGTTTTAAATGTCAGAACGTTTAATAATTTAGAGGAATTTCTCGGACGATTGGCTTCGGAAAAGGCCTTTTTGTCTCCGGAAGAGGCCTTGGACAAAAAAACAGACATTTTCATTTTTGAGGTAGAAGATTTTATTGAAGGAATTAACCGAGAGAGGATTTTGGATTTAGACGGGCCAGTGGTTAAATTCAAAAAAGCAAAGGATGAAATAGAAAAAACATCTTTAAGAGCGGCTGACTGGCTTTTAAAAATTCAGGAATCAGACGGAAATTTTCCGCCTATTATTAATCCTTTGACTGGTCAGAAAAACCAGATTGACTGGCCTCGTTCTGCATTGACGGCCTGGAGCTTAGTGGAACTGGGTAAAACAATTGACCAGCCTGATTATTTGGAAGCCGGCCAAAAAAATTTTTTATATCTCAAGGAATATCTTTTAAAAGAAGCGTTATTTATTAATAATCCTAACCAGCTGGCAATCAGTTTGGCCTATTTTGGCCAGTTGGCTTTAAGTTTGGGTTATTGGTCGGAGTCCCTTCAGGCCGGTTCAAAAATTTTAGAAAAGGAAAATCAGCTGACTTTTGAACCGATCCTTTTTCAGCAAATAGGCAGTTTTTTAGCGGAGCTTTCCAGAAACGATAAGGGTCTTCTTGAGCCGGCTTTTAGATTCAGTCAGGTCAGTCAGCAGGCCTTTGAAAAAAAGTTGACTGATAATCAGCCGGTTAATTTGGCCCTTTGGGCTGAATCAGTAAATCTTTTTCTGAAATTATTTGAGATTTCCAATGATTCTTCCTATTTGGTAACTGCTCAAAAAGATACTGACTGGCTTTTGAGTTATCAATTGGCCTCCGGCGCTTTTAAATCAACCACTCATTCTGATTTTGTTTATACCAGAGGAACCGCTAAGATTGCCGAAGTTTTGGGGACAATATTTCTTTTGAGAAATAGAGAAATTGACAGGGTCTTTAATCTAAATTATTGTAGAAAATGTTTGGAAAAAACTTTTGGCTGGTTGTCTCAAATGCAGTACTCTTCGGAAAACAGTTATTTTATTCCGCAGGAGAACTTAAAAATAGTCATGGGAGGGATTCGTCACGATTACTTTAATTGTCAAATATGGGTTGACAGCGCCGGTCATTTACTTTTAGGGGCCAGTCGCTATTTGCGGGCTAAACCTCTTTGAGATTATGGAAAAAAAACAATACAAAGATTATTATTTGCCTTTTGCCAAAAGTAAATTAACAGAAACTCCTCAATTCTTAGAAGATATTTTTGAGCCGCTTGGCAATTATCGTCAACCACTCAAAGAACAGAAACTTTCTCTGCAATTGTTTTCTAAAATTTTAAGAATGACTCAGAATATTGCCGGGCCAACGCTTTCTTTTGAAAAAAACAGCCAAGATTATCCGCTTCCCTTGAAATGGCTTCCGATAATTAATTATCTTAAAGAGAAAAAAATAATTGAGGATATTTATTTCGAGCCTGTTTATTATGACGAACCAAGGATTTTTAAAACTAAAATAAATTCTCCTTTAGATGAAAAAATAACAGACGGCGTTCAGATAAGGACTGCCGGTTATACCCATGGCGATTCCCTGGACTTGGAGGAAGCGGTTTCCAAGGTAATTGGCGAGCTTTTGGAACGTTTCCCATTGTTGATTTATCGGGAAAAGGATTTACTGTTGGCTTCTATTAATGATTTAAGAAGAAAAGGAAGAGATTATTTAAAAATTAATTATTTAGCCGGTTTTTCAAAGGACCAAAAGAAAAAAAATGCCTATTTCCGCTTTGATGAAAACAGTAATTTTCTGTGGGCCGAAGGAAGGTCGCTTTTTACCAATCAGAAAATCTTAATCCCCGGCCAATTGATTTTTTGGAATTATAATCTTAGTCATCTTGGTTGGCGAGAACCAACTTTAAGAGAAATTAATACTAACGGGGCTGGCGGCCATTATACTCTGACCAAAGCGATTTTAGCCGGTCTTTATGAATTAATTCAAAGAGATGGTTTCCTGATTTATTGGCTTAACCAACAGGCGCCCCCCCAAATAGATGTCAAAACAATTGATTGCCCGCCATTGAAAGATTTACTTGAAGAGTGTCAGCGTTTGGGCTTTGAAGTTATTTTTTATAACACGACTACCGAAATAGGCGTTCCCAGTTGTATTTGTACTGTTTTGGACCATAGCGGTGTTGGTCCTAAAATAGCCATGGGTGGCGGCTGTGATATGAACTGGTCTAAAACGCTTTTAAGGTCTCTTGTAGAATCCCTGGGCGTTTGCCATTGGTTGAGAAACATAAAGGTGGACCGACAAGAAGATTATTTATATTTAGACAAAACCTATCAGCCTTTTCAGAGTTTTTCTGTGAACCAGGGAGCCCGTTTGAGTTTTTGGGCTAATCAGAAAAGCTTTAAACATTTTCAGTTTTTCTTAAAAGGGCAGAAAGAATCTTTAAAAGAATTAGAAAAGGGGTTCCCTCAATTTTCTTCTCCGGAGGAGGAATTGGACTATTTAATTAAAAAATTTAAATCATTGGGTCAGAAGTATGAGGTTTCCTACTATCAAGTTAAACACCAAGTTCTTAAGGATTTAGGTTATTTTTCAGTTAAGGTAATCGTTCCTCCCTTGGTCACTTTATATTTAAACGAACCTTACGCGGTTTTAGGAGCCAAGCGATTGAAGGAGGTGCCTCAAAAATTGGGCTTTAAGCCGGCTAAGAAATGGAATCCTTGGCCTCACCCTTTTCCTTGATTTAAGAATAAAAACAGGCCCCTTTGTTTTTGGGGCCTGTGCCTGGACTGTTGCAAAGAACTAAACTAATACAGTTCGGTTCGAATCTCTAGTTCCGGCCGGGTTATCTTTTCTCTCAGAAGAAACTTTTTGACTATTGTCCAGGGGGAGATAATTTTTCTGCTTTTAACCAGGGCCTTTTCCAGATTATTGGAATCCGGGTCCCTGATAATCTTGACACTGATCGGTGTTCTGTTGGCGCTTTTCTGCAATTTAGTGTAAGCTTTCATTGTATCAGAGCAGTTATTCGTGGCTTTATGATAGTCGGTTATTTCTGTTTCATTCAAGGGCAGAGTGGCGCAACCAGTCCAACCAAATAACAGTACCAGCAATCCGAATACTGCAAATAGGGGAAATAGTTTTTTCATGACAATACCTCCTTGTTTATATTAAAGTGCTAATTATTACTACCAGTAGTATAACATATTGATATTATCTTGTCAAGGGGTATCAAATAATATGCAAGAAATAGATTTTTCTCAACTTTTTCACCAATATACCAAGAAATTCAGACATAAGGTCCCTAGGGATTCTTCTTTATGGCCTGATGAATGGAAAACTATTTATTACAAGACCTATCCTCGTTTACCCGTAATAAAATTAAAGCATCAGGAAAAAAAATTTGACTTGTTTGAAGCAATTAGAAAAAGAAGTTCCAAGAGAGAAATGTCACCGGGTAAAATAAATTTAGACGAACTTTCTCTTATGCTGAAATATTCCTGCGGCATAACTCGTCAAACTGAAAATGGCGATGGCCGGCGAGCTTATCCTTCGGGCGGGGCGAGATATCCTATTGAGACCTATGGTTTAATAATTAATGCCGGTCAGGGCCTTAAGCCCGGTTTTTTCCATTATAACATAGAAAAGCATCAGTTGGAAATGCTTTGGCAGAAAAGAGTTACCAAGAAGGATTTGGCACAGATAGCCATTTATGAGTTTGTTGAAAATGCTTCGCTGATTATTTTTTTAACGGCTGTTTTCTGGCGGACGCAAAACAAATACCAGCAAAGAGGTTATCGCTTTATTTTGATTGAGGCCGGTCATATCGGCCAAAATATTCATTTAATTTCCGAAGCTCTTAATTTAAAGTGTTGCGCTCTGGGCGGCTTTCGTGTCTCTGACGAACAAATAGAGAAATTCCTTAATATTGACGGTTTGGTTGAATCCCTGGTTCACACTTCAGTCATCGGCAGATAGCCATTTCTGAATTGTGGATAACCGATTGTTTTTGAGAATAGATTATTATGCTAAAATTGAATATATATGCCTAAGCTTAAAATAAAGTTCAAAAATTTAATCTTATTGTTTCTACTCCTGATTGTTTGGGCGGTGGTCGGTTTATTAGGTAAGATTGTTTCCAACAAACCAGGCGCCTCTTTTATCAAAGAAGCTCAGGCAGTTTGCTGTCCTTGTCGTTTCGTGGTTGAGGGCTGTGATTGTTGTTCTGCAGAAGGATGTGCAGAAGGGGTAGAGGGATGTGCCTGCGTAGGTTGTGAATCTTGTGATAGTGCCTGCGTAGCTTAAATTTAATTAACCAGATAAAAAAAATCTATGACCATAAAAAAAATAGTTATTTTTGTTATTATGGCCGGTTTTTTGGTTGGTTTTGGGGTTTGGCTTTATTTTGAAAAACCATTTACCAAGCCGGAAACAGGACCAGAAGCAAAGGCAGAGATTAACCATTTGATTGCCGGGGTGCCCTATAACGGCTTTTATAATCTCTATTTCCAGCAGGCTAATTCAACGGCAATTTCTTCAATTATGGACATTTTAGGTTATTGGGGCGATAAAAGATTCAGTTTGTCTGATATAAAAGAGAAATTTCCGCTTCAAGAAATTTTTTCAACCATAGATATCAAGGATTTTTTTGAGGAAAATGGTTATCTAGCTTATCGTTCTCTTTTGCCCGAAGAGGGCGACCAATTGGAAGAAATAAAAAAATTCGTTAATCCGGAGAAAAATTGGCCGGTCATCATTTTCCAAAAATGCTCTCTTAATCCGGGGAGCACTGTTTCAAGATTTCGGGTAGTCATCGGCCTTTTTGACAAAGACCAAAAAGTCATTGTCCACGACCATTATTTCGGCAACAATTATGAAATCTCTTATGATGATTTTGAAAATATGTTCCAGTCCGAGGCCCGGGCTATCTTGGCAGTTTTGCCTTCCGATGAATTGAATGGCGTTATTGAGGGGCCTGATTATCAAGCTTCTTATCCTGCTCGTCTGGAAGAGATGGATAAGGTAGGAAATCTTTTGACAACAAAAGCACTGGAGGGTATTGAATATTTAACATCTGATGAAACTGAAAAAGGAGCCTCCCTTTACAAAGAATTTGTTGACCATGTTGATTTTAAATATCTGCCAGCTGCTTTTCAGGTATCAATTTTGTCTTTTTGGGCGAATCATTATATTAATTCCGGGCAACAAGCCGATGAGGCGATTAGGATTATTACTGAACGGGTTTTGCCTTTAAATCATGATTTGGCTGAACCGATTGAGGGCTGGTTTGTGCCCTCTCAAGATAAATTAGCCACTCCATATTTTATTCTGGCTAAAGCTTATCTCCAGAAAGACCAAAGAGAATTGGCCCTGCAGAATTATGAAGAGATGAAAAAGATAGAAGTCAGTTTTAACCAGGATTTATATCAGTCAATGCTTGAAGAATTGGAAGCAGAGCTTTTTCAGTAAGTGATTTCTATTTTTATGGATAAAACCTCCGAAATTATTATTATTTCTCTGGTTGTTTTTTGCTTGGTCTGGGTCGGTCTGGTCAGCCAGGCGGGCAGCGCTGAGAACGTCAGTGGCTTTGCCTGGTCAGAAACCATCGGCTGGATTAGTTTTAACAGCAGTAATTGCGATTCAGATAATAATGGAACAACCGATACGGGAAATTTTGCCCAATGTCCGACTGGTTTGTCAGTCAGTTCTTACGGAGTTAACATTGATACGGGCAACGGCAATTTGTCCGGTCAGGCCTGGTCAGACACCGTTGGCTGGATTAGTTTTGATGAGAGTGATTTGAGCGGTTGTCCTCAATCTCCCTGTAAGGCTAAGGTTTCTTCACCCGGCCAAATCGGCAAATCAGATGTTGATATTGAGGGTTGGGCCCGGGCCTGCGCCGGCAGTGTCAATGGTGATTGCACGGGCGGTGACCGGACTGACGGCTGGGATGGCTGGATAAGGCTGGACCACGGTCAGTCCAGTGAGGTCTATATGGATACGGCTGGCGATTGGCACGGCTGGGCCTGGGGCGATAACGTAGTCGGCTGGATTAGCTTTAATGGAGCGGATGGAGGCGCTGGTGGAGATTATAAGGTGGTACTTGGTCAGCATCCGCCAACCGCTTCTGATTTGACGGTTGTCCAGGGTGATTATTGTACTTTGCCGGCTCATTATTTTTCCTGGACTTATTCTGACCCGGATGGCGATGACCAGAGTCAATTCCAATTCCAGGTTGACAATAACACTGATTTTAGTTCCCCGGAGATTGACCGGACAGTTGTTAGCGTGATACCCAGCGGTGATTCCGATAACCAGACGGTTCTGGTAGCTACTTCGCCCGGTTCAGACCAAATCGGTTATAATACCACCTATTATTGGCGGGTTAAGGTTTGGGACAGCGATAATGTAGATTCCGGCTGGATAACAGATTCCTCTTTTACTACCGAATCACATGAATATCCCTCCGTAGATTTCAGCTGGTCGCCCAGTACGCCCAGTCAGGATGAAGACGTGCTTTTTGCTGACCAGTCAACAGTTTATGGCGGAGCGACAAAATCTGCCTGGGCTTGGACTTTTACAGACGGTAATCCGGCTAGTTCTAATGAACAGAATCCGACTATCCAATTCACCTCGCAGGGCGCCAAGCAGGTTACTTTAGAAGTAACTGATTCTGACAGTTTCGTCTGCACTGATTCAAAAAGCGTTGGTGTACAAGTAGAACTGCCTGGCTGGCGAGAGCTTCTGCCGTGGTAATCTGAGGTAATTCAAGGCCGGACCTCAAAACATACGACCTTGAAGCAAGGCCAGGCCTTTGAGCTTTGGCCTTTTTTAAGTTAATGCTATAATATAATTATGTTTTTGGCAGAATCAGAAAACAGGAGACAAACGGGCTTTACTCTGGTTGAGCTTTTAATAGTGAGCGGAATTATCTCTTTGCTGACAGTAGCCGCTTTGGCCGCTTATTACGGCGGGCAAAGACAATATCTTCTTTCGCAGGCTGTTCAGCGATTGGTTTCTGATATTAGAAATGCTCAGAATATGGCCTTGGGCGGGGTAGAAACTTCCGGCTTTTGTTCAGCGGCCAGTCCCTGTTACGGATATGGAATCAGGGCTGATTCCTCCTCGGTTGATTCATATATTCTTTTTGCTGATAAAGATAATGACCAAAGATATGATAGCGGCGAAGAAATTGAGACAATTACTTTAGCCAGTCAGGTTGAGATTAAATCAGTTAGCCCTTCATCGCCTTTAGATGTTGTTTTTAAACCGCCAGCCCCTGTCACCTATATTAACCAGAATGCCGGAGCCGGCGTTTACGGCAGCATAACCTTGGAAGTTGAGGGCATTTCTTCAACTGGTACGGTTATCGTAACAACAGCCGGTTTGATTTATAGTAATTAAAAAGATGGCAATACCTGCCTCCAATTACAATCAAAAGGGATTGAGTTTAATCGGCGTCATCGTGGCAACCTTTATCATAGCCGTGGGCTTGGTCTGTATTTTAGCTTTGGCTAACATATCTATCAGGGGTTCTGAGACAAGCGAAATGGCCTTAATTGCTTCTGGTTTGGCTCAAGAGGGCATTGAGGTTGTCAGGGATATCCGGGCGGCTAATCCGGATTGGATTGACTGGGAATGGTACGGGGCAACAATAGCCACAAGCACCAGCCAAACCTATCGCTTTCAGTATAACAGCGAATGTTTGACTTGCTGTCCGACTAGCCCCGGCTCTTGTCCAACCGCTGAAACTGCTTTAAAGCTTGATGCGACTAGCGGAGTTTATCAGTATGGCTCTGGCAGTAACTCGCCTTTTTATCGCACCATAACCCTGACTAAAAATTCTTCTGAAGAAGTAAAAGTGGTTGTTGAGGTTGAGTGGCGGGCCAAGGGAGAAACGCATACTTTAACGGCCGAAGACAGGTTATGGAGGTATAAGTGAGTATTTCTCTAAATCTTTGATTTAGCAAGAAATAGTCATCCCGACCCGCCTCAGGCGGGGAGGGATCCCGCAGAATGATACGGGATTGCTTCGTCCCCCGCATTGCTGCGGGGTCCTCGCAATGACATTTGACAACAACTATGAAAAACAAGGGTTTTACCTTAATTGAATTAATCATTGCTTTAGCGGCTTTTAGCGTGATTATTGTTAGTATGGCCACTATTGCCAGTTCGGTGATTAAGAGTCAGCGTAAGAGTTTTGTTGTTCAGGATACCCAGGAAAATGCCCGCTATATTTTAGAATCGGCCAGTAAGGAGCTTAGAACAAGCACGGTCAATACAGCTGATTCAGGGGGCAGTGTCGTAACCAGCTTAAACATTACCAATTCCAATGGAGAGACGGTTGACTATCAATTTGCCAGTAACAAACTGCAACGTCAGGTTAATGGAGGAGGTTGGCAGGATTTAAATCCGGCTGATTTGGAATTAACCGGCGGTTTTTATGTCAGAAAGAGCACTTTTCCAGACCGGACAGTTGTTACTTTGGCTATGAAAGTAAAATCCACCGGGGAGCGGGTGGAAGCCCAAAAGGAAATTTACGTGCAGAGCACGGTCGCCCCTCGGTGACCCAGGCCGTAGGTTTTGAGGCCGGGCCTCAAAACATACGGCCTTATTAAATGATGAAAATCATTTCTCAACAAGGAGCCACTTCAATAGTTTTAGCCGTTTTGCTTTTAATTACGCTGGTGATTATTAGCGTGGGGATTTCTGCTTTGGTTGTCCGACAAATAAGCATGTCTGGACAAATTGAATACTCTGTGATAGCTTATTACGCAGCCGAAGCGGGCGCTGAAAGATGTTTGTATGGGGTAAGGCAGCAGGGAGCGACCACTTGTTCTTCGGGCTCGCTTGACAATGGTGCAACCTATCAGGCCAGCTATACCAGTTCAACACCTGACCACATAGTTACTTCGGGTGGTCAATATTTAGGGGTTAGCCGGAAATTGGAACTAAAGTGGCAGGAATAAATAGCAGACCTCAATGGCTAAAAACAAAAGAAAAATCTCAAATCTACTTATTATTCTAATTATTGGCGGCCTGGGCGGCATTTTAGCTGACCAGGTTTTTTTGCCTTATTTGGCGACTATTCCGCTTTTTTCTAAGATACCTTTTATTCAGCAGGCCGGGAACGGAACGACTATCATTAACCCGACCGAAAGGGTCATTATTACGGAAAACACCGCTCTGGAAGAGGCCATTGATAAAATCAGTCCCTGTTTGGTGTTTGTCCAGTCATATCAGAATCAAAAATTGATTAAACAGGGGACCGGCTTTATTATGACCAGCGATGGTCTGATTATTACGGCAGCTGATTTAGTGCCCAGCTGGGCCACTCAATATCTGGTTTTCCGCGATGGCCAGTTCCTGACTGCTCAAGTCAAAGAACGGGACCAGGAAAATAATCTGGCTTTGCTGCAGATAGAGCAAACCAATCTGCCGGTTGTTTCGCTGGTTAATTTGGAGGATTTGCGTTTGGGCGAACGGATTATCATCATCGGCGTTGAATTGGTTGATAATCAGTCAGGAGAGAGTCATTCGAATCGTTTTGTCAATTTAGGGGTTATCCGCGGTCTTAACCAGGAAACCTTAAAGATTAATCTAAGCGAGGAGAATACTTTGGCCAATGGCAGTCCTTTGATTAATGTTAAAGGCGAAGTTATCGGTTTGAACCTGGTTGATTACCGGGGTCTGATTAAGACCATTCCGGCTGACAAGATTAAAGAATTCATTAACCTGTAATCCCAATCTCATTTTATGAATCTTCTCATCACAGGAGGGGCCGGTTTTATCGGCTCCAATTTTATTAGATACATCCTTAATCAGTACCCGGATTATCGGGTGATTAATCTGGATAAACTGACCTATTCGGGCAATCTGGAGAATCTGCGGGACATAGAAAACAATCCTCGTTATGCTTTTGTAAAAGGCGATATTTGCGATGAAAAAATAGTTGACCGTCTGGTAGCTCGTCAGCCGGATGCCATTCTGAATTTTGCCGCCGAGACCCACGTGGACCGTTCAATTATGAGCGCCCAGGATTTTATCAGGACAGACATTTTAGGCACCCAAACTTTGCTGGAAGCGGCTAAAAAATACTCCATTCAAAAATACGTTCAAATTTCCACAGATGAAGTTTACGGCAGCATTAAAAAGGGCTCTTTTACGGAGAAAAGCTCTCTTAAACCCAACAGCCCTTATGCCGCTTCCAAAACAGCCGCTGATTTAATGGTAAGGGCTTATCATAAAACCTTTGACTTGCCCGTAGTCATCACCCGTTCTTCAAATAATTTTGGCCCTTATCAATATCCGGAAAAACTGATTCCCCTTTTTGCGACAAATCTTTTGGAAGATAAAAAAGTACCGGTTTACGGCGATGGTCAGCAAATACGTGACTGGCTTTATGTAATGGATAACTGCCAGGGCATTGATTATGTTCTGCATTACGGCCAGACAGGCGAGATTTACAATATCAGCAGTCATAATGAAAGAACCAATTTGGAGATTACCGGAATTATTCTGGAAGAACTGGACAAAGATGAAGGCTGTGTTGAATACGTCAAAGACAGGCCCGGTCATGACCGGCGTTATTCCCTGGATTCCAACAAACTGCGTCAGCTGGGCTGGCAGCCCCAATATGATTTTGAAGAAGCCATGGCTTTGACTGTCCAGTGGTACAAGGACAACAAGGATTGGTGGCAGCCCCTCAAATCAGGCCAGTATTTGGAATATTACAGAAAACAATACCAAGACCGTTAATACTAACAAGGCCCGGCCTCAAAAACTACCGGCGTTATATAATTTATTTTTTTAAAAAAAAATTC
>CAZGZU010000002.1:0-42983 GCA_964529855.1 uncultured Candidatus Saccharibacteria bacterium | reverse complement strand
ACAAAAAATATGTTTGGGCATGCCCTTTGTTTTTGAGGCCCGGCCTTACGTATTTAATCTAAAGAAGGTTTTTCTATTTGTTTAACTTCTACTTCTGACTTCCCGCCGGTTATCTTAGCCACATCCTTATCTATCTTTTTGAATTCATTAGAGGCCTTGTTATACATACCCACGGTCACGCCAAGATTATTACCCAACTTCTGCAAATATTGATTATGGCTCTTGATATGCCTGTCTAATCTGCCTACTAACTTAATAATTCCCTTAGTTGACTCCTCAATCTGCATCCCCCGCAATCCCTCTAAGATTGTCTGCAAATAGGCAAAGAAAGAAGTGGGCGAAACAATATGAACACGTTTTTCTCTAACCGCATAATCTAACAAACTGCGGGTATTAACTTTAATTGCCCCAATTTTGTTAACCAATAAATCATAATAAATCGCTTCGGCTGGAATGAACATAAAAGCAAATTCATAAGTTCCCTCTCTCGGTCTAATGTACTTAGCTGTCTCATCTATTCTACTCTTTAAATCCTGTTTAAAGGCCTTTTCCAGTTGGATTCGTTTGTCCGGATTCCTTTCTTCAACAATCCGATTATAATTCTCCAGAGAAAACTTGGAATCAATCGGAATAATTTTGTCTTTCAAAAATATTGCCGCATCAACTGTCTGTCCGTCTTTAAAACTATACTGCATCTGATATTGACTGGGGTTGAAAATATTTTTCAATAACTCTTCTAAATAATACTCGCCCAAAATTCCCCGCTGCTTTGGATTGGTTAAAATATTTTCCAAAGATTGTAATTGTTCGGCAAAACCAACTACCTGCTTGTTGGTATTTTTTAACTCAATCAATCCCTCAGTCACGTCTTTGATAATTTTACCGCTTTCCGTTAATTGACTCTGGACGGCCTTAGCTGACTGACCCAGCTTATTGTCTAAAACTTGACCTAATTGACTCAATTGCTGCTGCAGCATTAACAGCGATTCACTATCCTGCTTTTCCGGTTTTTTCCTGAGTAATAGAAAAAATAATAGGCCTAAACCTATAATAATCAGGATTAAAAGTAAAACAATCCAATAACCCATCAAAAATACTTTAGCATAATCAAACCAAAAAAGCAAACCAAAACAAAAAGACGCTGACAACCTGAAAGCTGTCAGCGCCTGATTACGATTATTAACAGATTAACTGGCTAAAAGCAGATGGATGCTTTTAGCGTCAGCATATCCTCCTTTGTGGAGCCTACCCAGAGCCTGGACCCTCGGAGAAACAAGGAAAAGGTCGAACTGACTTTATAGCTCATGAACGGACCCAGCAAATAGGCGTTATCCGCGGACTGCCACCAGCGGATATAATCAAGATCTAAACCTATTGCCAGGGGAGATTTTTCATGAACGGCTCTACTGAGGCGTACAAAATCCTCCATATAGTCAGCCGTTTCCCCGGCCAGTCCTCCGTAATTTCTTGCATCCAGCAAGGCGTTGACCTTGCCAAACGTATGGCTATACCAGAAGCCGGCCTGGACATAATCAGCTCCGTTACTGTCAGTGGTCAAGCCGAGCAGAAGATCAAACGGCCTATCTGACCAGAGTTTAATGGTCAGATACGGTTTAACTGCCAGGTAATCATCAGCCGGATTGACCTTAACATCCACTCCTAAAGCTTTTCCGTCACCACCCCAGTACATGCACAACTCATCATAATAGCTTTTGTCTGTCCAGTTATTACTGAAACTGATCGCCGTTGAAATTCCTTCCTCGGCTTTTGCCTCTGACCAGCAAACCGCGAATGCTAAAACAATTACTGCCATTACTACCATGCCTGTCTTTCTCATCACTCCACATCCTCCTTCCTTTTTGAATTCTAATTTTAAATTCTAAATCTGTTAATGTTTCTGAAGTCAGGATAGCATATTTTAACCATTACGTCAAGAAGGTCATGACCAAAAGACCTCGGCCAGAATAAAGAGAATATAGATTAATAAAAGAAAAGCTCCTTCTTTTCTGGTGATTCTTTTGCCGCTGCGGATAAAAATCAGGAAGAAAATGGCTGAAACAACCAAGAAAATCCGACCAATCAGAAAAGGCGAAAAATCATTGATTTCAATCGGACAAATCAAGGAAACAATTCCTAAGACCAGGGTAGCCGGGAAAACAACCGAACCCATCAGATTGCCGGCCACCATCCAGCTCTTTCTCCTTCTGGCTGCCTGAATGCTAAAAAAGATTTCCGGCAAGGCATTGCCTAAACCGATCACTAAAATGCCAATTAAAACAATTGGCAGATTAAAAGTTGTAGAAAAGAAAGTTGCTGAACGGACAATCCCTTCAGCCGCCAATAAAAGCAGAAACACTGAACCTAAGATATGAGATAAATTCCTAAAAACTCCTCTAAAACCCAGGGGCTCTTTGACTTTGTTATAGACCTTAGTAAATCTCTCTCGCCGTCCAAAAAGCCAGACCGAATATATGACAAAAGCGGTTATTAGCAAAAAACCGTCTATCCGGGAAATCATCCCGTCAAATACCAAAACCAGGGGCAGCAGAGCAATAAGCAAAGTAAAAATGGCGCTGCCCTGAACAGTCCGACTGACTAATCTTAAGCCATGGCCGGAAATTAAAATCGCCAAAGCCATGGCTACGGTTAAGTCAATGATATTACCGCCGACAATCTCACTAAAAGAAAGTTGAGGAATTCTGTGAAAAGCCGAGCTTAAGCCGACCGAAAGATTAGGAGTTGCTCCGGCCAAAGCCATGGTAAAAAAGGCGACGACAAATTCTTTCCAGCCCAGGAATTTAGCCAGTTTGGTCAAAGCGCTAACCAGTCGTTTGCTGGCCCAGGCCAAAACAAAGAAAGAAATAATGAAAATGACGGCATAAAGAAAAAACATAGTTATTTAAGTAGTTATTTAAGTATTATGGTTCTTTATAAAAAACCACTTGGTTATTTCAATTAAGACGATATTAAACAAACCTACCCCCAAGATCAAACTCCAGTCAAAAAGATTCAAAGGAACGGTTTTCAGAAGCGTCTGTAAAAGAGGCAGATAAAGAGCGGCCAATAACATAGCCACTCCAAAAAGCCAGGCGAAAATCAAAAACTTATTAGTCAAAAGATTAATCTGCCACAAATTACGTTTCAAACTCTTACAGGAAAAAACGTAAAAAATGGAATCAATGGTTAAAGCGGCAAAAATTATTGACCTGATATGAGGTACTTCATATCCCGAATATTTTAAAAGCCAGAAAAAAAGACCCAGCAGGAAAAGGTCAGTAATCAAACCAATAATAAAAATCAGGGTCTTCATTTCTTTATTTAAAAGAAAAAGACCATAGCTCTGCGGTTTTTGTTTCATCATACCCTTTTCCTTTTTCTCAAAAGCCAGAGCAATACCCAAAGGACCGTCCTCAATCAAATTAACCCATAAAATCTGTCCGGCCAAAACAGGCAAAGGCCAGCCAAAAAGCAAACTAAGACCAACTAAAATAACCTCGCTAAAACTATCTGAAAGCAAATAGGTAATCACCTTTCTGATATTGTCAATAATCACCCGACCCTCTTCCACGGCCGCCACAATAATATTAAAATTATCCGTTAAAAGAACCAAATCAGAAACTTCCTTGGCCACGTCAGTCCCGGAACCCAGAGCCACTCCGATGTCTGCCTGTCTTAAGGCAGGCGCATCGTTAATGCCGTCACCGGTCATGGCCACGATTTCTCCTCTTTTTTGCCATGCCTGGACTATTCTTAATTTCTGAACCGGCTCAACCCGGGCGTAAATTTGAATGTCCTGCAGTTTTTTTTCAAATGCGCGGTCGGAAAGTTTTTCTAAATCTTTACCCTCTAAAACGTTTTTGTCTTCAATTTTAAAACCAAGTTTTTCAGCCACTGCCCGGGCAGTTAATTTATGGTCGCCGGTAACAATAATCGGCTTGAGTCCGGCCTGACGACAGGTCTCAATGACTTTCCTGATTCTTTTTCTGACCGGGTCGTGTAAAGCAAAAAGGCCGGTCAAAATCATTTCTCTTTTTTTCTCCTCGCTGTCCCTGTCAATAGTTGAATCCCTGGTTTTCTTGTAGGCCACGGCAATTATTCTCAAACCGGCTCTCGTCAACTTATCATACTGACTGGTTATCTTTTTCATGTCAGCCAGCAATAATTTTTCTTTCTGGCCGTTGATGTCTAAATAGCTGGACATAGTTAAAAGCTTTTCCGGAGAACCGGCCAAATACAAAACATTGTCTTTGGAATCAAATCTGCGTAAGGCGGCGGCATACTTATAGGTCGGCTCAAAAAGACACTGGTCAATGACCGGCTGTTCTTTTTCAAGCTCTTTTTTAGAAAGCCCGGCCTGAATACCTGCCAGAAGCAAGGCCTTTTCAGTGGGGTTGCCCCGAATAATCCATTTTTTCATCGGTTCTTCAAGATTTTCGACAAATGATTCATTGCAAAGCATGGCAATTTTCAGAGCCAGGAGATGGGTCCTTTGATTGCCCAGGACTTTTGGATGCCTGTCTTCCAGATGGGGCTGCCTGTCGTCTAAAAGCTCCTGGCCGGTAAAAACTCCGGCTACTTCCATTTTAGCTTCCGTCAAGGTGCCTGTCTTGTCAGTCAAGATTATGGAGGTACTGCCCAATGTCTCGGCTGAAGCCAACTTTCTGACCAATCCCCTTCTTTTCAGAATTCTCTGCATACCCAAAGCCATGATAACCGTTATGGCCACCGGCAAGCCCTCGGGGATAGCCGCCACGGCCACGGCAATGGAAGTGGTGAACATTTCAATAAATCGGCCGCCCGTGAGCATCCCTTCAACAAAAATAGCCGAGGAAATAATCATAATGATTAGGCCAACTATCTTACTAAAACGAATTATTTTTCTCTGATAGGGCGTTTTTCTTTCCTTGGCTTCTTTGACTGCTTCAGCCAATTGACCAACCTCGGTTTTGAGACCGGTAGCCGTGACTATGGCTTTGCCCCAGCCACTTTCAACAATTGTTCCCAGGTAAGCCATGTTATCTCTGTCAGCCAGGGGAGTTTTTTCAGGAAGGGTCTTGGTATTCTTTTCAGCCACCAACCATTCACCGGTCAATACCGACTCATTGATTCTTAGATTATAAGCTTCAATTATCCGGCCGTCAGCCGGCACTTTGCCGCCGCTTCTCAAAAAAATCACGTCACCGGGCACCAGATTGGCCTGGGGAATTTCCTTTTCCTGATTGTCCCGCAAAACAATTGTTTTTATCTGAAGAATTTTTTTGAGCTTGGTCAGGGCCTGACTGGCCTTGATTTCCTGTAAATAACCGACAATCGTATTTAAAAGAACTGCTCCGAAGATAACAACGCTGTCCGTGTATTCAGCCAGGAACAGAGTGACCAGACCGGCAATCAGTAAAATATAAACCAAAGGACTTTTCAGCTGTCCTAAAAATACCTTTATTCTGGAAAAGGGTTTTTCTTCTGGAAGCTTGTTTAAACCAAATTTCTTAAGCTGTTCCTTGGCTCTTTCTTCACTTAACCCTTCGGGCCGTGATTTCAGCTCCCGAAATGCTCTGATAATTGGAAAACTATGCCACGGCGTTTGCATATTAAAATCATTATACCATTTTTAGACCAAAGAAAAAATAAAAAACACCTCAAGGGATGTTTTTTTTCAGAGACCGGGCAAACTTCATCGCCTAATCTTTAACCAAGCAACCGAGATTATTATCAAACCAAGGCCAATCCATTGGCTGACGAACAGACCAAAGTATTGAGGATCAGCCAAAGACGTACCAGCTGCTCTGGAAAAATCCAACAGAAAGCGCGAAAGACCATACCAGAACAAAAAAACAATGAAAAGCTGTCCTGATTTCTTAAGCTTGGTCCGTAACTGCCAGAAAACCAAAAACATAATCAAGCCATTTAAAGCCAGGTATTCGGCTACTGGATGACGTAAAGAACCATCAGGCCATTGAATAGCCCAGGGCAGATTAGTTATTGCCCCCTGATGGTCATTAATCAAAGAACAGCCAAGCCGTCCGATAAAAATTCCCAAAGCAATGGCTGGCGCCAAAATATCAGCTATTTGTCCGGGATTGAGCCGACTCTTTCTGATATATAACCAGCCAATGATTAAAGCGCCGAGGAATCCCCCATAAAAAGTCAAACCTCCGGCACTGAATTGAAAAATCTCTTGAGGATGAACCAAATAATAATTAGGGAATTGCAGAATATATCCCAAACGAGCGCCCAGCATAGCTCCTAAGAAAATAAAAATAGCCAGCCAAAAGATTTTCTTTTGGTCAATTCCCTGTTCGCGGGCCTGCTTAAGAACAAGCCAGTAGCCGATTAAAAAAGCCAAACCCAAAAACATTCCCCAGGTGTAAAAGGTAATTGCTCCGAATTGGATGTGGGTGTAAGAAAAGTAAGGCATAGATTGAGGCCCTAGGTTTTGAGGCCGGGCCTCAAAACCTACGGCCTTGGATTCGGCCTTTATGCGAGTACCTGAGCATCAGTTCCTTGGCTTTGATTAAGCTTTGTTCCAAGATTCTTTCTTTACTCCTGATAAGAATGCTCGGACCGGGAAATTTCTTGGCTTCAATTAAAACGTCACCTTTTTGAGCCATTTCTTTAATCTGTTTATTCTCTGCTTCATTACGACCAACCACAATCAAATTATCCTCTATCCAGAAATGACGGCCTAATTTTAATAATAAAACGTCGCTGCCCTGACAATCCGGCCAAAAAGCAAGAAGCTGTTTAAATCGCTCGGCAAATTGTAAATCGGTCAGACAGCAGCCGCCAGCCGGCGTGGGATATTCTTTAATGCGCCATTGTTTAGCCAAAGCCATTTGTTTTTTTCGGCTGCGGCCGCTAATATCCAAAAGCTTATCCCGATTAACCAGTCCTTTTTCCTCTGGAATAGTTGGCTCAAGCAATTTGGCTGATAAAGGCCGCAACAGATAACTTTTAAGACCTGATTCTTTCTCAATCAATTCCAGGGCCTGCCTGTTTTGAGACATCGGCCGTTCGCCGAGCACTTCGCCAGTGGCCACCAAATCAAATTTTTCTTTTTCCATTATCTGCCTGGCCTTTTTTAGCATTAAAATATGGCAATCAATACAGGGATTTATTGCCTTGCCATAACCATGACCGGGATTTTTAACCATGGCTAAATGTTCATCGGAAAAATCAACTATTTTAAGCTCTATTTTCAATTCTTTAGCCGCTTTCTGGGCCAGGTCCGCATTAAAAAAAAAGCTGACAAAACTTATGCCAGTCACCTCAATGTCCTGTTTTTGTAAAATTTTAACCGCTAAAATAGAATCCAAGCCACCAGATAAAAGTACCAATGCCTTGGTTCCGGGCTTTTTAATTTTCATTGTAATTTACTCTTTTATTAGGAATACCTGGTCACCCTCTCTGGCCTGTTGCTCAACTTTTAAGCCAATGGCGTCGCCTTTCTTGGCTTTTTCAACGCTCTCATGTTCTATCTGCATTGAATCAACGGCCTGCTCAAAGTCGCTGGTTGCTCCCTTAACATGAATCTTATCACCTTTTTTCAATCCCGCCTCAAGTTCAACTACCGCCACACCGATATTGGTGAAGTAATGAGTAACCTTGCCAATTAATTTTTCCTCCATCTTATCTCACCTCCTTTCACTAAATTTATTTTGTAGCCCCACGGGGAATCGAACCCCGGTTTTCGCCTTGAGAAAGCGATGTCCTAGGCCACTAGACGATGGGGCCAATTGGCTTTAGTTTACCACGAATAGCTGATTTTGTCCAATTCAACCTACCAACAACCTTTCGGCTTTTTCCGGTTGAGCCATGATTTCCTTAACAATCTTCTCCATCTGCATTGACCGGGAGCCCTTGATTAAAATAACATCGCCTTTTTTTATGGCCCGCTGAACAGACAGACCGGCTTTCTCTGTCTGCGAAAATTCAAAAACTTTTTCTTTGGCCAGACCTTGCTCACGGGCTGCCTGGGCAAGAAAACGGGCCCGGTTGCCAACCGTAAAAAGCAAATCAACCGTTGAAGCGGCTTTTTGACCAACCTGCTGATGACCGGCTTCTGTATCGCCGCCTAATTCCAACATATCGCCCAAGACAGCTATTCTTTTGGCCTCTGGATTATCCAAAGGTATTTCTTCCAAAATCTCCAAAGCAGCCAGACTGGATGAAGGTGAAGCATTGTAAGAATCGTCAATAATCCAGCTGCCTTTAACCCCTTTAAGTAGTTTAGCCCGGCCAGCCAGAGAACGATGCTTGGTCAAGGCGCTGGAAATTCTAACTAGATTTAAACCGAAAAACAGACCGACGCTGGTCGCCGCAGCCGCGGCAAAGGCCTGTTGTTTGCCTAAAGCCCGTTTCATCTTAACGGGCACAATGCTCCCTTCATATTCTAATTTGAAATTAATGCCAAAATCATTTCTGGCCAAATCAATAATTTGAAGGTTAAAATTGGAAATTTTCAGGTCAGCTCCTTGACCAAAACCATATTGGACTATGTTAGTTTTGCCTGACAAAGTATCGCCAATCGCCCGCACTGATAAATCATCATAATTTAAAACAGCTAAATCGGTTTTACTTAAAGATTTGAAAATTAATGATTTTTCTTTAACTAATTTTCCTTTTTCCGGGAAAAATTCCAGATGAACCGGAAACTGACCAATGGCCGTCATCACAGCCACCTTGACCGGCACAAAATCAATCAGATATTTCATATCACCCGGCTGACGAACGGCCATTTCTAAAATCAAAATCTCCGGATACTTTCTCTGCCAGACAATGGTCCTTATGGCTTTAAGAAAAATCCAGGCCCAACTCAAAACAGCTTTTAAGCGGGTTTCTGGAGAAGTATCCTGTCCCAGGATAGTCAAGGGCACGCCTATTTCATTATTGTAATTCTTAATATTGCGCCGCACCCGGAAATTCTTTTTAAGCACCCGATAAATCGCCTCTTTGGTGCCGGTCTTCCCCACGCTACCGCTCACACCAACAATCGCCGGCTTGTATCGCCAGAGAACCATCTTGGCTAATATTTTAAGAATGTATTGTAAAATCTTGCGCATAGTAAGGTTTGGCCTCGAGAACTACGATCTTGCCGAAGGCAAGGTCGTATTCGAGAGACCGAACCTTAATTTAGGCCGTAGGTTTTCAGGCCGGGCCTTGATTCACCTTGATTCACCTTATTCCGGAGCTATCTCCAAATAATTAAACAAATACTCGGCCATTCTTTTGAAAACAGGAGTAACTGAATCAGCGGCAAAACGAATACCCTGTGGTTTGTCCAACTTGATTAGAATAATGAATTTTGGGTCAAAGGCCGGAGCAAAACCGACAAAAGTGTGGATAACTTCGTCAGAGTAACCGCCTTTTTCCAAATCGGCAATCTGGGCAGTACCGGTTTTCCCGGCAATGTCGTAACCGGTAACCCCGGCCGGCTTGCCGAATCCATTTTCCACCACGCTAACCAACATGCGGGTTAAATCTTTGGCTGTTTTGGAAGAAATGGGCTGACCGACTATTTCGGGTTGAGTAACCGTTTCACTGCCGTCTGCTTTCGCTACTTTCTCAACAATAAACGGACGCATTAACCGGCCATTGTTGGCAATTGCTCCTATGGCCGTGATTAATTCCAAAGGAGTAACCGTAATGCCCTGACCAAAGGAAATAGTCGCTAAATTAATTTCTCGTCCGGTAAATAGGTTTAAAATATCGCCGGCCACTTCACTGGCCAAATCAATACCGGTCAACTGACCGAAATTAAACCGCTGAACATAATCCTGAAAAATTTCCTCGCCAATCTCCTGCTGGACAAAAACCGCTCCGGTGTTGATGGATTTTTCCAAAACCTCAGTCATGGTCTGCTGGCCATAGGACTGGCCGTCAACATTACTAATGGTACTTCCCTTTATCCTAATCAATCCTTCATCCTGGTAAACGCTATCCGGAGTAACCCGGCCGCTATCCAGTCCGGCGGCCATGGTAATCGGTTTAAAAACCGAACCCGGCTCATAAGTTTTCTGGATTGCCGGATTAAGGAAAACATCAATGTCTTCCACTTTGCCGTATTCATTGGGATTAAAAACCGGATAACTGGCCATCGCCCGAATAGCCCCGCTGGCCGGCTCCATAACGATGATTGTCCCCTCAACTGCCTGCCATTGTTCAAGGACCTGGCTTAATTCTTTCTCAGCTCTGAACTGGATATTTCGGTCAATGGTTAAAATGAGCTCAGCGCCATCTTGAGCCGGTTCTAATTTTTGACTCAACGAAGGAATCCAGTAACCGGCCGTATCTTTTTCTCCGGCCAAAAACCCGGCCTGACCCTTCAACTCATCCTCATAATATCCTTCTAATCCGTACTGACCGACTCTCGTCTCTTCACTCATCCCGACAAAACCAAGCAAATGACAAGCTGATTTATCATTAGGATAATATCGCCAGGACTCGGCGACAACACCCAATCCTTCAACCTCTAAATTTTCAATCTGTTCAGCCACTGACTGACTGACCTTATGCTTTAATGGTTCATAAGGATCTTCTGGTTTATTCATCCTTTCTAAGATAAGGTCTTTATCTAAATCAAGCAAGTCAGCTAACTGAACAGCCAAATTTTCCTTTTCCTCTTGAGGAATGTCTCTGGGAATAATGTAGACCTGCTGAAATTCTTTATTTGTCGCCAAAGGGGAATAGCTTTCTGTTTCACCCCGTCGGGCAAGTGATAAATCCTGAATAAGAATCTCTCCTCGTTCCGGAAAAAGCGTTTTTAAAATCTGATGCTGGTTCTGGGCCAAGGCGCTATAATGTTCATATTGTAAAATCTGGAGAGAAAATAGACGGCCTAAAATCCCGCCGCCTAATAGAAAAATAATGATTACTAAAAAATAAATACGTCCATACTTCATAAATCTACTTTTTAACGGCCACTGCTTTTTCTTTGAGATAAACCACTTCGTCCGCCTCAACTAGGCCCAATGACTCAACTATCTTTTCCAGATTAGCCGGTGACTGCCACTGAGCAATTTCCGTCTCTAATTTTTGATTCTCCACCTGTAAATCATTGAGATACTCCTTTTGCTGCCGAATTTGATAACTGCAACCGACTAAACTGTTGGTCTGTATTAAATAAAAAAATCCTAAACAAAGAATTGCCAAAACAATCAATAAGGTCAAAACAGCCAAGCCGCGATCATGACTGGATTTGTGAAACCTTTTGGATTTTACGTAAAGAGTCATTATCTTAAAATTTGAAACCTAAACCGAACATTTCAGTTTTAAGCTTCAAAGCTCTATACCTTAACAGCCAGACGGAGTTTGGCGCTTCGGCTGCGAGGATTTGATTCTGTTTCCTCCGGGCCTGGCCTGACCGGTTTTTTAAATAAAATTTTTAGATTTCCTTCTTTGGCTTGCTGGCGGAAAAAAATCTTAACAATTCTATCCTCCAAAGAATGGAAAGAAATAATTGCCAATCTACCATTTTTTTCTAATATTTCCAAAGCTTGGGGTAAGCTTTTTTTTAAATTATTTAATTCATCATTAACCGCAATGCGCAGCGCCTGAAAAACCCGGGTGGCAAAATGCAATCGCTGCCTCTTATACTTTCCCGGCACTGCCCGGGCAATGACCTCTACCAATTGACCGGTTCTTTTAATCGGCTTAATCTGTCTGGCCCGGCAAATCGCTCGGGCAATTAATCGTCCGTATCTTTCCTCGCCGTATTCGCGGAAAATCTTCTCCAAATCTTTTTCTGTCCATTCATTAACTATCTCTTCAGCGGTTAATCCCTCAGAACTGTAACGCATGTCCAGCGGTTCGTCTTCCCGGAAGGAAAATCCCCGACCGCTTTTCTCTATCTGCCAGGAAGACATTCCCAGGTCAAAGAGAATTCCCTGAACCGGAAAAAAATTGTTTTCCCGGGCAATCTTTTTCAAATCTCCAAAATTCCCCTGCGTCAGAATAATGTTCGGCAAATTCATTTCCTTCAATTTTTCCAAAACCTCTCTGTCTCTTTCAATTCCCAAAACCTTACCCTTTGACCCGACCTGCCTGGCGATAGCCAAACTATGCCCCCCGAAACCAAACGTGCAGTCAATAAATTTCTCTCCCATAGCCGGTTTAAGATAATCCAAAACTTCTTTTAAGAGAACCGGCTGGTGTATTTCTAAATCCCCAGTTCGTTCATTTTCTCGGCTATGTTCTCTACCTGTTTGGTCGTTTGTTTTTTGTAAGATTCCCATTTATTGCCATCCCAAATTTCTATTCGGTTATAAAGGCCGGCCAGAACAATTTTTTTCCCCAAGCCGGCATAATCCTTTAAATAATCCGGGATAAGTATTCTGCCCAATCTGTCCAAACTCATGTCCATGGCGCCAGCCAACATCAAACGGGCAAAAGCCCGACTGTCAGAACGACTAATTGGCAAACGAGCTAATTTCTCGGCTAATTTTTCCCATTCAGCTAAAGAATAAAGATAAAGACAATTATCTAATCCTCTGGTCAAAACAGCTTTTTTGCCCAGGTCCCTCCGAAATTTAACCGGAATAGCTAATCGTCTTTTAGTATCAATGGTATGATAATACTCCCCAATGAACATTTCATTATAAATCCAAAGTTTGACATTAAGAGAAATAATCCTTAAAAACGAGTTATGCTCATAGGGTCAAACCTTGAATCTATTTGAAAAATCTTTTTATCCACAAACTGCGTAAGTTATCCCCACATTTATCCACAATTTCCTACACGACTTCTATTATATTCCACCAGTAATCCACTGTCAAACACTCCAAAACAAGCAGTTTTATTTTCTCTAAAAATAAAAAATGGCTTATTCAAGCCATTTGTTCCCAAAAGCCAAATTCCTCTTTCCACAAATTATCCCCACTGGCCTCTTTTGGCAAGGTTTGAGTCTTTAAAATCAGTTATTTTAGAAGCAGAAGCAAAACAGCTATCAGGGAAACTATCAAGGTAAATGGCAGGCCCTGCCAAAAAGCTAGAATCTTATGATAATGAACCCAGTGATGGAACCGGCTAAAAGACCGAAGAAGTTTAATATTAAAATTCTGATAAGCAACTTCCAAAAAGTCAGGCAAAAGCGCGGCTATTATGGCAATCAGAATAAAAATCTTTTGCGGCTCTGACCAGACTAAAATCAAAACCAGCAGAGTTCCTAAAATAAAATCCAGAGCTATTTTTTTCAAATGGCTGGGATTGCCAATATCAACTCTTTTAATATAATCCCAGTGCGGTAAAGCATCAATCAAAAAATGACTAAGCAGCCCAAAACAAAAAGCCAGCCAAACACTAGAAGCTTGACTGCCTACAGCTGCGCCAACTAGCATATGAGGGGTGATAACCATAAGTTGGACGTGGACGATGCAGGATTCGAACCCGCGACCCCTGCAATGTGAGTGCAGTGCTCTAAACCACTGAGCTAATCGTCCGTCAGGACTCTTAGACCTTCAATTTATTAACCAATTTTTCATGGGGTTTTTCCAAGATGTCCCGGATAAATCTGTCAAACATATCATAACGATATTTAAAATCCTGCGTAGACAAGACAACGTAATCAATCTCTCTTCCGGCCTCTGCTTCCAAGTCCCTGAAAAAATTGGCTAACTTTTTCTTTCTGATGGCATCGCCGACAACTAAAAGGTCTACTCGTGAATTATCCAGATTAACAAAAATACCGGAGAGAATGGCTAATTTGATTCTGCCTAAACTTCTTAGCCGGCTCAATATCTTTTCCTTGGAAGCCGGACTGGATTTCAGAACCAGGGTGCTCAATTCATTATAGAAATCAAAATCGCGATTAGCCGAATAAATCTTTCGGCCGCTCTTGAGTTTGCCATTAACAAACTTAATACTTTCCAATTTCCTTATCTGTCGCTGGCAGGAAGACAAATCAGTTTTTATTCGCTTGACTATGTCCCGAATGGCGAACGACTGACTAGGATTCCTTAAAAACAACTTAAGCAGCCTGACTTTAACCGGCGAATCAAAAAGTTGTTCCAAGATTTCTTTAGACATAATTATAATCAAGGCCCGGCCTCAAAACATACGGTCTTTCCATCTTCCCCCCTTAATCAAAGAATATCTTAAAAATATCGTTGGGCAAGGCCGTATGTTTTGAGGCCGGGCCTTGCTCAAGTCTTACTCAAATTTACTTCAACTCAACACTCGCTCCGGCCGCTTCCAGCTTCTTCTTGATTTCTTCGGCCTCTTCTTTCTTGACTCCCTGCTTGATTACCTTGGGCGCTGCGTCAACTACGTCTTTGGCTTCTTTAAGGCCTTGACCGGTAATTTCCTTAAGCACTTTAATTACCGAGATTTTCTCCTGACCGGCATCTTTTAGTTCTATATCAAAACTGCTCTTTTCTTCAGCCGCTCCTTCCTGGCCGGCTGCAGATGCTCCGGCGGCCGGACCAGCGGCCATAGCCACTGCGCTCACTCCAAATTTTTCCTCCAGAACCTTGACTAATTCAGCCAATTCCAAAACACTCAGCTCTTCAATTTTTTTAACCAAATCCTTAAATTTAGCTGGGACCTTTACCTCCTTTTTTTCCTGAGGAACTTCTTTTTTTTCTGAAGAGGGCTCCTCGGACGCTTTGACCTCGGCCTTGGGCGAGGCCTCTTTTTTCTCTTTTTTTTCTTCGCTCATAAATTTCTATTCTGATAACTTATAACTTGTAATTATAGCCGGGCTATAACTTATAAGTTATATGTTACAGGTTTTTAATATAAAAATCAACCTTCGTAAATTACCCTGGAGAACATTAACCAAACCGGACACCGGAGCGGCCAAATTCCCTACCAAGCTGGCCAATAATTCCTGTTTTGAGGGCAGCTTGGCCAGTTCAATAACTGCCTCGTCAGCCAGATATTCTCCGTTGACCAGACCGGCCAGAATCTTCAAATCCTGATTTTCTTTTGAAAAATTATACAAAAGCTTGGCCGGCAAAACCTCATCCTCGTAGCCGAAAACCAAAGCCAGCTGACCGGTTAAGCTCTTAGCTTCCATTTTATCAAGACCGGCCTTTTTCAGAGCCAGATCAATCAAAGTTTTTTTAATCACCTGACAATCTATATTCTGCTCTTTTAACTGGCTGCGCAATTCCTGTAATTGATTAACCTTTAAACCGGTGTAATCAAAAAAAACAACCGCTTTCTGTTGGGAAAGCTTATCAACTAAATCTTTAATTATCTGCTTTTTCTGGTCTTTGGTAATCATAAAAAAATCTATGGATAAACCATAGATAATAGTTCGACAAAGCTCACTATAAAAATTTCACCTCGATAGGTCTTCAATGCCTATTGTCTATGGCTAATTTAATACTATTTTATTCCCTAATTAATGTCAAGTGCTTTCTATTGATTGGCTAAAATATCCACAATGGCCTGACCAAACTTTTGAGCCGCCTCCGGACCGCTAGCGGTAACAGTCCTTCCATCAGCAACCACTTCTTTTTCCTGATATTGAGCACCATTCTCCTGAAGAATTTTGGGGGCGCTTTTATCCAGCGGGCCGGACCAAACTGTTGCCTGTTTATCCTGAAGAACTCCTGCTTTGGCTAAAATAACCGGACTGATACAAATGGCCGCCAAAACCTTATCCTGCTTAATTGCTTCCTGGGCTACCTGATAAGAGGGCTGATTGTCCAAATTCTTTAAACAGCCCGGACCGCCAATAAAAACTATTGCCTGATAATCAGCTACATTTAATTCAGTTAAAGTGGTATTAATTGGCACCCGGCCGCCACTGACTCCCTGGGCAGTCCCTTTGGAATTACTAATCGTGCTAACTGTCAGACCGGCTTTTTCCAAAACTTCTTTAGGCACAAAATATTCCTCATCTTTAAAATCAGTAAAGGCAATAATCATGACTACTTTTTTAACTTCCTGAGGCATATTATTTGATATTATAATCCGAAAACAATCTTACTGCAAATACTTGGCTTTATTCTGATTGTGCTCTTCCAGGGTCTTGCTGAAAACGGTCTCGCCGTCTGGTTTGGACAAAAAGAAATTATAATCATTGGGCTGAGGATTAATAGCCGCTCTGATGGCTGAAAGGCCAGGGTTGCAAATGGGACCAGGCGGCAAACCAATGTTCTGGTAGGTATTATATGGGGAGTCCACTTTGGTATCGGCTATTGAGTAACGCCATTTGTCTACGCCAAGAATATAGGCAATGGTCGCGCAGGACTCCAAAGGATAATTATTGGCCAGACGCCTCCAGAAAATACCAGATACGATTTGCCGGTCTGCTTCGCTTGACACTTCCTTTTCCAGCAAACTGGCCATAATAACAATTTCTTCAATAGTTTTGCCCTGCTCCTCTATGGCATCTCGTAAATTCTGGTCCAGCTTGTAATCAAAATTGGCTCTCATCTTGTCCACTATCTCATCTAAAGTGTTATCCTTGTCAAACCGATAAGTGTCAGGAAATAAATATCCTTCCAAATGAGATTGTTCAATTAACTGACCGGCCTCAATCAAACCGGCTTGCGCCAACCGGGCATCAATCTGCTTCAAAGTAAATCCCTCAGGAATGGTTATCTTGATATCCTGGGAAAGAGCTTCGCCTTTAACTATTTTCTCGGCTATTTGAGGAATAGTCAAAGCGGCACTCAAAAAGTACTGGCCAGCCTTTAATTGGGCGTTCCAGCCCTTGTACCAAACGTAATATTCAAAACAGGTGCCGTTCCTGATTAAGCCGTACTCTTCCAGATTAGCGGCAATCTCTCTTACGCCTTCGCCTCTTTCTATGTCAAAAGACTGCTCTATGCCCCGAGCATCCAAAGGAGTGAACAATTGATGTTTAATCAGAAAATAGCCGGTCAGACCACCGACTGAACCTAAAATCAGCAGAATCGCCAGAAAACAAAACAGGATAAATCTTTTTTTACTTATTATCTCCATTTTTAATTAAAGGCACAAAAACAAAGCCCGGATATTCTCTTTCCTCAAACTTGTCTTTGCCTTTTTTAATCAACAGCCAAATACTATTTTCCACCGGCGTGACCAGACGACCGCCAATTTTTAACTGCTCTTTCCAGGCCCGCGGTATTTCTCCGGCTGAAGCGGCCGCAATAATTTTATCAAAAGGCGCCTGCTCGGGCAATCCCTTTGAAGCGTCGCCGCAAATAAACTCCACGTTCTTGAAATTGTATTTCTGAACGTTGGCCTGTCCGAAATTTTTTAATTCAGGAACTAATTCAATGGCATAAACAAATCCCTTAGAACCAACTATCTGACAAAGCATGGCTGTTTGCCAGCCCGAACCGGAGCCGATATCCAGAATCTTGTCGCCCGGCTTCGGCTGGAGCAGCTCCAGCATAAAAGCCACGGTCAGGGGCTGAGAAATGGTCTGACCATAACCGATTGATAAAGGCGCATTATATTCTCCGATAAAATCCTCTCCCCTTTCCTTTTTAAGCTCTTCCGGCACAAAATCAGCCCGCTTAATTTTCCTAAAAGCGTCAATAATAGACGGACTTTTAAGATGCTTCTCTTTAATGAGTTGGTCGATTAGTTTTGCCATAGGATTATCTCCCCAAGCGTCTCTCTCTTCTCTGAAAATCTTTAATCGCCTTAATAAACTCTTCCCGGCCAAAATCAGGATAGAGTTCTTTGCTGAAATACAGCTGGCTGTTAGCGCAATGCCACATCATAAAACCAACGCTGTTATGAGGGTCCTGATAACTGCCTGTCCGAATCAGAAAATCAACCGGCGGCAGACAACCAGACCAAAGATGCTTCTTTAATACTTCGGGAGTAATTCTTAAATTTTTGTTCTGACGGCCTTCCTTTAAAATATCTTTAATGGTCGCCAGCATCTCATCGGTTCCATTATAGGCAATGAAGAAATTAAGCAAACGCTGATTGTAATTTTCAGTTGCTTTCATTAGTTCTTTGGCTGCCTCAAGAACTTTCTTGGGTAAAACCTCCGGCCAGCGGCCAATTACCCTGACCTTAACATTATTCTGATGAATTTGTTTATGTTTGGCCAGTTGACGAAAATAGCGCTCATATATTCGAAAGAGCGCCCTAACTTCTAGCTTTGGACGCTTGGTCAAATTCTCCCAGGAACCGCCCCACCAGGAAAGACAAGGCAAACCCAAATCAAGAGCTGCCTCAACTTGTTCTTTGGCTTTTTCCGCACCAACCAGATGGCCCCGCCAGGGAGCCAATCCCCTTTTTTTGGCCCAACGACGATTACCGTCCGGAACAATAACTACGTGCTTAGGAAGATTTTCTTTGCCTAACATAGTACTGGACTTGATTGTTTTATTCATTTATTATATAATATAAATAGCTAATTGACTTAAAAAGAGCCAATGGCTCAAGTTCTTAATATTAAACTATAACAGAGAAAGGTGGTGATTAATAAAATGCATCAAAAGATAGGTTCGTCAGAACGAGAATTAGTTGAAGTGCTGGATGATATGGCAGAAGAGCTGATAGACTTTGGAGATATGATTGTACAAGCAATTACCAAAAACGACGGGAAGAAATTACGCCTGTCAGACATTGTCTTTGGAAAGCTAACTGCTAAAAAAGTAATTAAACAAATAAACAAAATCTTCCCGGAATTTCAGGGCCATCTCCAGACTTTTGAAACTCTCAAAAGGGCAGCTAAAGGACGCTCTGGAGAAATGCAAAAACAAGAACGTGCTGAACAGCTAAAACATTTTCGGTCAGTAGTAGAGGATATTCAAACGACATTAAATTATTTTTGCTAGAAAGGAGCTGGAAATGACCATTGACCCACAAAAAGCGGCGTTGGGAATAAGTTTGCTACGGCATTCCATAATTCCCAACGCTTTTTTCATTCCCTTAAATTCCATTTTATATCCTATCATAAATAAAACAACCATGACAAGTCCTCTGTAAAATAACAAAATTGCCTAATCTTTTAAAAAATTGGACAATTCTCGCTTCCTTGACTATAATTAAATAAAAAACAGAAAAAGGAGGTTCTTCTATGGGAAGATTAAGCATTGAAGAGATTGGAGATTTAGAGGGACTTGAAAGACAAAAGCTCGTCTCCTTAACAAAAGATGAAACGGTAATCGTAGTAAAGAAAGGAGAAAAAGCCGACAAAAAGGACTGGGAATCCATAAGAAAGCAACTGAAATCAGCCGGGTTTAAATATATATCACAGGGAACATGGCGTTGCTCTGTTAAGGAAGGAAAACTATCATCTTCAAAATAAGCACTTTCAAAATGAGAAAGCTTCATTGAAAGACAAAAAAGGAGCGGTTTGTAAAAAACAGCCGCTCCTTTATTTTACCTCTTTTGGATAAGGAACTCTTGCTAATCACCCGGAGGCGGCAGGGTTATATTTTCCGGTTCAAAGATAACCTTTCTTTCGCCCTCTTCTACGCGACCAACTTCCAAAAGTTCGTAGCCAACGCTTTTGCCCACATTTATGGCGCGTATCACTTCATGGGCAGGTAAATAGATATAATAACCGATACCCCAGTTAAAGGTTTTTAAACAATCCTCCAAAGTAACGCCGAGTTCTCTCATAAAAAGCATTGTCGGAGGAATCTCATCGGGCCAGGTGTGAATACGGTAAGTGAAAGGCCGTTCGTCATAAGCTATCTTACTCACCCCGCTGCCCGTGCCCGGCAGAATTGAATGCACATCAATTTCCTCTCTTAAAAATGCTTCAACTAAAGCAACATAGGAACGAGTCGGCGTAAGGACCTGTTCTCCCAAAGTTTTACCATTCGGCAATTTAGTAAGAAACTTTTCGGGGAGCCCAAGGGCTCGCTTAATAATAAGAGATGCCCCATTGGCATGCCATTCAGAAGAAGTCACGCCAATAATAGAATCACCTGCCTGAAGCCTTTTACCTGTAATAAGATTCCTTGAGGGAGCGATAATGCCTGTAACACAACCGCTCAATGAAGGACAACTCTTTACAGGATATTTGGAATTAATCAGGACCGGCAATGCAGGAGATTCGCCCGCTGGCAGGGCCATACTTATCATTTCACATACCTTAAGATAACCTGCGGCCAAATCTTTAGCCCGTTGTTCGTCTGTAAACCATTCACTGTCACCTGCGGCCACTTCATCCGTATAGACAACTGGCAGCGCTCCCTGAGCCACTACATCGTTGGCCGCCATCAGAGCAACATCTATACCAATGCCGTCGTAATAGGTTTTACCCGTACCGGCAAACTGATACATCCATTCGGCAATCCAATTCTTGGTACCAAGGCCTTCTTGAGTATTACACCATATATGCGGATAATCACCCCGATACTCAAAAACAGCTCCGTGAGCGTGAATGATATCTCCTCTAATGAAAACTCCGCGCCGATTGGGAAGGGTTAATGTTTTCTTCCCGACCTCTAACATTGCATGCTTAAACGGTTCAAGTTTGCTATAATCAACACCTGACTGAGCATACTCTCCTTTTCCTGCCATAACTAATTCCTCCTTTAGTTAGATTATTCTTATGTTAAGGCTACTTTAATTAAACAACTATCTCCAAAATTTAAAAAAGAATAGCATAACAAAACTATTCTGTCAAAACAAAAATACATAAAAACGCGACAATATACACTGGACGGAGATACTGTTGCCAGGACGCGTTTTAAGGATTATTTTGAGCTCTCCGCAAAATCTTCCTGGCGAATTTTTTCATAAAGAATAATAGCAGCACTCACGCCAACGTTAAGCGAATCTATATCTTTATGCATCGGAATACTCAATTTTTTATCGCAGCGGCTTGATACTTTTTGAGATATGCCTTCTCCTTCAGCCCCCAAGACAAACACGACCGGACCTGTAAGCTCTTCTTTGAAATAAACAGAACCGTCCATTTCCAGAGAAAAAGTTTTAATACCGTTTTCTTGAAATTCCTTAAGCGCCTCAAAAATATTCATTTTAACAAGAGGAATCCTGGCAATAGCGCCTATTGAAAAATGAATGGTGTCTTCATTCAAAAACTTATCTTCTTCACCCTGAAAAATCAGGCCATTTACGCCAGCCGCAAAAGCCGTCCGGGCGATTATCCCAATATTATTCGCATAACCAACCCTATTTATTAAGAGAAAAAACGGCTCACGATTCTTTTCTGAAAGCTCATCTAAAAGGTCTTTAAGCGACCTAATATTTTTAGGAATTATAAAACCGACCAAAACTTCCTGGCTCTTTCCGCTTCTCCCTTTATCCATTCTGCGACGAGGCAATCTTTCAATGGGTATATTTCGATTAGCTGCTATTGATAGAATTTCTTTTGTTAAATCATCCTGTTTCAAATCATCAGCCACGATAATTTTCTCAAAATCAATATCGTCTTTCAGGAGCTCTAAAATAGCATTTTTATTTCTTACTTTTATTATTTTCATACATCCCATAATATCATGAACAACCTCAAACGTCCATCTGTCCTAACTAAAATAACCGCCTAAAATAGCGGTTATTTTTCTAGCAGGCGCGGGAGGAATCGAACCCCCGACTGAAATTTTGGAGATTTCTGTTATACCACTTAACTACGCGCCCAATTGTTCCGAAAAAATCTTATAAAGAGTGCGAAGCTCTCGAGCAATTTTGCAATCATGATAATATATTGCTATACAACCTGGGTAATTCTCTCTGATTCTTTTTTTTGTATGCGGCTTATGAAAAGTATGCAAAAATTGCTTCTTAGGAATTTGAGTCAATTTAGACCAAAAGTTTTTTTGTTTTTTCTCATCATGATACCCATGAAGATGCATAAGAATGCGAAACTTCTTTTCATCAACCGAAAATGCTTTTTTAAAAAGATTTAAAAAGGTTTTTATGAGAATCGGATCGGAATTAACAAACCTTACTGACTCTTTATAACTCTTCCCGCCTTCACACCAATAAAGTAAAGCGCAATAAATCTTTAAATGATTAGGGTTCTTATTAATTTTGTCTATTATTTCTGAAGCTGTAATTCTGCGTTCATTTTCTTGTTCTATGCGCTTTTCTGCCCACCTTAAACTTCCTTTGTAATAACCTAATAAACTTCTCTTCTTTAATCTTTGTTGGGCCTTTTTATTTAACTTTATATCTCTTGCCCATAATGAAGAGGTGCTTTGGGCAATCTTTAACTTCCTAGCTATTTCTTTGACTGAATAGCCTTTCTTCCTTAGCTTAATCGCATTTTCTTTTACCTCTATTGGTAGTCTAGACATAAGGATAGAACCCTTAATATACTTTATATAACCCTTGATATGATTTTATTGCCTGGGACTCCTTATGTCAATGTGGATAATTTACTTTTTATCTCTTTATGTAAAGTATGCTTCCTATTTTAATTTAATTGACATAATAACCACAATCTACTATCATCTCTTGAAAGATAAATGTTTTTACGAAAAGGAGGGAAATGATGAATGGAATTGTCGCTTATGCTTATAGTGGTTGGGCGGAAGCATCTACAAACGCTGGATTATTTTGCAATCCTGCATCAGAATTATTCTGGGTAACACTATTTTTTCTGGTTCTTTTTTCTCAACTGCTATTTCTTTCATCAGAAGAAGAAATAAGTTGAGAAACAGAGTAAAATTCACTTCTCATGCCTTACTTCCATTATAGAAGTAGGGCCTTTTTATTTCTTCATCTCTTTATGCGCCGTATGCTTCCGGCACCATTTACAAAACTTCTTCAGTTCTAATTTTTTCTGAATTGTTTTCCTGTTTTTGCGAGACCAATAATTAATTCGCTTGCAAACACTACATTGAAATTTTATCAAATGCTCTTGAGGCATGAGCTGAGGGTGGGATTCGAACCCACGACCTACACATTACCAATGTGTTGCTCTAACCGCCTGAGCTACCTCAGCTTTTGGTGGGTAGGGAGGGATTCGAACCCCCGTAGTCCAGAGGACGTGGGATTTACAGTCCCATGCATTTGACCGCTCTGCCACCTACCCTGGAGCCAGTGAAGGGAATCGAACCCCCGTCTATGGTTTACAAAACCACTGCTCTGCCATTGAGCTACACTGGCTGACTATTTCACTTTTAATTTCTTCAATTCTTCCAAAACCTCTTGAACTTGCCTGTCCTTAGAACCTAATTTGACAGCCATTTCCAAGGAGGCCTTGGCATCAGGATAATTATGCTGTTTCCAGTAGAGTAATCCCAAAAACTTATAGGCGGTAATATTTTTGGGGTCTTCGACAATCAAATCAATCCATTTTTGCTCTTCCTGAATCGGTTTTTTCAATTCACTTATAGGCAATTCATCTTCATCTATTTCCGGCTCATTTTTTTCTTCAACTACCCTGTTTATCTTAATGGCAACCTCGCCTTTTGTCTGACCGGACAAACTTCTTTCGGTTCTCCGACGCTTCATCTCTTTTTGTTTAATCCATTCCCTTGACTTCTGGGTCATTATTTGGGAACGACCTCTTAATCCGCCAATCCATTTAGTCAATAAATTTTCTATCTTTAAGAATACTATTTTTACCCGCCGCAGAAATTTTTCCAAACCGATTATAAAATTGAGCCAATGCTGCTTATAATCCGCCTCTCTAATCCGCTGGGCAATCCCTTTTTTCCTGTCCAAAATAGTCATCTCTTCTTCCGATAAATTGGCCAGAGCGGGTATTTTCCGATAAATAACAATGCCCAAGCCGATTAAGCTAAAAATAATCAGCAGATAGAAAATGAGATTAAGATTAAACATATAATTAAATTTCCAATCTCAGGAACTTACCTATTTTAATATTTTCCCCTAACTTGGCAATCGTTTCCTTAATTAAATCCCCAATCGTTTTCTGCTCGTCTTTAATAAAGGGTTGTGATAAAAGCTCTTTGGAATCCTTGGGGGCCATGGCCGCAATATGCATAGCCAGGTCATGAGCCAATTCTTTGAATTGCTCGTTGCGAGCCACAAAATCCGTCTCGCAGTTCAACTCCAGGATAACTCCTTTTTTGCCATCGTTGTGGATATAGGCCTCAACTAATCCCTGCTTGGCTTCTCTGGTTGATTTCTTGATTGCTTTTTCAGCGCCTTTTTTATCCAGAACTTTCAGGGCCTTTTTTTCATCCCCTTCTGTCTCTTCCAAAGCCCTCTTACATTCCATTATGGAAAAGCCGCTCTTTTGACGAAGTTTTTTAATTTGTTCAATTGATATCATATATTGTTATTCTTACCCGCCTGAGGTGGAAAAAAATCCCGAGCGAATATCCACGAGATCCTTCGGGCTTTGCCCTCAGGATGACCATTTTCTAGCAGTCGCTTCAGGCGACTGACAAAATGGTCATTTTAACACCTCAACTATTGCTCCTAAAATCAGTTTCAACGATGAAATGGCATCATCATTGACTGGAATAGGATAATCAATAATCGTTGGGTCGGCATTGGTATCACAGAGACCAACCACCGGAATTCCTTTCATTCTGGCTTCTTTAACAGCCAGTTTTTCTTTGTGAGTATCAATGATTAACAGAGCGTCGGGCGGCTGAATCATATTCTTGATACCGCCGAACTGCTGATTTAATCTCTCTAATTCAATGCCGAACTCGTGCTGTTCCTTCTTGGTATATTTCTTCAATTCGCCTGTTTCTTTCTTTTTTTCCAAATCCCGAAAATACTCCAAACGTTTGGAGATGACTCTAAAGTTAGTCAATGTTCCGCCAATCCATCTTTCAATCACATAAGGCATCTTGGCCTTTTCAGCCGATTCTCGGGTAATTTCTTTGGCCGCCACTTTGCTCCCGACAAAAACAATTGTCCCTTTTTTCTTTTTGAGCTCTTTGATGAACTCCAACGCCTCTTTCATTTTCTCCCGGGTTTTCTCCAAATCAATAATATGAACGTTATTGCGAGTGGTGAAAATATAGGGTTTCATCTTGGAGTTCCACTTGGACGCCCGATGACCAAAATGCACCCCGGCCTTTAACATTTGTTCCAGGCTGGGGAGTATTTTTTCTATATTTTTGGACTGGCTAATTTTTTTGGTGGTTTTTGGTTTTTTACTCTTTTTTTCTGTAATCATATCAATAAAATATCCCTCAAGGACAGACCTTGATTTTGACAATATTCAGTATAACATACTTTGACATTAAAGCAATATTCCAAAGGAAAGACCCGGTTTTGTTGCCGGGTCCCTGGCCTTAATAGTTTCTTAAGGCCCTTGAGCTGATGCTCGGATTTTGACGAATTTCGTGGCTTCATAAAGTCCCTTGACTCCATCCAGTCCGACATACCACTGTCTATATGCAGGCCCCCACCTCATCTCCTTGACTCTTAATTGCTCTCCTTTTTTAATTAAATGTGTCCTTGAACCAAAAAATTCATGGACATCCTCTTTGGCTTCAACCCAATTTCCTTCTTCAAAAGGAGGCTTTCCCTCTTCGCCTTCTTTATTTTCAAATAAAGGCCTTCTCTCTTTATCTTCTCTATGATGGGGACGGACAGGCTCTCCTACATACATTGCTCCTGGCCATTCTTTCTCGGAATCATGACTCATCGTTTCTCCTCCTTTTCTCCAGAGTTTAGACATAGAATAATACATTTTATTTATTCCGTCAATCTCCCTTGCCTATTTTAAACAAACTTGTTATGATACAAATAATGAAAAAAGATATTCATCCTAAATACTATCCCAAAGCCAAAATCAGATGCGCTTGCGGCGCGGTTTTTGAAATTGGCTCAACCAAAGAAGAAATGGAAATAGAAATTTGTTCCCAATGTCATCCTTTTTATACGGGCAAGGAAAAAATTATTGAAACCGGTCAAGTGGAAAAATTCAGACAACGGTTGGCCAAAAAAGAAAGCAAGTTTGGCTTAAAAACCAAAAAAGTTAAAAAGAAAAATGAATAAAGGCATTATTATGGAAATCAGAGCCGGGGCCGGCGGCGAAGAAGCGGCTTTGTTTGCCGCTGACTTGCTTCGGATGTATTCCCGTTTTGCCGAAAAACAGGGCTGGACAACTTCCCTGATTGACAGCAATTCTACAGGCATTGGCGGCTACAAAGAAGTGATTTTTGAAATCAGAGGCGAGGACGTCTATGATAAATTAAAATACGAAGGCGGGGTTCATCGGGTTCAACGGATTCCTACTACGGAAAAGTCCGGCCGAGTTCATACTTCCACCGCCTCAATAGCCGTTCTGCCGGAAGCCAGTGAAACAGAAATCAAAATCAATCCCTCGGACTTGAGAATTGACGTTCTGCGGGCCTCTGGTCCGGGCGGTCAATACGTTAACAAACGGGAATCAGCTGTTCGGATTACTCATTTACCGACCGGTTTAATGGTTAATTGTCAGGAAGAAAGGACTCAACAGGCCAACAAAGAAAGAGCTCTTAAGGTTTTGCGAGCCCGTCTGTTGGCCAAAAAACGAACTGAGGAATTGGCCCAGCGAGGCGATGAACGGCGCGAACAAATCGGCACGGCTGCCCGCTCGGAAAAAATCCGCACCTATAACTTCCCCCAAAATCGCCTGACTGACCATCGCATCAAAAAATCATGGCATAATCTGGATAAAATAATTGAAGGCGACTTGAAACCAATCATTAAAACCTTTGCTAAATTAAAAAAATAAATGTCATTGCGAGGTCGTTTTAGGCGACCGAAGCAATCCCGTGATATTCGTCCGGGATTGCCGCGCTCGCTTCGCTCGCTCGCAATGACATCTTTATGAAAAAAAGAATCTTCAGCGGCATTCGGCCAAGCGGCTCCATGCATATCGGTAATTATTTGGGAGCCATCAAAAACTGGGTCAAGCTTCAAAACCAATACGACTCTATTTTCTGTATTGTTGATTTGCATGCCCTGACCACTCTCCAGGATGCTGAAAATTTAAAAAATAATGTTTTAGAAACAGCTGCTTTCTATTTGGCGACCGGCCTCAACCCAAAAAAAAGCATTATCTTTGTCCAGTCGCATATTCCGGAACACACTGAATTAACCTGGCTCTTGAATACTATCACCAAAATCCCGGAGTTGAAGCGGATGACTCAGTTTAAAGACATGGCCAAAGCCCGTCCGGAAAAACTTAATGTAGGTGTTTTAGAATATCCTGTTCTAATGACCTCTGACATCCTGCTCTATCAAACAGACGTGGTGCCGGTTGGCCAGGACCAAAAACAACACGTTGAATTAGCCCGCACTCTGGCACGCCGGTTCAACCGATTTTACGGAAAAACTTTTACTGTCCCCCAGGCCCTCATTAAAGAAGAAGGGGCGAAAATAATGCGGCTTGATAATCCTTTGAAAAAAATGGCTAAAAGCGCCAGAAACCCGGAGAATGCCATTTTCCTGAATGATTCTCCAAGTTTGATTAAAAATAAGATTAAAAAAGCAGTCACTGATTCGGGCAAGGAAATAAAATACACTTCTCAAAAACCGGCTATTGCCAACTTAATGAATATCTATCATTGTTTTTCCGGGCTGTCTTTTAATCAAATTGAGAAAAAATACAAGAATAAGGGCTATGCTCAATTTAAAGATGATTTGGCTGAAGTACTTATTAAGGAATTAAAGCCATTCCAGGAAAAGAAAAAGACCTTAAGAAAAAAAACGAACTATCTCAAAAAGATTCTTCAGGACGGTGCCAAGAAAGCCCGACCCATTGCCCAGAAAACCCTTGAGCAAGCCAAACAAAAAATGGGCCTGCTATAAACCCATCCTATAGCCCAAGGCCGGGCCTCAAAACCTACGGCCTAATTAAGGTTCGGTCTCTCTCATCTTTTTTTGAGGTTCGACCTTTCGAGCGTGACCTTGCCTCTGGCAAGATCACTACTCTCAATGTCAAACCTAAAAAAAGATATAGTTCTCGAGGCCAAACCTTATGCGGTTTTTATTTCCCCTGATAATGTTCCAGCAGAAAATTGGCTAACAGTTCACCGCCTAATTCGTCCGGCTTGTGCTCAACAAAGTATTCCGCTTCAACCTTTTTCGGCTCAACACTCACTCCTTTGCCCAGTTTAAGCATTTCCGCATCGTTGTAGTTATTACCGGTAGTCATAATCTGTTTTGGCTCAATCCCCAGGTCTTTGGCCAGATTAACAATCGCTTTGCCCTTGGACATCTCTTGACTGCCGATGTCGTAACCTTCATTGGTCCAGAGGCAGTACAAGCTGTCACCAGCCATCTCTTTAACCAAATTGGGTATTTCTTCCATCTGCTCGCAGTGAACGGTTAGAATAAAAAGCTTTGGCTCAAACCCCCTGATTCTCTTGTCTTTTTCCTTCATCTCCCTGATTTTTATTTTCAATTCCCTTAACTGACTAAAATAGTCATCCGAATAATCCGGATGACTGATTTTGTTATTGAGCCAGGTAACATTGCCGTTCTCTGCCTGAAGAATGGTCTTTTCATCAAAAATCTTATTAACCAGCGTCTTCAGATACAAAATATTGCGGCCCGAAGAAAAATTCAAACGGATATATTTCTCCAGTTTTTTCAGGGTCTCTATAAACTCTTCGGAGAGCTTCTTGGATTCCATATACAAATCAATACTATCCTCGTCTATGGTTTCCTTGATAATCGTACCGGTCGGCGCAATCACCCCGTCAATATCAAAAGTAATCACCTTAAGAGCGGTCAATTCTTCCTTGGTAATCTCCTTGATATTCTTCATTATTCCTATTATAGCACAGGTTATTAAAAAGAAAAAAGGCCAGCCCTAAAAATCCTAAAAATATAGTTTATATTGGAGTCTGGCTTACAGGGCTGGCCTTACACAGGAGGATTTGCTCTACGAGGTCACGTTTTCTCTTTTAGAGCATCCTTATATTAAGCGTATTATTGACTGATAATCAAGTCAAGAGGATAAATAAAAACTAGCCCGCGTTTATCGGGCTAGTCCATCCGTGAAGGTTTATTAAAAAGTCCCAATTGCTTTTCCTCTTGCTCGTCCGGCTCTACAAATAGCTCTACCAGATGCTTCACCATTTCAGCAGCAATATGCGATGCCTTGTCATCTCCTGCTTCGTCTGTCTCAATTGCCTTGTCTGACCAGGCCTTTAAGATTTTTCTCTTTACCAATTCAATATCAGCGTAAACATTAGGATAGGGCCTGGACTCTCGCCAAAAAGCATCCCAGGGGATCCTGCAGAGCAGAATAAGTTCTTCTATGTTCTTGCCTGGTTGATAGAATATGCTTATGCCATGCTCCTTGTTTATGCTCAATCCCTGACTAGTGCTCCAGGGAATCCCGACAAAATGATGCTTCACTTCCAGTTCAAGCAAAAGCAAAAGGAAAGACCTTAACCAGATACCAAGCTCCAGAGATTCCTTTATAATCTCCTCTGTTAAAAACTGCCTGGTCGGTTCCTGCTTAAACCAATCATCCGGATGATTATAGGCACCTCCAATCTTCATCATCCCCCTCCTTATAAAATTAAGATACTAACCAAACATTAACACCTCTGGCCTGAAAATCAAGAGCAAGCCGAGAATTAAAATAAAAAGACCGCCAATCAAAGTGCTCCACTTGGCGTATTTGTCAGTAAAGCCGATTTTACTTAAAGTGATTACGGCAATGCTGAAGATAATCATGTCATCAAGCATGAAAATAAAAGTGTAAAGCAGCAGATACAAATAGTAGCTCAAAGGACTAAGCTGGCTCAAAGTTAATATCCGGGTATAAATAGCCGGCAAACCGGCTGAACAGAAAAATTCAATTAAATTAACGCCTAAAGCCAGGACAATGATGCCCAGAAACGTGACTGGCAAGGCGCTTGACTGAACCACTTGCTTGATTCTGTCTGACAATCGCTGGCGCAATTTGCTCTCCGGAGGTGCTACTTCACAAACCTCGGGTTTGAAAGTAATAAATCTTTTAATCTGCCAAATCCCCACTCCCAAAGCCAACAAACCAATAATTATTCTGGTTAAATTAACGTAACTGATGGCCAAAAATACGTTGAGCCAGGCGCTTAAAAGCAAATAATAAACAAGGCCGGAGGCAAGGATAAAAGTACCGCCAACCAGCCACATTCTTTTTCGCGAATGAACATTGATTAACAGAGCAATCAAAAAAAGCAAAACCCACATCGCACAGGGATTAAACCCGTCCAGAGCAGCCAGAACGACTGTCAAAACCGGCAGAGACAATTTACTAAGATTGATTTTGCCAATCAAAGGATAATTAATAATCTGGTCCTCTTTTTCTCCAGTTGGACAAGTACAGGTCTGACACTGACAGAGCTCTCCCTGCTCGCCTTCGCATTCGCACAACTGGCATTCATCCACGGCTTCCAAAGGGTCAATACACTCTTTTCCTAAACAATTCCTGACCGCCTCTTCAATGGCCTGACCGGTTATCTCGTCATCAAGATAACCAATTATCACTTCCTCGCCAATGAATATAGCAGGCACTCTGACGCTTTTTTCTTCCCCGCAATTTTCAAAAAGCTGCAAAAGTAATTTAGCGTTTTCCTTGTCGCCAAAAACCTCGTAAGATTCTATTTTCAGGGAAGGATATTTTTGTTCTAACTGCTCTAAAAAGGCCTCTGCTTTTTTACAATGCGGGCAGGTGCTGCCATAAAAAAAATATAATTTGACTGGATTGTCCTGAGCCAAAGTAAAATTAGCCAGACCTAAAAGGATAAAACTTATGAGGATAAAAATAATAGTTCTTTTCATGAAGTAGTTCAAAGCAGCCCAAGGCCCGGCCTCTCTTATTCTATAACTCCCCCGCCTAAACAGACATCGCCCGAATAGAAAACTGCCCATTGGCCAGGGGTAACTGCCTTCTGTGGTTTATCAAAAACTAATTTTAATTTATTTTTCTTTGGCGGATAAAGACTGGCTGAAGCCAGAGATTGTCCAAAACGGGTCTTTGCTTTAACTTTAATTGCTTTCTTGGGCGCCTGACCGGAAACAAAATGAACGTCAGCCACAATTATTTCTTTACTGAAAAGAGCCGGGTCATTTTCCTGATTAGTCACTATCAGCTGATTCTTTTTCCTGTCAAAACCCAGCACCCACCAGGGACCGTCGGCCAAGCCAATCCTCTTGCGCTGGCCAATTGTATAAAAATGCAATCCCTGATGCCTCCCTAAAACATTGCCTGACTGGCCAACAATTTCACCTGGCTGGCGGCCTATTTTCTCTTCTAAATAAAGGGGAATTGATTGCTGAGCGACAAAACACAAATCCTGGCTCTGTTTTCTTTTTTCAAAAAAATCAAAACCCTGTTTTTTGGCTATTTGATAAACCTGTTCTTTGGTATATTCACCCAAGGGGAAGATTATCCGGGACAGTTGTTTCTGATTTAAAAGACAGAGAAAATAACTCTGGTCTTTTTTCCTGTCTTTGCCTCTTAAAAGTTGATACTCTCTCTGCTTATTTTTCCTAATTCGCGCATAATGACCGGTGGCCACGTATTGAGCGCCCTGCTTCCTGGCAAATTCAAACAGTTTATTAAATTTTACTAATTTATTACAAACCAAACAAGGATTAGGCGTTTTTTTATCCCTTAAAACAGACAAAAAATAGCCCATTACTTTTTCCTTGAAATCAACTTGATAGTCAAGGATGTGATAAGGCACTTTTAACTGCTGGCAAATCTTTCGGGCAATACTAAAAGCTTCCTGGGAACAACAAACGTTTTCTTTCAAGATGTTTTTCTTGTTTTGCCAAGCCGCGTATTTCAAAGATACGCCGATTGGCTGATAACCCTGTTTTTTGAGCAATAATAAAGAAACCGACGAATCAACCCCGCCGGACAAACCAACCACTACTTTGGGCTTCTTATTTTCCTTCATTTACTTTAGTTATCTTGATGGCTTTTCCTTTAATCAGGGCCTCGGCTGTTTTCTGATGAGCCGTACTCAAAATTCTCTGCAGAGTACTTTGCGAAATTTTCATCTTTTGGGCTGCTTCATGCTGGTCCAAATCATTAAAATCACAAAGTCGGATAGCTTCCAATTCATCCCTGGTCAAATTAATTTCTTCCAAATCACGCAAGGGCACGGCCCTTGGCTTAAAATAAGTAATATCCGGATTAAATCTGATTAACCTCCTTTTTATGGGTCTGGTCATACTTCTGTCATTGCGAGGAGCCGCAGGCGACGAAGCAACCCCATGGGTTAGGACGGGATCCTTCGTCGCTTCGCTCCTCACGATGATGATTTTGTCCAAACAAAGATTTGGACAAAATCATCACTTTTCTTTTTTCAGTTCCTCAAGGCGGGTTTCAAGCTCTTTAATCTCTTCTCTTAAATACTTTAGCTCTTGGCTAAGCATTTCTTTCTCTTCCTTGACGGTTGGCTCATAAAATGGGCCAAAACCCATTCCCCAGCCGGGGCCCGGACCGAATCCTCTGCCCCAGCCACGACCAAAGCCATAGCCGAAACCCCGGCCAAAACCAGGCGGGCAATAACCCAAACCGCGACCGGTTCGTGGACCCTGACCCCGAGGACCTGTTTTATCCAATTTAGGCATATTTAAGTCTCCTTTTATTATATCAGATAACCGCGACCTTTGAAAATAAGAAACGGTCATCTAATTATGAGTATATACCCATAACTATACCTTGTCAAGTCCTGCTGTGGAAAATAAAAAGCGGGCGCTCAATCAACAACACCCGCTAAGTCAAGAAACAACCGATGGCGGATTCAACCAACGCACAGACCATTTAGGATGAGTCGCTGGGCTTCCTCTATTCCCAGAGCCCAGCCCTTATCTACTAAAATAACCTTGCCCGTCGAAAACCTGCCTCCCCAAACACTTATGTTTAGTGCTGGGAAATCTTTCTGTAATTTCTCGGCCTGGTCGACCATAGAGCCCGAGATAAAAACCACACTATCTACTTCTCCTTTTTTAATCTCCTCTCTGGCCTGGTTGACGTCCTCTAACATCTCTGCTGTAGCCTTGTCCTGAAATTCAATTATTCTCTTTAAAGAATTAAGCCAATGTTCATAACTACTGGGGCCTAAAGTTCCCTGTGTAACAATAATCACTCTCTTTTTGCTCATCTTTTCTCCCTTTCTTACTTTTCTGATTTTTCAATCAATCCTTTACCTCTCCCGTTCCCTTAAAAGACAGCCTAGCCCGCTCAAGCCTTGTCTTAAACATCTCCATAAGCGTTTACCTATCCCTTCCCTGGGTCCAAAAAAAATCACATTCTCCCTGGAAATTTCTCGCCAATCTTCTATTTTTTGGATTAATTTTTGAATTCCCTTAACTGATTCTTCCTTCATTTCCAATCTCCCCTTTCTTTACTCTTTGATTTTTCAATCAATCCTCTACCCCTTCCGTTCTCTTAAAAGGCAGGCCGGCCCGCTCAAGCCTTGTTTTAACCATCCTGCCAAGGACGGTGTTTTCCTTTTGGACAAATTCATGGATTATTAATGCTCCATTAGCGTCAGCTGAAATAGAAACCAACTCCTCGTCAATAATCATTGTGATATTCGATCCTTTGTAAGGATTGCCTTCATCAACCGGACCTCTCTTTTTTCTGCCCCAAATACGACCCTGGGCCCAGGCCTTGTTCTCGAATAAATCAGCCAAAATCGCTCTCGCCTTTACCAATACATGTTGCTCGTCTACCATTCTATCCTCCTTTTCCTAAAGCTGCCTTGACTGCTTCTTCTCTGGCAGCTACTTGCTGCAAAATAGCTCGCTGGTCTGTTATTCCAGCCTGCATAAGACCTTCTAACCTGGTAGATAAATTCGCCGGCTTCTTCTGCTTAGCAAAGGTCTCGTAAATCCATCTCCCCTTATCATCAACCCTTATAATTATTATCTCTTCCTTGTCAGCTGAAAGAATAAAGACAATATCTTTAACAGCTCCTGATATCAAAGTTTGAGTTTTTAAAAACTCAGCTGCTTCCTGCTTTATCTTAGCCAAAACGGCTCTTGCATTTTCTGCCATCTGTCACCCTCCTTTTATATTGTTAAATATCTTACAATAGCGGCGCAATAATCAAGGCCACTATGGCCATTAACTTTAACAAAATGTTCAATGACGGGCCAGCTGTGTCCTTAAAGGGATCGCCAACCGTATCACCGACTACGGCTGCTTTGTGGGCATCGGAACCCTTGCCGCCTAAATTACCTGCTTCAATGAATTTCTTGGCATTGTCCCAAGCCCCGCCGGAATTAGCCATGGTTACCGCTAATAAGAACCCTGAAACAATTGAACCGGCCAGCAAACCAGCCAGGGCAGCCGGCCCCAAAAGAAAACCAACCAAAACAGGCGCCAGAATACTTAAAACACTGGGGAGAATCATTTCTCTTAAAGCGGCCCTGGTACTGATGTCAACGCATCGTTTGTAATCCGGCTCGGCCTGACCCTGCATAATTCCTTTAATGGTCCTGAACTGCCGGCGGACCTCCTCAACCATGAACATGGCCGCCCTACCGACTGCCTGCAAAGCAAAAGAAGAAAAAACAAAAGGCATTAAACCGCCCAGAAAAAGACCGATAATCACCTTGTAATCAAACAAATCAACAAAGGGCAGTTTAACCGTCTGACCATAACTGACCATCAAGACCAAAGCGGTCAGGGCAGCTGCCCCGATGGCAAATCCTTTGCCAATGGCCGCCGTGGTATTGCCGACCGCATCCAGGTCTTCTGCCCGCTGTCTGGTTTGCTTGCCCATGCCGGCCATCTCGGCAATACCGGCTGCATTATCAACCACCGGGCCAAAAGTATCAGCCGCCAAAGTCATTCCCAAAGTAGAAAGCATGCCAACCGCCGCCATGGCAATGCCAAAAAGCTGACTCCATTCGTAAGCCAGGAAAATAGCCGCGCTGATAACTAAAATAGGGATAATCGTGCTGCTTAAACCCAGAGCAAAACCGCCAATAATATTGGTGCCGGCGCCTGTTTCGGCTGCCCGGGCCACTCTTTGAGTTAACCAATACTTGGCCGAAGTGAAGTATTCGGTCATCAAACCGATAATCAAGCCGGCCAGCAAACCGGCCAGAAAAGCGTAAAAAACATCTATGCCAAAACCAAGATATTTAACCAGACCATAAGCGCTGATGGTCATTAAAATAGTGGCTACCCAGATTCCCCGGTTAAGCGCTTTGTGTCCGGAACCGGCCTGGGCTGAACCCAATTTAACAAAAAAATTACTGATTAAACTGACAAGAATTCCGCCGGCGGCTAAAATCATCGGCAAAAGAATCCCTTTTTGGCCGGCGGCCACCATTGAACCAATAACCATGGCCGCAATAATGCTGTCAACGTAACTTTCAAACAAATCAGCGCCCATGCCCGCCACGTCGCCAACATTGTCACCAACATTGTCAGCAATGGTTGCCGGGTTGCGCGGGTCATCTTCGGGAATCCCCTTTTCCACTTTACCGACCAAATCAGCTCCCACGTCAGCCGCCTTGGTATAAATGCCACCGCCTACGCGGGCAAACAGGGCCACGCTGGAAGCGCCAAAACCGAATCCGTAAATAATCGTTGGTTCCTTGAAAATCAGATAAAGAACAGCTACGCCCAAAAGACCCAGACCGACCACGCTCAAAGCCATAACACTGCCGCTGTCAAAAGCAAGATTCAAGCCGGCCTGAAAATCCTTATCTAATTTTTCAGCTGTCCGGACATTAGCCAGGGTAGCCACCCGCATGCCAATCTGACCGGCCAGGGCACTTAAAAAAGCTCCGGCCAGAAAAGCCAAAGCCACTTTGAAATTAAGGAAATAATAGAGCAGACCGCTGACTAAGAGGACGAAAATAAATAAAATGCGATATTCTCTATTCAAGAAAGCCATGGCTCCCTGCCTGATAACCCGGCTAATCTGTCCGGCTTTTTCAGAAATTATCGCCTGTTTTTTGATTCGCCAAGCTAAAAAAGCGGCAAACAGCAAAGCAGTCAGCGCACTAATCAAGATAAAATAGATTTGAGTAGACATATTCTTATTCTACACAATTTTGCATTTTTGTCCATTGTTTTAAAAAGAAAAATCCCCGGGGCATTTTGCGCTCCGGGGAGAAAACAGAAATTAATTGTTTTACCAGTTCAATAGAATAATTCCTTGTTTAGGAATCATTCTGATGAGGGGCCTTTCGATAATCGTGTCCTCCCAAAGGATGAAGACGACCTCCCCGCCAAAGATATTCCCGGCATCTTTCTTATGCAAAATGAAATATCCCCTGCAAAGAAGCCTCATTGCCTCGGGACGAACATAACCATTATCGTCGAAATTCTTCTCATCAAAGAAACTATCGCCGTGATTGAAGAGAACTTTTTCACAGGCAAAAAAGCTCTTATTGGCATAATCAATATTTTCCTCTCATCCCGACCTTAGTCCCTAAAAACATAACCATTGGCACCAAAATTCCTATTATTATCCCTCTCATCTCTTTCCTCCTATTTTTATTTTAAAGAATAGTATAATTATAGCAGATTAATCTTGATTTGTCAATGTTGTCGGTATTTTGCTATAAAAAAAGCCCGAAAGGTTTAATCCGCTCGGGCTTTCTAAGAGTGCTCTGGACCTTGATGACCGCCTTAATAGCTGATTTTTACATCCTGGTCCAGATATTCGCATAGTTCTATTTTGAAAGAAGGAAGTTTTTTATTGAAAATTGATACCATGCGATCAATGGCTTGTTCATATCTGTTTTTGCCGCCGTTGTCCTTCACTTCATCGTAATAGAGTAACCACTCCCCTGAAACTCCAATGAATGTCTGGGACTCTGAGGATAACATGGATGCCTGCCAGAGTCGTATCTTCCATTTAAGACCATAGAGATTCTTTATGGCCATGGCCTGCCTAAGATAATCCTTAGGGAATGGCTGGTTTATTAAAAGCTGCAAATATCCATATTCATCACAGTAAGCGAACCAGACAAAATCAATATTTTGCCCATGGTCAGTTAATGCGCCTTTTCCCCAGCCGAATATTCGAGCCAGGCCACCTCTTTTTTCATACATAGGGCTTTGATTAAATTCCTTGATGCACTCTGTCACGAAATAAGGACGAGTCGCTTTCTCTCCAGCGGGCTCAGCTGCCAAAGAAATTATCGGAAGCAGAAAAACCAACATTGCCAGAAAAAATAACAATCTCTTTTTTATCATTTCTCTCTTACCCCCTTTATTCTATTATTCTTATTTCAAAGAATAATATGACTATAACAAATTACGTCCAATCTGTCAATATCAACAACCTCCTTGACTTTTTAGCTAAAATATGCTATCCATATAACAGCACATTACATTTAAGGGACGTCATAAAACCAAAGGAGGGTTCTGATGAAAAAATATATTATTTGTCTGTTTGTTGTAGTATTGGTAATAGTCTTTGCTTCTACTGCCTTTGCCCTGGAATTTACTGAAAAGGGCTATCCCCTGTCGGATTTTGAAAAGGAATTGGTTGAAGCACTCATCAAGGAACACAACACAGGGGACAAAATTGCAAAGGTAATGCTTAACGTTCCTGGGACATCGCGGCGTGGCAACAAAATCGTCGAGGTTTTCTTAATAGAAACAGATGGCGACATTACCGCAATAAAAACAATATGGAATGATGACGATTCTGTCTTTTCACTCCGGTCAGTAATTGAAAAAGGCATTGAGAAAAAAATTAAAAAAGAGGCAATCCAAAGAGTAGAAAAAGCACTGGAAGGAACAATCCCTCACATGCACGGCGACCAGGTAATAAATGAAATAAAAGACCCAGGAAGAGAATATCTGCTGGGCTGGAAAATCGGCTCTTCTTATGAAATCTGTGTTTGGGAGAAAGGAAAAGAGATAATTTTCGACGTTTGGGGGAAAAAAGGCCAGATTGGACGATATAATACTTCTTTTACAGATGCCCTAAAAATCATCCCTAAAAAAGACCCGGCTTGGGAACCAAGCTGGAAGTCAAAACAAAAAAACAAAAAATAATACGCCCCAATGTAAAAACCCCGACTTTAATTAGTCGGGGTCTTTTCTTTTCAAGGCCTTAACTACTCCTTGCGCAACGCCTCAATGGGACTAAGCCGGGCAGCTTTGCGGGCCGGGTAAATGCCGAAGACTAAACCAATGGCCATGGAGATGAAAAAAGCCACGATAATAGCCAGCCAGGAAATAGTTAAGGGCCAGGCCAAGCCAAAAGTTCTGGCGGCCAAGCCGACCACTAAAGAATTGATAATACCAAAAACAATGCCGATAGATCCTCCTAAACCGGTAATGACCAGGGCCTCAATCAAAAACTGCCAGAGAATCGCTTTTTTATTCGCTCCCAGGGACTTGCGCAGACCTATTTCCCGGGTCCGTTCGCTGACCGAAACCAACATAATATTCATGATGCCAATGCCGCCGACCAATAAAGAAATGGCTGCTAAAAATCCCAAAAGTAAATTTAGGATAGCACTAATTTCATTAACCTGATTTAAAATTTCTTCCATGGTAGTAATCTGAAAATCATCCTTTTCCGGGTCCTTAATGTTATGATTATACCGGAGCAATCGGGAAATCTCGGCCGTTGCCTGGGGTAAATAGCTTTCGTCCTTAACCAGAACAACAACTTCCGACAAATAATCTATGCCCATTACTTCTTTAAGGGATGTTTTGAGAGGCAGATAAAGAAAATCATTCATGTCCACGCCACCGAATGAAGAAAAAATGCCTTGCGGTTCCAGGACACCGAGCACCTTAAAATTCTGGCCCTTGAGTTTTACTTTTTTCCCCAAAGGATCTGTCTGTCCAAAAAACTCTTCGGCCAAACCACTGCCCAAAACAGCTACCTTAGCCAGGCTGTTATTTTCATCTTCATTAAAGAACCTGCCCTTAGCTATCTTAGCCATCTTATAGATTGTCGGGAAATCAGCATTACAGCCGTAGAAGAGGACTTTTTTCTCTTTGTCCTGATAAGTAGCCCAGTCCTGGCCAAAGGCCTGGCCTGAAACGGCCTCTATATAAGGGAAACGGGATTTGTCTTTAAGGTCTTTGACATCATCTAAATTAAGGGTAGTTACTTTTATGCCCTGGGCTATGGAAGTTGCTGTCCCTAACTGGCCAGTGCCGGGAACTTTAACGGCAATATCAAGAAGATTGGGGCCAAATGCCTCAATCTCATTAGTAACCAAGCCCTTCAAGCCCTGACCCATTGAAAGAATAATTACCACGGCTGCCACTCCAATAACGATTCCTAAAATAGAAAAAGCACTGCGCAATTTATTGGCCTTAAGAGCATTCAAAGATTGTTTAACGGTGGATGATAGGTTCATTTTTTAAGGCCGTATGTTTTGAGGCCCGGCCTCAAAACATACGGCCTCACTCATACCGCAAGGCCTGAATGGGATTGAGTTTGGAAGCGCGGTTGGCCGGCCAAAGGCCGAAAACCAAACCGACGCTGACAGCCATTAAAGCAGAAACAAAAACAGAAAGGGGCGTGATAATAAACTGCCAGTCATAACCGAAATAATTGACCCCGACAGTAACGAGGAAAGCGATTAGAATTCCTAAAATAATGCCCATTATTCCGCCGAGCAAAGTCAGGAAAGCGCTTTCAATCAGAAACTGAACGAGAATATTGCTCCGTCTGGCACCCAAGGCCTTGCGCAGACCAATTTCTCTGGTTCTTTCATTAACGGCCACAAACATAATATTCATGATACCAATGCCGCCGACAATCAACGAGATGGCCGCTACGGCCGCTAAAAATAATTTAATGGCTTGGGTAATTGTCCCTAAAATATCCAGGGCCTGGGCAGTGCTGCTTACTGTAAAATCATCTTTGCTCGGGTCCTGGATATGATGACGAAAGCGAAGTGTCTTCTCAATCTGGCTAATGGCTAAATTAATATTGGCCGGTTCATCAATTTTGGCCCGGATAAAGGCCAAATGCTCAATGCCTAAAAGCAGTTTCTGGGCGGTCTGCAAAGGAATAAAAACCTGTTCGTCCTGGTTTTGAAAAGCAGCCACTCCCCTTTCTTCCATCACGCCAATTACTTTAAAACTGATTTGACTGATTTTGATTCTTTTATCAATCGGATTATCTTCTCCAAAAAGTTCTTCTTTAACCTGACTGCCTAAAACAACTACCCTGGCCAAACTGTCATTTTCCTCGTCTCTAAAAAAACGGCCCGATTCAACCGAAGCATCTTCCACTTCCGGATAGGAGGCGGTCACCCCCGTATAATCGAAATCCTTGCTCTGATTATAATAACTCATCGTCCCCCGGCCTTTGACATAGGAACAGACGGCTATTAAATGGGGCAGCTCTTCCATAGCCAGGGCATCCTCGTATTTAAGAGTAGTTATCTCAATGCCCAGAGCTGCAGCAGGCGGACCCGCTTCATCACTCGCCCCCGGGAGAACGCCGACCAGATTACTGCCCATGGCTCTGACCTGGGCTAAAAGTAAATCCTGGGCGCTGGCTCCCACGGCCATAATAGAAATGACGGCAGCCACGCCGATGATAATTCCCAGCATAGTCAAAAAAGCCCGACTTTTCTGTAGGGCCAGGTTTTGGAAAGTTAGTTTAAGAGAATTAAAAAAGTACATTATTTTTCCAAACCGTCCCTGGCCAGATGCTGATTGACCACCCGCCGGTCAGTTATTACCTGACCATCCTTAAGCTCTACGATGCGACGGGCGCATTCAGCCACGTATTTCTCATGAGTGACCATTAAAATGGTATGACCCTCTTCATTCAAATCCTGCAAAACCTCCATCACTTCCTGACCGGATTTGCTGTCCAGATTACCGGTCGGCTCATCAGCCAAAATAAGGCGGGGCTGATTAACCAAAGCCCGGACAATAGCCACCCGCTGCTGCTCGCCGCCGGAAAGCTGATTAGGCCGGTGATTTATCCGATGGGATAGATTAACTTTTTCCAAAAGCTGACGAACTCTTTCTTCAACTTCTTTCTTCTGCAAATGAGCCGTATAAATAGTCGGCAATAGAATGTTGTCCCAGACCGAAGTGCGCGGCAAAAGATTATAGGTTTGAAAAACAAAACCGACCTTGGTGTTTCTGATTTCGGCCAACTGATTGTCATCAAACTGGCTGGTATCTTCTCCGTCAAAAAAATACTGACCATTGGTCGGCTTGTCCAAAAACCCGATAATATGCATCAGGGTTGATTTACCCGAACCGGAAGCTCCCATGACCGCCACGAACTCTCCGGGATTGATTTCAAAAGAAACCCCGCGCAAGGCCGGGGTAACCAATCCATCATCAACATAATCTTTGGTAATGTCTTCTAATTTGATAATCATGATAATCAAGGCCCGGCCTCAAAACATACGTAAGGTTTGGCCTCAAGAACTACGACCTTGCCGAAGGCAAGGTCGTATTCGAGAGACCGAACCTTAATTCAGGCCGTAGGTTTTGAGGCCTGGCCTTGGCCATTCCTTGGTCATTGACGACGCTACTACTGTTCAACCACTACTTTTTCTCCTTCCTGCAATCCTTCAATAATCTCCACGTTGGTCTCGCCTTCCAGACCGGTTTTAACCAGCCTTTCCTTGACTCCTCCGTTCTCCAGAACCAAAACGTATTTCTGACTGTCTTTTTCTTTAATCACATAGTAAGGCAAATACAAAACGTCTTCTTTTCTCTCTGTCTGAATGTCTAAATTGGCAGTCATACCTGGTTTGATTCTTTCGTCTTCCGCATCAAAAATGGAAGTCACCTTGTAATAAATCACTCCGGAAACAACCGTTTCGGCCGGGTCAACCTTAATTATCTGACCGCTAAATACCTCCTCCGGCCCCAAAGCATCCAGGGTTATGGACACTTCGTCTTCTAAATTGACTTTAGCGATTTCCGTTTCGGAAACATTGGCTTCAATTTGAAAATTACCGGCGCTAATCATTGAAAGGATAATTGTATTTGCTTCGGCCCTTTCCCCTTCTTCCTTTTTTATGGAGGTAATCGTACCGGCGGTCGGCGCTCTTAAAATTCTCTTATTTATCTTTTCCTGAATCTGTAAGACGCCGGCCCGGGCTTCTCTTACCTCTGCCTCAGCCAAATCAATATCAATCTGGCGGGGACCGGCCTTTTCGGAAGTCAACTCGTCCTGGGCTTTTTTAAGGGCTGCTTTGGCTGCATCAAGATTGGCCTGGGCAGTATTGATATTGGTCTGATTGGTTATCTTTGTTGAACTAATAGTCTGGTCAGCTGAAGTCAGATTAACTATTTCGGCGTCAATATTAGACCTTTCCGTGTCAACACTCGTCTCATCAGTGGTTGAAACGTCACCTGAGACACTAGGATCATCCATAGCGGAGCGCAAAGTAGTCAAGGCGCTTCTAATACTATTGAGAGCGGTCTCCATCTTGTTTAATGCCGAATCAATATTATCATGACTGGGGTCATCCTGGGCAGTATCTAAATAATCCTCAGCTGTTGAAAGGTCATCCTTGGCTATGTTTTCCTTGTTTCTAACGCTCAAGGCAAGCTGGCCACTGCCGCTAAAATATTCCTCTCTGACGCCGGCGAGAGTTATCAGCAATGCCTGGTCAGCCGTTGTATAGGCCGTCTTAGTTGCATCCAAAGCATCCTCATAGGCCTCCTCCAAGTCATTGTCAGCGTCAGCCTGCGCATCAGCCAAGGCCTGTTCTTTGTTAGTCACGTCAACCTCGGCTTTATCAACGGCCGACTGATAAACCTGAATGTCTTCCGGTTTTGCGCCTTCCAGGGTCTGGGCCAGTTTTGCCTCGGCCTTTTCCAAGGCGGCCTGACTGGCCAAAAGCTGGGCATTTAATTCACCGGTATCCAATCTTATTAAAATCTGATTGGCTTCTACCCGATTACCGACTTCTACGGCAATACTCTTTATTTCCCCGCTGCTCTCAAACTGCAAATCTATCTGTTTGGCTGAAATAACCGTGCCGGTTACCGAAACAATCTGCTTCACCTCTCCTCTGGCCAGAGGGACTAGTTTATAGGGCGACTCTTTGCCACCAAAAATTCCCTGAAAAGCAAAATAGCCCCCGACAATAACAGCTATGATGCTTATAATAATAATTAGTTTTTTCATTTGTAAGGTAAATCAAGGCCGGGCCGGAAAACAAAACGCCGTTCCCACTCAAAAGCTTTAAATGAGTTTGATTATAAAAGTATCGTTGGGGAAGGCCGGATGTTTTTG
>CAZGZU010000001.1:33884-45072 GCA_964529855.1 uncultured Candidatus Saccharibacteria bacterium | reverse complement strand
GGACTAATTCAATACCACGCTGGTCAATCAAAATTAAGGGAAGATTTGTTTGCAGTTTTAAAGAGAATTTGATATTACTCGCTTCGGCTAAGGCAGTATATTCTTTGACTAAATCTCTGATGAGTTTTGCTAAGGAGACCTTTTCCGGCTGCAACCCCAATTTGCCTTGTTCAATACGAGAAACGTTCAGTAAATCATTGACCAAATCAATCATCCGCTGATTATTTTCCTGAATATCTTGAAGTCCTTTTAATTGTTCTTTGGTCAGACCCTCGGCTTGATGGGTCATCATTAAGTTAATCGCCCATTTAATGCCGGTCAAAGGGGTACGTAGCTGGTGAGAGGCCACGCTGACGAATTCGGACTTCATTTGACTGACCTGGGCCAGTTTTTCAACGCCCTGGATAATGAAATAGTCAATAATAACCAAAATAGTGGTCACGCCGATAACAATTAAGGCGACTATTTCCGGCTGGGTGTACTTGAGGGCAACCAGATAAGTGCCCAGCATGGTCATTATGGTAATGCAACCGGTCACGAGGAGTAGAAAACTGGGGCACTGCCAGATCGTCAGATGATATTTTTTGCATTGAGCAACAAAATTCAATTGCTGCCAGATTTTTTTCAGAAACATAAATCTCTTTTACTAGATTATATCATAATCAACTCAACAAGCCAATTTACTTGTTTGGGGATAGCCTTGACCCCTGCTTTGTTTCAAGGTAGAATAGTTTGATAGAAAGGAAAACAGTGCCATTTAGCGGGGCGTGGCCTAGTGGCTAAGGCGCGGCGTTTGGGACGCTGAGATCGCAGGTTCGAATCCTGTCGCCCCGACTGGCAAGTAGCTTAAAAATTAATTCTCAAAATTCATTTAGGAGGTGTCAGATGAGATTAGAAGCAGGACCGTTCAGTTTGGGTGTTTCCGCTATGGGTGGATACGTGACGCGATGGCAATGGGGTGAGCGCCATCTGTTTTTCCCAGAGCAAATGGTCAGGGTAGGAGATAAGAATAAATTAAGGGGCGGCAATCCGATAATGGCCCCTTGGTTTAGCAAACCTTCAGGAAGATTTAAGGGACTTCCTCAGCACGGCTGGCTAAGAGGAGAGGAAATGCAGTTGGATAATTCAGTTCCAAACATAGGCATAATAAAAGCCAATTTTAGCCTCCCGGGAGATGAGAAAAAATATCCCTGGGAGCTGGCAGGCCAGATAGTTCATAAGTTTCTTGATGATTTTTCCTTGGAGACGAGATTGGAGCTTTGGCCAGCTAATGAGCGACTAACTGATTTTAAGGCCCCTGTTAATCCGGGCTTCCATCCTTATTTTAATAACCCGGCTGGCTGTGTGGTTACTATTGGCAAAGAAAAGATGAAGATAAATGGCCAAGGCGAATTTCGGAAGAGCTTTCCTATGGTTGAGCCAATAAGGATTGAGATGAATACTATTGGTACGATTACCATGAAGCTTGGTGGTGATTTTTATGACCATTCACTTATCTTTATCTGGAGCGACAAACAGGAGAGCTATGTTTGTGTGGAGCCTGTCTTAAGGCCTCCAGAGGTTTTTAGCAAAGGCAAGGCCTTTTCTGTCAGGCAAAATATATTCATTGAAATCTCATGTACTTTTTCGTTTTCAAATCCTCATTTAAAGGGGTAGACACGGTGAAATTGAATAGCCCGATTCTGTAATTTAGAATCGGGCTATTATATTGATTAACTATATTTCTTGTGTTATGTTTGGTATATGACTGCTGTTCTACAAATCTATTTATTTTCTACCAGATTCTTTTTACATCTTTGTACTACAGCGGTCATTTATCTGCTGGTTAGCCAGTGGATAGCCGTACCAAAAATCTATTTTTTGCTTCTCATCTTGCCTCTGGCTGTTTTGATAGAATATATTCAGCATGCTCATCGAGCGACAGATAGTATAAGCAAGATTGTGTTAATCCGAGATACGGTTTTCGTGCTGTTGATTGTGGCTTTAGCGTTCTTTCTCCATTTTCTTGGAGTAGGTCTTTCTATCCAGCTTAAAATTATCTTATTTATTATAGTGATGGTTTTATTGCTAACCGCCTCCTTGTTTATAGAACAATACAAGCCAGCTGGTCGGTCTTTTTTCTATAAACATGTTCTTGATATACTGGCTTACGCCTTAGGTCCATTTATCATTTATCCTTTGATAATAAAGTATTTGTTTTAGTAAAAAATATTTAAGCGGGTATCGTATAGTGGTTATTATTTTAACGATTAAGATAATTATTGTACCTTCATATATAATATGCTATAATATAGTTAGGCAGTTCAAACTATATGAAGGCATTAAGTTTACGTGAAAAAGCTATAAGTTATAGAAAACGAGGTTATTCTTATGGTATGATTGCTAAAGAATTGGGACTTGCTAAAAGTACTCTTAGTAATTGGCTACAGAGAATTCCTTATACTCCTAACAGAGAGGTATTAAGGCGGATTGGAGAGGCCCGAATGAGGATGGCAGAAAATAAACGCAGGAAGATGTTGGATGATATTCAGATGATGAAGAGATTGGCTAAGCAAGATATAGGAGAGTTAAGCAATAGAGATTTGTTTTTATTGGGAATTGGTTTATATCTCGGTGACGGTGAAAAGTCTCGTGAAAGCATAAGATTAGTAAATTCTAATCCACAGATTATAAAGATAGCGATGAAGTGGTTTCGAGAAGTTTGCCGTCTAAAGAACGAAAACTTCAGGCCTTGTATTCATTTGTATCCAGATACGGATATAGAAAAAAGCTTGTCTTACTGGGCAAAGATAGCCAATGTTCCTAAGGGGCAGTTCGGGAAAACTCAGATTGATCAAAGGAATGATAAGTCTCAGAAAAAGAAGCGTAAATTGCCGCATGGTACTCTACATTTACAAATTAAAAGTTGTGGTAAAAGAGAATTTGGAGTGAGTCTACATAGAAAGATTATGGGATGGATTAGAGTTATTGAAGAACAAATTCATTAAGCGGGAGTAGCTCAGTTGATTAGAGCGACAGCCTTCCAAGCTGTAGGTCGCGGGTTTGACCCCCGTCTCCCGCTCCTTCCTACAACAAAAAGGCGAAAATGATTCGCCTTTTTGTTGTGCTTTCGAAAGCAGATAACTAAGTTTTACTTGACTGCTTCCTTTAAGGTTTTACCTGCTTTAAACTTGGGAACCTTGGTAGCGGCAATTTTAATCTTAGCACCAGTCCGCGGATTAACGCCCATACGGGCTGCTCTTTTGGAAACGCTGAAAGTACCAAAGCCGGTGATGGCCACTTTGTCCCCCTTGGACAGAGCGCCGCTGATTGCGTCAAAAACTGCGTTAACCGTATCACTAGCTTCTTTTTTAGAGCAACAGCCCTTGGAGGCTGCTTCAATTAATTCTTCTTTAGTCATGTCTTCGTAAAACATGAATCATGAAACATGAAACATATTTAAACAGTTTCAAGTTCCAAGTTTCAAGTTTCAAAAGATTATTTTCGACCTTTGCTCCGTAGTAATCCACTTAAGCGGACTGGTACGGAATTTATATTATTTACCCTCCTCCTATATTTTAGCTCTATTGCTTAATTTTAGCAAACTATTTCCTATAAAGCAACTATTTCCTGCAGTTTTTCTATTTTCTCAGCCCGGCCCTGCTTGCCTGTTTCCACTAAAACAGCATCAACTTCAACCGGACCTTCAGCCATTTTCATTTTAAGAGGCGTTTGTTTGAGGAAACTTTCAATGGCCATGTCTTTATCGGTTCCCAGGCTTGAATCCTGGACGCCAACCATGCCGACGTCGGAAATATAGGCAGTGCCTTGGGGCAGGATACGGGCGTCAGCTGTCGGGATATGGGTATGGGTACCCAGAACAGCCGAAACCCGGCCATCCAGATACCAGCCCAGGCAAACCTTTTCAGAGGTTGCTTCAGTATGCCAGTCAACAATGATTATTTCCGCTTCTTCGCCTGCTTCTTCCAGGATTTCATCGGCTTTTCTAAAAGGACAATCGTATTGTTGCCGCATAAAGACCCGGCCAATCAAATTAATCACCAAAATCTTCTTGGTCCTTATTTCCATCAGCCGATATCCCTGGCCAGGGTTATCAGGCGGGAAATTAGCCGGTCTAATCAAGGGCATTTTCTTGTCTTCCAAAAGAGAGCTTATTTCTTTCTGGTCCCAGGCATGGTCGCCTGAAGTGACTAAATCTATGCCCGCTTCCAGAACTTCTTTTAAGGTTTTTTCAGTGATGCCCATGCCGTGGGCCATGTTTTCTCCATTAGCCAGCACCAAATCGGGCTGATATTTTTTCTGCCATTGAGGCAGGATTTTTTTGATGGCTTGCCGGCCATGTCGGCCGACAATATCGCCAAAGAAGAGGATTTTCATGAGTTAAGGATTAAGGCCGTAGATTTTGAGGCCCGGCCTCAAAACCTACGGCCTTAAAACCTTTTATCTGGCGTATTCAATGGCCCTGGTTTCCCTGATGACATTAACCTTAATCTCGCCCGGGTATTTTAATTCCTGATGGATTTGTTCGGCAATTTCCTTGGCTAATTTACGGGATTGCAGGTCATCAATGGCCTCGGGTTGGACAAAGATGCGGATTTCCCGGCCTGCCTGGATAGCGTATGCCTTTTCCACGCCATTAAAAGCATTGGCAATGTTTTCCAGTTCTTCCAATCTTTTAAGATAGGCCTCTAAGGTGTCTTTGCGGGCGCCCGGTCGGGCTCCGGAAATAGCATCAGCTACCTGAACGATGATTGATTCAACGCTTTCAAAAGGATATTCTTCGTGATGGGATTGCATAGCTTCAATAACTCTTTCATCAACGTCAAATTTTTTAAGAATTTTCCTGCCTATTTCCACGTGAGAACCCTGGATTTCATGGTCAACTGCTTTGCCAATGTCGTGCAAGAGGCCGGCTTTTTTAACCAAATCAACGTCAGCTCCTAATTCTGAAGCTATGGCTGCCGCCAAATGGGCTACTTCAACCGAATGCAAAAGGACGTTCTGACCATAGCTGGTTCGGAAACGGAGACGGCCTAAGACCTTGATTAGCTGTGGATTAAGACTGGCAATGCCAACGTCATAAATGGCTGCTTCGCCGGCTTCCTGAATTTTCTGACCAATTTCCTGCTGGGCTTTTTCCACTGTCTCTTCAATGCGGGCCGGCTGGATTCGTCCGTCAAGCAATAATTTTTCCAAAGCCATTTTGGCTACTTGCCGACGAATCGGGTCAAAACCGGAAACAATAATGGCTCCCGGCGTATCATCAACCAGGACCTCGACGCCTGTTAATTTTTCCAGGGTCTTAATGTTGCGGCCTTCTTTGCCAATAATCCGTCCTTTAAGGTCATCATTGGGCAGGCTGACAGCCGTGGAAGTAATTTCACTGGCCTGGGAAGCGGCGTATCGCTGCATGGCCAGGGCGGTAATTTGTTGCGCCTTTTTATTTAATTCTTCCTGCCCCTGTTCTTCCAATTTTTTTATCCGTTCTAAAAGAACCCGCTGATGTTCTTTTTCGGCCATAGTCAAAAGCTCTGCTTTGGCCTGTTCCTGGGAAAGATTAGCGGTTTTTTCCAGTTCGGTTAATCGTTTTTGATGAAGTTCATCTAATTCTCCTTTGATTTCTTTAACTTTTTGAACTTTGATTTTGAGATTAGAAGTCTGTTTTTCTAATTGGCTGCTCTTTTGGTCGAGATTCTGTTCTTTTTGGAGCAACCTTTCTTCCATGCGGGTTAATTGACTCTGGCGTTCTCTTTCCTGGGTCTTAACTTCGTCTAAAACCCTGTTAGCCCTTTCTTTGGCTTTGAGCAGTGTTTCCTTGGCTTCGTCTTTAGCCTGACTGATTAATTTATTTAGTTTTTCTTCAATTGTGCCAGCTTGTTTCCTGGCGATGGTTTGTCGGGTATAATAGCCCAAAATTGAGCCGACTATCAAAGTGCCGACAATAGTTATTACAAAGATAATTAAATTGTCCATACGATAATTTCATTTCAATATTGTCCGAGTGAACCGATTTACTAATTATCAATTTTCCTGATAAATGTCTTTTTCGCATAATAATCCATTCACTCAAAGAATAATTAAGCTGAATTAATTAATTAACTCCCTAATTCTACCAAACAAAAAAGACCTTGTCAATTCAAGGTCTTTTTGTGGTTTTGATTTTTAATTTAGCTAGGGCCTGTTCTCTTTTTCCAAACCCAAAAAGATATGTACAGAGCAAGCCAGCTTAATAGGATATACGTCCCCAAGCCGAGTAACAGACTGGCAAGAAAACCGATTTGGCTGCCGCTAATCAAAATAATCAGACAAATCAAACTAACCAGAATAATGCCCAGGGTCCACCAGTAGGCAGAGATTGCGAAAAACAGGGTGAAGTTGGTCACCTTGAAAAGAACCAGCGTAATTATGATAATTCTTTGTATAAATTTAGGCACGCTGTCCCAAGGCAGTTCTTTGAGTCTTGATATCATTTTCTCCTCCTCTTATCTTATTTTTTAACCTTTTTTTCCTTCTCTTTTTTCTTTTTTAAGGGACTGGCTTTTTTAGCAGTTTTCTTTTTAGTGGTTTTTTTCTTTACAACTTTCTTTTTGGTTTCAGTTTTCTTCTTAGTCGCCTTTTTCTTCACGGCTTTCTTGGTCTCTTTCTTTTTAACTGTTTTCTTGGCTTTGACCGGCTTTTTAGCTGCTTCTAAAGGAGTAATATCAATTTTCCAGCCGGTTAATTTAGCGGCCAGACGGACATTTTGTCCTTTAATGCCAATAGCCAGAGAAAGCTGGTCTTCAGGCACGGTCACTTCAGCCTGATTTTTCTTTTTATCTATTTTTACTTCTATTACTTTAGCCGGGGAAAGCGAGGCGCTGATGAATTTAGCCGGGTCTTTAGACCATTCAATAATGTCAATCTTTTCTCCGGCCAATTCATTAATGACTGCCTGGACCCGCGTCCCTTTTTGACCAATCATTGAGCCAATCGGGTCAACTCTTTCTTCAGTGGAGGCAACGGCAATTTTGGTCCGCGAACCGGCTTCCCGGGCAATCGCCTTTATTTCCACGGTCTTGCCGGCAATCTCCGGCACTTCCACGCTGAAAAGCTGGCTGACCATTTTAGGATGGGCACGCGAAAGAGTTATGGTCGGGCCGCGTGAATCTATTTGGACCTCGGTGATATAGGCGCGGAGGCGCTGACCAATCCGGTAATGTTCGCGGGGAATTTGTTCTTCCGGGAAGAGAATGCCGGTTGCCTTGCCGATGTCTAAGAAGACATTGTTCCCTTCTATTCGCTGGACAATCCCGCTAACTACCTGCCCTTCTTTTTCTTTATATTCTTCATAAATGGCTTCTCGTTCCGCTTCCCGGATTCGCTGGATAATGACCTGTTTGGCTGTTTGAGCGGCAATCCGGCCGAATTCATGAGCCACTTTCAAAGGAAATTCTATTTCATCGCCCGCCTTTATTTTCTTCAATTTGTCTTTGGACAAAGTGGTTTCTTTGGAAGTAAGTTTGCTTACCTCCTCAACCATAATGTGCTTTTCCGGATTAAATCTGATTTTCTTTTCTTCATCAGTTTCCTCTTCCTCTTTTGCTTCCTCAATTGGCTCTTCTTCAGTCTCTGGCTTGAGCATTGACTGGTCAACGACTAATTTAATCTGAAAAACCTTCATCTGACCGGTTTCTAAATCAAACTTGACTTTAATGTTCTGACCACGCCGGCCATACTCCTTTTTATAGGCAGCTGCCAAAGACAATTCAATGGTCTCTAAGACCTTTTCCTTGGAAATGCCTTTTTCTTCGCATATCTGTTCAATGGCTGAAGTAAATGATTTTGTTTCCATGATTTTTTAGAATAAAAGCCCCTTCACTGGGAACGGGCTTTGTCCTTTCATATCTTTCTTATATCAGATTATCATAAGCAGATTTGCCTGTCAACCAGATAATAAAAGAAAGAAGCCAGACGCGCTGGAAGCGGTCTGGCTTCGTAGATCTTTCTAGGAAGGCGGGGGTGGAGGGATAAGAGAGCGAGGGGGGTCGTCGCCAATTATTGTAACTGTATGATCGTGCGTATTGGCCACATAGACCTCAGTTCCATCAGGATTTATTACTACCCCCATAGGGCCGTTTCCTACAGAGATAGTATCCACCACTGTATTGTCTGATGTCCGTATCACCGAGACCTCGTTGTCCAGAGGATGTGCCGCATAAACGTATCTTCCATTGGGAGTCACGGCCATGCTAAAGGGATAACACACCCTGGACGAAATCTCAGCTATTTTGCTATTATCTGATGTCCGTATTACTGAGATTCTTTTGTTGAACTGGTCTCCAGTCCACTCATAGTGTCCCACGTAGAGGTAGTTCCCGTCAGGAGTAATGGTCAGGCCGTTAGGAAATGCGTAGTAGGGAGGTCCATCCTCCTCATTTATGAGAATGGTATCCGCCACTACATTCTCTGATGTCTGTATTACCGAGATGGTGTGACCGTTGGCATTCGCCACATACACATAATTTCCGTCAGGGCTGATTACTATAGCCATAGGGTCGTCCCCTACGGGAATAGTCTTGGTCACTGTGTTGTTGGATGTCCGTATTACTGTGACTATACTGTCAACCTCAACATCATAGCTTGGATTAGTCGCGTAAACATATTCTCCATCAGGAGTAATTGCTACACCATAGGGATTGTCCCCTACGGGAATAGTCCCGGTCACTGTATTATCCGATGTGCGTATTACTGAGACGGTATGACTATTCGTATTAGCCACATAAACATATTCTCCGTCAGGAGTAACTGCTACGCCGTAGGGATTATTTCCTACCAAGATAGTACCAATTACTGTGTTATCTGACGTCCGTATTACTGAGACGCTGTTGCCAAGGCCATCAGTCACATAGAGATATTCGCCATCCGGAGTGACTGCTGTGCCATAAGGACCGTCATTCACGGGAATAGTAGCTGTTACCTTATTAAGATAAGGCGCGTAAGAAGGTTTTGCTCCTACCTCGGTTGATTCATCGCTCTCGCCATTACTGTTTTCGGCAGTGACCACGTAGTAATAGATTGTATCGTTTGTCAGGTCTCTGTGGATACAAGGATTTTTCGCTTCAGGAATCTCACCCTCGCAGTTATCTTTGGTCACCCCCGTAGAGGTTGACCAGTAGATAGTATACGAGGTTGTTCCTGGAACATTGTCCCAGCTGAGAGCCACCTGTTCATCTCCGGCCGTAGCAATCAGATTGGTTGGAGTTGATGGAATGATATCTCCAGTATTACTAATGTCATCACTACAGGCCACAATTGACATAATCCCCAAAACAATAATTCCTACTAAGAAGAAATAAAGCAATCCTGCCTTCCTTTCGGTCTGTAAATCAATCTTTCTTTCCATTTTATCCTCCTTTTATTTTATTTCTGCCATTTCTGACATTTGACTAAAATTATATTAAGCTGCTAAGCAGCCTTTTTAAAGTACCCCCTTATACTACCACACAATCTGTTAATTGTCAATGATTTAGATGATTTTGACTCCGCTAACTTTGCTGATAAATTCATTCATGGCCCGCATATCTTCCTTGCTCAGCTTATAAATATCACTATAACCGGCTGCTCCGGCAATCATTTTAATGTTTTCTGTTTCAGTTAATAAAAACTCAGCTATTTTTTGAGCAGCTTCTTTAACGTTTAATCTGGCCACTAGTTTTGGGTTTTGGGTGGCAATGCCTTTGGGGCAGTTCCCCAGATAGCATTGATAACATTTAAGACAACCCATGGCCTCTATCAGAGAAAATCCCAGGAAAACAATGTCTGCTCCCAGAGCCAGAGCTTTGGCAGCATCAGCTCCGTTTTTAATGCCCCCGCCAATCCAGAGTTCCTGGGGAGCTTTTAATTTGTCCAGGGTTTTTCTGGCTCTGACCAAAGCAGGCATGGTTGGCAAGCCGACCTGGTCAAGCATAATTTTAGGAGCTGCTCCAGTCCCCCCTTCCAAACCATCAATGGCAATAATATCTGGCTTGGCCTGAACAGCCAGCTTAACGTCTTCCTCTATATGACCAGCTCCTAATTTCAGGATGATTGGTTTGCCGTCAGTTAGTTTTCTTAACCAGCTGATTTTATCTTTGAGGTCTTTAACAGAACAGATGTCCGGATGAGCGCAAGGTGAATGAATATCCTGGCCTTGTTTTGTTTTTCTGATTTTGGCGATTTTAGCAGTAACTTTTTCAGCTGGCAGCAAACCGCCCTGGCCCGGCTTGGCGCCCTGACCGATTTTAACTTCAATGGCATCAGCTGACTTAAGATATTTCTCGTCCACGCCAAATCTGCCGGTTGAATATTGAGCGATTAATAACTTGGCTGATTTTCTTTCCTGGGGAAGCATGCCTCCCTCACCGGTATTGGCCATGGTGCCAGCCAAAGTACTGGCCTGGGCCAAAGCTATTTTAGCCCTGTCAGAAAGCGCTCCAAAACTCATGGCTGCCACCACCAAAGGAATTTCTATTTTAATCGGCTTTTTGCTTTGCCGTCCGATAATAGTGGCTGAATTGATTTTTTCTTTAAAATAGTCAACCGGGCTTTTAGCCAGTTGAGCGGGCAGGAAAATCAAATCTTCCCAGCTAAGCTGGTTTGTTTTTTGGGAACGGCCACTGCCCATAAATGGTTTTGCTTTTATTTGATTAGTCATTAATTTATTGCCAAACGGCATTTTTAATGTGTTTTAAATTAGCTTTTTTGGTTTGAAGATTTAATTCTACAGCAATTACGTCGATTTGCCAAGGAGTTTCCGGAGAATAATTTTTTTCCAGGAGATAAGTTTGAGCAGTCCTGATTAATCTCTGTTTTTTAGGAAACTGGACATTGTCTTCGGGATAAGCATAACGTTTGGAAGAAATGGTTCTGGTTTTTACTTCAATAAAAACAATATTTTTTTTATGACGGGCAATAATGTCAATCTCTCCCCAGGGCTTTTGATAATTATTTCCTAAAATATGATAGCCCTGTTTTTTTAAATAATCAATTGTCAGTTTTTCTCCTAAATCGCCCAATTGTCTTTTTGAACTAGGCATACCGGTTTTATTCAAAAATTTGATCCGCCCGAAGCGGATTTAGAAAGTGGACCAAGAGGGATTCGAACCCTCGACCTCAGCAATGCGAATGCTGTGCTCTGCCAATTGAGCTATTGGCCCTTTGAGGCCGTATG
>CAZGZU010000001.1:13695-33874 GCA_964529855.1 uncultured Candidatus Saccharibacteria bacterium | reverse complement strand
GTATGTTTTGAGGCCCGGCCTCAAAACCTACGGCCTTAATAGTTCTCACATTTGAGTTGATAGAAGGACTGGGGATGGTCGCAGGACGGGCATTTCTTGGGGGCTTCTTTGCCAAAATGAACATAGCCACATTCCCGACAAACCCACCAGATTTTCTTGCTTTTCTTAAAGACCTGGTTCGTTTTAACTACTTTTAGTAATTTCTTATACCTTTCCTCATGATGTTTTTCAGCCACGGCAATAGCTTTTAAACGAGCGGCGATTTTACCGAATCCTTCTTTTTTAGCCACTTCGGCAAACTCCGGATACATTTCAGTGTATTCATAATGCTCGCCGGCAATGGCTGCCTTGAGATTATCAATGGTCTTGCCATAAACGGTTGGCGCAATTGCTTCCACCATAAGCTCATCAAATTTCTTGCTGCCTTTTTTTAATTCCTGGATATGTTCAAAGAGCCGTTTGGCATGTTCCTTTTCATTGTCAGCGGTTAATAAGAAGATTTCGGCAATTTGTTCATAGCCCTCTTTTTTGGCTATGGTAGCGTAAAAAGTATAGCGGTTTCTGGCTTGCGCTTCGCCAATAAAGGCCTTGGTTAGATTTTGAATTGTTTGGTTCATGGTTTTATCCGGTCATTTTACTTTAGTGCTTTCAAGGAAAGCACTAAAAGGATGACCATAAGTTATTGCTTTTGAATTTTATCACAGAGACAGTAAATTGACAAATTGAAATCCCGCAGTCATTGATTGCGGGATTTGCTTTATGATTCCTTTTTTATGATTCCTACAAAAGATGTGCCGTTCTGACAAGCTCTCTAAGCGGGGTCTGATTTTTCCGGCTTATGTAATCCGGGAACAATTTCTCAATTTGCTTTAGCTGGACTATCATCCGGGAGGCTATAATAAATTCCGGCCATTGCTGAAGTTTTTGATTGAGCCAAGCTCTCATAAAATCTTCTTTAATCACCTGCCAGACAGAAAACCCGGCAATAATGCCTTGCAGTTCCATGTCAATCCTGCTCTGGGGGTCGGTTGGCGGATTATTCCCATGGACCACAATATCATAATAGGCATGCGTAGCTTCCTCATAAAAGACAACCAGCCAAAGAGCTGGCGGCAGCTTCAGCCGGGGGTCAAAGGCCATTGTGTTGGAATGGGTTTCATAGAAGGCATGTATAATTCTCATCTTGCCACCCAGTAAAATGGTCTTTTTTTCAAGGGCTTTGTTCAGGCGGTTTAAAAGAGCATCATTGAGCCTGTTTTCCCTTGAAACGAGCTTATACTTGCTGCTTTGACCGGTGATAAGGCTGCGTTCGGCGCGTTCGGCAATCCGTTGATTGATAATCCTGTCATTTTCTACCTCAGCTAAGAAAGTGGCAATATAGGCAAATCGTCTTTCTCCTTCAGGGCGTCCGTCAATAATCCTAAAGATGCTTTTGTCGTTTATCTTTTCCTTGACCAAAGGCAGGAGTTCATTTCCTTCCTGTCTTTTTAAGAATTCCGACATCTTACAGGATAAGGCCGATATATAGCGGCCTTCTATAAATTCACGGACCGTTATCAACTCATTGGGATTAAGGATTTGCTTCCAGATACTTTCAACCCATTCCCCTTCATCCGGGTCTTTGGCTTGTATCAAAGAAGAGTACAGGCAAAGACCTAAAATAATCATTGCTGTCATTGCTATCTTTTTCATACCAATCCTCCTTATATTAGATTCAAAGAACGTTTTATAAATATTAACAGGAAATGAAAAAAAGTCAAGGAATCAAAACCCGCCATAGATTATGGCGGATTTATGATTGTCAGTCGGGGCGACTGGATTTGAACCAGCGATCTCTGACTCCCGAAGCCAGCGCTTTAAGCCGCTAAGCTACGCCCCGTTATTTGATAATATTTTTTAATCACTGACGCCCCGTTATTTAACCCAGTATTTACCTTTCATTTCCAAATCAACTTCCTCTTTTTTCTCTTTGACTTTTTTTGTTTTGTCTTTTAATTCCTGGTCAGAGAGCTTGTTTAATTCTTTGGCTCTTTGAGAGAGTTTTTGTCTGGTATTGAGTTTAGGGTCTTCCAAAACTTCTGCCAAGAGAGCTTCAATCAACAAGCCCAAGCGGGGACCTGGTTCAATCTTTAAAAGCTTCATTAAACCATGGCCGTCAATTTTGAGCATTTTAGCGGAAATAGGGTCTTGGGAAACCTTTTCAATAACATACTGCAGATGACGCAGTTTGTAAGGAACTGCCTTGGTACGCCACTGCCTAATCTATCAGCTACCCGCAGATTAATCAAGTCCTTGATATTAGCCAAACCAACCCGGCGAAGCAAGCGCCTGACACCCGCTTCAGAAACCTCGTCTACCCCGTAAACAAACATATGATTACGGACTAATAGGGCGACTTTTTCAATGGTCTTTTTGGGAAATTTAAGCCGCTGTAAAACATTAATGGCAAACTTGGCTCCCAAAATATCATGGTTGTAAAAGGTAGCATCCGGACCCTGACCTCTTTTGGTCTGGGGTTTGGCAATGTCGTGAAACAGGGCAGCCAAACGAACCGGCAAAGCGAATTTCTTTTGAGCGGCAAATTTCAGAGCAAGGATTGAATGTTGGTAAATCGTATAAATATGGTGTCTATTTTGGCTTACTCCCACGCCTTTTTCCAGTTCAGGGATAATGTATTGAAGCAATTTGGTCTTTCTTAATAATTCAATGGCCTGGTCAGGAGTTTCTGACATAATCATTCTGATTAATTCATCGCGGATTCTTTCTTTGGCAATGGCCTGCAGCCAGCCAGCGTTTTCCTTAATGGCTTTAAGGGTTTTTGCCTCAATCTTAAAACCTAATTCTATGGTCAAACGAACAGCCCTTAACATGCGCAGGGCATCTTCATTAAAGCGGTCAGCCGGTTTCCCTACTGCCCGAATAGTTTTTTCTTTCAAGTCCTTTTGTCCGGCAAACAAGTCAATAATTTCCCCTTTTTCATCCAAAGCCAGGGCATTAATAGTAAAGTCACGCCGCTCCAAATCATCCTTAAGTTTTTTAGCAAAGGCAATTTTATCAGGATGACGTTTGTCAGTATATTTTTGTTCTGTCCGAAACGTCGTAATTTCAATTTCTTTAAGAGTCGGGTCTTTGCTTTTGGTTTTAACAGTGACCGTGCCAAATTTATTCTGATAAAAACTATCAGGGAATATTTTCTGAATCTGTTCTGGTCTGGCTTTGGTAGTAATGTCCCAGTCCTTGGCCTTTTTCTTGAGCAAAAGGTCGCGAACGCAGCCGCCCACTACATAGGCCTCTAAGTTCTGCTTAGTCAGTTTATCAACAATGTTTTTAACTTCTTTGGGTAATTTCATTTTGTCTGTTGGATTGTGATTTTGTGCTAAGATTGTAGCATAAATCAGGGTCAGAAGCAATCTGCCTTTTATTATCCGGTTGCCTATTCTGTTTTTTTATGTTATTATCCAGCCAGGCGCCCGTAGCTCAATGGATAGAGCGATTGGCTTCGGACCAATAGGTTGTGGGTTCGACTCCTGCCGGGCGCACCAGGCGCCGTTAGCTCAGCTAGGTAGAGCAGTGGACTCTTAATCCATGGGTCGGGGGTTCGATTCCCTCACGGCGCACCAGGATAAACTGCCTTGGGCAGTTTTGTTTTCCCCAGTTGCTTTTTTTTGTTTTTCCTGATAGAATAATTTGAGATGTTAAAACCAACCAAGAAATCTAAAATCATTAAAGAATACAAGACACACGGAAAGGACACTGGTTCATCAGATGTCCAGATTGCTATTTTCAGCAAACAGATTGAGGAATTGGCCAAGCATCTTAAAAAGCACCCCAAGGATAATCATTCCCGACGGGGTCTTTTGAAAATGGTCGTTAAGCGGCGAAAACTTCTGGATTATCTCCAGAAAGAGGATGAGAAAAGGTATAAAAAAGTGATTAAAAAATTAGGATTGAAAAAATGATCCGCCTAAGGCGGGTCATCCTGAGGTCGCCTAAGGAGACCGAAGGATCCCGTGGCTTTAGTCCGGGATTGCTTCGTCGTCGCCTAAAGCGACTCCTCGCAATGACATGAGCATTATCAAACATAAAGAGCAACGGGTGGCTGTTTTAATGGATGTTCAGAATATGTACCATTCAGCCAAGAATATTTACGGGGCGCGGGTTAATTTTAAGGAAGTTTTAAAAGCAGCGGTGGCCGGCCGGAAGCTGATTAGGGCGGTTGCCTATGTTATCCGGACAGAAACGCCGGAAGAAAGGTCTTTTTTTGAGGCCTTGGCCAAATCAGGCATTGAAGTGAAAATGAAAGATTTGCAGATTTTTCCCGGGGGGATGAAAAAAGGTGACTGGGATGTCGGCATAGCCGTTGATGCGATTAAATTTTCCGACCAGATGGATGCCATTGTTTTGGTCACCGGCGATGGAGATTTTATTCCGTTGGTTGAGTATCTTAGGTTAAACAAAGGCATTCAGACAGAAGTAATTGCCTTTGGCAAAAGCGCTTCGGCCAAGCTTATTGAAGCAGTTGATGATTTTATTGATTTAAGCAAAGACCGGGCTAAGTATTTGTTGAAAAAGTAATAATCGTTGTCAGGTTAATCTTGTTCTTGCCGTTTCGTTTAGGTCTTTGTTCAGAGTTTTGATCTGGATAAAGACCTGTACGAGAAGCCAAGGCAAAATTACCTGGAACGTTAAATCCTATGAGTCCTAAACAATTTAAGACGGACTGGGCTGGCCGGGAATTAAAAGTGGAAATTGGCCAGTTAGCTCAACAGGCTAACGGGGCGGTTTTGCTTACCTATGGCCAGACAACTGTTTTGGCCACGGCCGTGATGAGTCAGGAGCCGAGAGAACTTGATTATCTGCCCCTGACGGTTGATTACGAGGAAAAATTCTATGCGGCGGGTAAAATCAAGAGCAGCCGCTTTCTTAAAAGAGAAGCCCGGCCTTCTGATGAAGCGGTTTTGACCGGTCGGATGATTGACCGGGTCATTCGTCCTTGTTTTAACCATAAAATCAGGAATGATATTCAACTGGTGGTGACGGTTCTTTCTTTTGACAAAGAAAATGACCCGGATATGCCGGCTTTGATGGCTGCTTCTTTGGCTTTGAGCATTTCCGACATTCCCTGGGACGGACCGGTGGCCGGTCTAAGAATAGGCCGTTTACCAGCCGGCGAAAAAAAAGAAAAAGAGAGCTGGATTTTGAATCCGGCTTATCAGGCCAGAGAAGAGAGCGACTTTGATTTGATAATCGCCGGCAAAGAGGGTAAAATTAATATGTTAGAGGGGCAAGCCCGACAGGTTCCTGAAGAAACGTTGCTGGCAGCCATGGAATTTGTCCAGCCGCATCTTAAAAAGAACATTCAATTTCAGCAGGAAATTATTGAAGCGGTTAGTCCCCAAAAAGCTGATCTGGAAATTGAGCAATTGCCTTCAGAATTGGTTAAACAAGTTAAAGATTGGCTGGGAGATAAACTGGATAAAGTCCTTTTTCAGCCGGACAAGGGCCATCGTTTGGAAGAATTAGGTGATTTGGAGAAGCAAATGGTGGCTGTTTTAACTGAAGGCCTGGAAGGCGAGGAATTAAGAAAAAAAGAAAATCAAATTGGGGAGATTTTTGAAAAGGAGATAGACAGGATTGTTCACGAAAATATTTTAAAAGCGCCGGCTGGTCAGGAAAAAAGACCAGATGGTCGGAAATTGGACGAAGTCAGGTCAATCAAGTGCCAGGTATCGTTTTTGTCACGGACTCACGGTTCAGGTCTGTTTGAACGGGGCGAGACCCAGGCGCTTTCAGTGGTGACTTTGGGATCGCCGGGCGATGAACAGCTGATTGACGGCATGGAAATTGAGGCTAAGAAGAATTTTATGCACCATTATAATTTCCCGCCTTATTGTACGGGCGAGACCGGCCGTTTGGGCGGTCCTGGTCGTCGGGAAATCGGTCATGGTGCTTTGGCTGAAAAAGCTCTTTTAGCACTGATTCCCAATAAAGAGCAATTTCCTTATACGATTCGCCTGGTTTCGGAAATTCTTTCTTCCAATGGTTCTTCTTCCATGGCTTCGGTCAGCGGTTCCAGTCTGGCTTTGATGGATGCCGGCATACCCATTAAAACTCATGTTAGCGGAGTGGCCATGGGCTTAATGATGGAGTCAGCTGACCATTACAAGATATTGACTGACATCCAGGGACCAGAGGACCATCATGGCGATATGGATTGTAAGATTGCCGGAACCGGCAAAGGGGTGACAGCTTGCCAAATGGATGTTAAAATAGAAGGAGTTACCCTGGAAATTCTTAAAAAAGTTTTTGAACAAGCTAAACAAGGCCGTTCCTTTATTCTCAAGGAAATGGCTAAGACGATTAGCCAGCCCCGAGCTGAACTCTCTGCCCTGGCTCCCCGCGTCTTAACTCTTCAGATTGACCGGGATAAAATCAGAAACGTTATTGGGCCGGGCGGTAGAGTGATTAATGAGATTATTGAGCAGACAGGTGTAAAGATTGACGTGGAAGATGACGGTCTTGTCAGCATTACTTCCGTTGATGAGGAAGCCGCTCAAAAAGCATTTAACTGGGTCAGGAGTTTGACCCGGGACATTAAACCCGGCGAAGTTTTTCAGGGACGGGTTACCAAGATTATTGATTTCGGGGCTTTTGTAGAGATTCTGCCCGGCCAGGAGGGATTAGTGCACATTTCAGAACTGGCTCCTTATCGGGTGGAAAAAGTAGAGGATATTGTTAAAACCGGCCAATTAATTACCGTTAAAGTAAAAAATATTGATGACCAAGGTCGGATTAATTTGACCTTAAAAGACGTCAAAAATGGACATCAAGGAACCAAGTCAATCAGGAGAAAATAAGAAAGGGGTTGACCCGGAGGAACAACCGGTTATCCGGACTATGGCCAAGGACCTGGCTGCTTTACAGAAGAAGGGTTTGCCTTCAGCAGTCAAAAAGCCGGTTGCTTTTGCGCCTGCGCCGCCTAAAAAGCCGGTCATGCCGGGGAAGAAAGAGATTCCTTTGCCAGGCCGGCCGCCGGCTGGTTTGCCTGTAATTGAGTCGGCCAGAAGGCCGATTCCTCCACGACCGCCCAAGCCGGGCATTCCTTCAAAACCGGTTATCCCGGCCAAACCAGCTGTTCCTCTTAAAAAGAAGCCTTCTTTTATTTCCCGAATCCTGAGGTTTTTCGGACTTAAGCGGAAACCCAAGCCGGCTAAGCCCAAAAAAGAAGAGATGATTAAAAAGCCGGTTGTAGCGGTCCGACCGCCGCGGCCAGAACGACCAATTATGCCGCCAAGGCCGACCATTCCTCCAAGACCGGTTATGCCTCCGAGACCAGCCGCACCGCCCAGGCCGGTTGAGCCTTTGGTTATTCCTCCCCGACCAGGACCGATTCCTCCACGGCCAATGGCTCCGCCTGTTCCGGGACCAGCCGAACGAATTAGATTGGAAGAGCAGAGAAGAAAAGCTCGTTTAGCTGAACAAGAAGCCGCAAGAAAAAGGCTTGAGAAGAAGAAAATAGAGAAAGCAAAAGAAATAAAGCCGCTTAAACCCAAAGAAAGTCAGTTCAAATTCGTTGTTATTACCCTGGCAGTTATCTTAATTGTTGGCGGATTGGGAGGGTTTTTTTACTGGTGGAATTACCTTCGGCCAATCCCGCCGGTTACCCATTATCAATGTCAGGATTCGCAATGTGTCAGTGTTGAAGGGGCGGGTCTGGATGAATGCCAGACTGACGAGGATTGCCGGCCGCTTGAACCGGTTGAGCCGGTTATTCCCGATTCGCTTATCCCAATAGAGAGGACAAATACCATTGAAGTACCTGTTGGTCAGGAGGCCTTGCTGATTGATGGATTTAAGGCCATGGCTAAACAGGAACAAACCCAGGGTACTCTTAGGCGGATTTTAGTCAAACTAATTGACGAGCAGGAAAAAAGCTATATGGATTTGGGTTCTCTTATTTCAGCTTTGGATATAAGCATCCCAACGAGCATTCTCCAGGCAGTAGCCAGCAGTGAGATTGAGGCTGATAATTATACTATATTTCTTTACAAACAGGCCGAAGGCAGCCGTTTGGGTATAGTCATAGACATGAGAGAAAGCCCAACCCTGGTTCAGGACCTCAAGTCCTGGGAAACAGGCATAGTTAATGACCTGAAACCTCTGCTTTTGCAAAACGGTATCCCGCCTGCTTTTACAGAAGAATTTCAGGATAATCTTTATCAGGACATTGCTCTCCGTTATCTTAATTTCCCTTATCCTGATTTGAGCATTGATTATGGTCTGGTAACCGGTAAATTACTGATTACCACTTCCCGGGAAAGCACTTTTGCGGCTGTTGATGCTTTGTTGGCTGGCCAGGCCAGCGAGTAGATGAAGCATGGTCAGAATCCCCATTAAAATAAAAAAGAATAAGCAGGACGCTGATAGGGTTGCTGATGATCTAAAAGTAGATTTGCGGAATGGATTAGCCAGACAGCCAAAACAGCCATCAAAGAAGTGGCTGTTTTTAAGCATTGGTTTAATTATAATAGTTGTATTCCTGTCCTGGACCTCCTGGTCTTTTTATTCTCAAAAAATGCCCTTTGCTGATTTAATTCCAGAAGAGGCCTTGGTTTTCGGCATTTTTGACCAGTCAGCTCTTTATCAGGATGCCTCTGTTTTGGAGCGATTTTTAAAAAATGGCCAGCAGGCGATTATTCAGATAGATAATTATTTAAGCCAGGCTCATCTGGACTTTAAAGAAGATATTGAGCCGCTTTTTGAGAAACAGGTCGCCTTTGTTGTCTTGCCGGCTGATTCCGAAGCATCTTATCCCTGGCTTTTGTTTTTTAAAAAAAGAATTTCCTTGGACGGACTTGATCAGATTTTGTCGCAGATTGAGCCAAATTTTAAAAATAATTATAATTTCACCTCACAAACCCATCGTCAGATTAAAATGACTGTTTTGGAGCCAATATCCTCTTCATCAGATAACTATGTTTACGCGCAAATAGAAGATTATTTGATTATTGGCAACTCTCAGGAATATCTAAAAAAGATAATTGATTCTATTATTGATAACCATTGAGGATAAATTGTGGATAAATATTGGGATAGGTTGATAGTGTTTTTATTTTAATGGCTTAATGTAGCCATTTTTTAATTTTTCTCCAATGAATCACAAATAGCAGAAACAAACTTGACAAAGATAGTTTTTAATTAGTAAAATAATAATGTCCCTTTCTGTTTCTTAAGGGACAGAATTTTCTGCTAACTATTTACGAAAGTCCAATAGTTCTTTAATAAAAAAACTCTCGGAGGGAGAGTACGAACTAATGGTTAGCAGAGAAAAGGTTTTTCTGTAAAAAAGATGATTCTTTGTCGCGCAGGAGGTGATAATATTAAAGCGCGAAAAGATCTGGTTTATAGAAAAACATGAGGGGCAATGACCCTTTTAAGTAAATTATTTTTGGGTATACATTGCCCCTCAATATATCATAGATTAGTGGAAAAGTCAATGACGGTTTGGCTTTTTTTTATTTCTGTATGAATCTTGTTGACAGCTCATTTTTATGCTATGATTAAATTAAGCATATGGACAAGGTATTAGAAAAAGAACTAAAAAAACAATTGGAAGCGGAAAAAAAGAAATTGACCAAAGACCTTAGATATTTTGCCAGGAAAGATCCGCGGCTCAAGGGAAATTGGCTGACCCGTTTTCCTTTTTTTGGCATGAGTCGTTCACATAAAGACGAAAGCGCTGAAGAAATAGAAGAATATGAGAATCTGTTGCCGGTTGAGCATACCTTGGAATTGCGGCTTAAAGATATTGATGAGGCCCTGGTTAAGATTAAAAAAGGCAAGTATGGAGAATGTGCTAACTGTCGTAAAGAAATTGAATTGAAACGTCTTAAGGTTGTTCCTGAAGCAAAATTGTGTTTAAAGTGTGGCAAGAAAACTTCTCGTTAGAATCAATAATTTTCCGGACTGTTAAAACCTGCTATAATCATAGCAGGTTTTAATTTATTCAAGGAGAATTTTATGCTGGCCAGAGTTTATTCAGCGGCCACGGTCGGCTTAAAGGCCCAGCCCATTGAGGTAGAGGTGGATTTAATAGGCGGTTTGTATAAGTTTCAGATTGTCGGTTTGCCTGACGCAGCCGTAAAAGAGTCAAGAGAGCGGGTTTCTTTAGCCATTAAAAACAGCGGCATGAAGCCGCCGTCCCATACTCGTCAGCGGGTGATTGTTAATTTAGCGCCGGCTGATTTAAAAAAACAAGGCCCGGCTTATGATTTGCCCATAGCCATGGCTTTTTTGTTAGCCAGCAATCAGCTGCACATTGAGGATTTGGAAGGCAAGCTTTTTATTGGCGAACTTTCTTTAGAGGGCAAGCTTCGCCAGACTAACGGTCTTTTACCAGTTGCCTTAATGGCCAGAAAAGAACGTTTCCAGACCTTGTTTGTCCCGGCCGGCAATGCGGCGGAAGCTGCCCTGGTCCTGGTCAGGGATTTGGCTTTGACCAGTCAGTCAGAAGAGGATAATTTTAAAGTTATTCCGGTTAAATCATTGAAACAACTGATTCTTCATTTAAAAGGCGAACAATTAATTCCTTTCAGTCAGCCAACCGAGGTTGAACAGTTTTATCAGAAGGCCGATTCTCTATCTGATATGACCTATATCAAAGGGCAGGAGCAGGCCAAGCGGGCTTTGGAGATTGCCGCGGCTGGCGGACACAATCTGCTGATGCACGGGCCGCCCGGTGCCGGCAAAACTTTATTGGCCCGCAGCTTCCCTTCCATTTTGCCTGATTTAAACATTGAAGAGGCCTTGGAAGTAACCAGAATTTTTAGCGTGGCCGGTCAGTTGCCTGCTAAGCAGTCCCTGATAACCAAACGGCCTTTCCGGGCGCCTCATCACACGGCCTCCACGGTTTCTTTAATTGGCGGCGGCACTCATCCCAGGCCCGGCGAAATCACTTTGGCTCACCGGGGAGTTCTTTTCTTGGATGAATTTCCGGAATTCTCCCGCTATTTTCTGGAAAGTTTGCGTCAGCCCCTGGAAGACGGTCTGGTTACGGTTTCCCGAGCCAGCGGCAGTTTAACTTTTCCAGCCAAATTTATTTTAGTTGGGGCGATGAATCCTTGTCCTTGCGGTAAATTAGGCGACAGTCAACAGATTTGTACTTGTCTGCCCAGTCAGATTTCCAAATACCAGAGAAAGATTTCCGGACCGCTTCTGGACAGAATTGATTTACATATTGAAGTGCCTCGTTTGGCGCATGATAAACTTTCTTCGGAAAAAGTGGCTGAATCCTCTGATTTAATCAGGCAACGGGTCAGCCAGGCCAGGAAAATTCAACGTCAGAGATTCTTAAAGATAGAGGGAATGATGACTAACAGCGAAATGGCCATGCCTCAAATCAAAGAATATTGTCAGATTGATTTGGTCAGCCAGACCCTGCTTAGAAACGCCATGAGCCAGCTCCATTTATCAGCCCGTTCCTATTTCCGACTTCTGAAAATAGGGCGGACCATTGCTGATTTGGCCAATGAGCAGGACATACAAGCCAGCCATATTGCTGAAGCCCTCCAATACCGGCCCAGACAGGAAGAATAGATGATTTAAAGACAAAAAAACTGCCCTCATAGGGCAGTTTTTGCTTGGATAGAATTAAGGTTCGACCTCTCGAATACGACCTTGCTTCGCAAGATCGTAGTTCTCGAGGTCAAACCTTAGTAGATATATCCTCTGATTCTTGCGTCGTTAATATTCAAAGTCCTGACACTTTTACAGGCGTAACAGCTGTAATTCATTTCAGAAATAGTTACCCAGCTGCCTCTGACTGCTTCCACGTAGGCAACATGGCCATAGCGGCGACCCAACCAGCCGCCTTCGCTCAGGACCATAATGGCTCCTGCCTGGGGAGCTGCTCCGATCTGGTACCCAGCTGCCTGGGCATTGACCAGCCAGGATTTGGCGTGGCCAGACCAGGTAACAACTCTTTTTTGAGCAACATACCAGGTGCACTGGCCATAGGGGAAACTGCGGCTTTTGCCGGTTCCCGGACCGGTTGTATAGGTTCGGCTGACAATTTGACTGGGCGCCGCAGAAATAGGCATTTGACCGTCAGGAACAATTAATTTCTGGCCAATCTGAATGGCCCCGTCAGCCGGTAAATCATTAAAAGCAATAATCTTTTCCGTATTGGCTTTGTATTTGGTGGCGATTGCCCCGATTGTATCACCGTCCTTTACCCGGTGAACCAGACCGTTGATAGGCAGAATAATCATTTCATCGCCCGGTCGGATAAGACTGGTTTCTTTAAGATTATTGGCCCAGAGTAGGGTATTAAGAGTAATGCCAAAAGAGGCGGCAATACTGGAAAGGGTATCGCCGTTCTGAACAACATAGCTGATACTTTCTTCTCTGGGTTCCTGGCTGATAGTGGTTATCGGACTGGTCTGAATCAAAAGAGCGTTTTGCTGAATGGTCATTAAACCGTTGCCATCCAGCAATAAATTCTGGTCTGTTTCGCTGGGCGAGTTAGCCTGACTGGTTAAACTGGCTAAACTGTTAGCCATCAGATAACTGTTCTCATTAACCAGGTTTTCCGGCAGACAAAGTGTCTCGTCCTGGGTTTGTCCGGCCATATTTGATTGATGTTCATTAAAAGAAGCCAGGAGAATTTGCTCAACGCCTTTGACCGGCATGATTAAAAACCAGCTCAGACAAAATAAAACAACTGCTGCCAGGAGCAGTCTCTTATTGCTTGAAGCTATGTCGGTCTTAAGACGTTTAATTATCGTCCCAAGATGTTGTTTAATTGTACCCATGGGCACAATCATAGGTTATCAGCTTGAAGTCCTTCTGTCAATCCTTGTCTGTGGATAGTTATTTGAGCTTCTCAACGGCCTTGGTCAAACGCGATTTATTACGGCTGGCCGTATTTTTTTTAATGACCCCGCGCTTGGCTGCCTTGTCAATCGCCTTATAGGCCTGGGATAGCATTTTCAGGGCTTCTGGTTTTTTTCCTTCTTTGATTAGTTTCCGGGTTTGCTTAATCAGCATTCTCATTCTTTTAATCCGCTTAAGATTAAAGAGCCGTCTTGTACGGCTTTGGCGCAGGGCTTTTTTAGCTGATTTGGTTATAGGCATAATAAATAGAGTATACTTTAATCTTTTAATTTAAGCAAGATTATGGTAGGATTTAAGCGTATGATTGCTCTGTTACAGGGAAAAATTGAATTTAAAACAGATAAATTTGTGATTCTAAATGTAGGGGGAGTCGGCTACAAAGTTTTTTGTACGGGAATTACTTTAGGAAAGTTAACTGACCAGGGAGAAGCCAAATTATTCATTCATCTTTATCCCCGTGAGAATCTTTTGGATTTATACGGTTTTTTAACTTTTGAAGAATTGGAGTTTTTTGAGATGCTCATTTCCATTAGCGGCATTGGTCCTAAAGCCGGCTTGGCTGTTTTATCAATCGCTTCACTCAAAGATTTAAAGGCCTCAATCGCCAGCGGTCAGGTCGGTTTACTGACCAAGGTTTCCGGCATTGGCAAGAAAACAGCTGAAAGAGTTATCTTGGAACTGGGCAGTAAAATCTTAGTGCCTGGCAGGGCAGTGAGCAAATTAATGGCTGATGACGAGGCAATTGATGCCTTGGTCAGTCTGGGCTATACCGATCGACAGGCCCGGGAAGCTCTTGGACAGGTTTCAGGGAAAGTAAAAGGGACGGCTAATCGGATTAAAGAAGCCCTTAAAATTTTAGGCAAATGACTATTTCTCCAGTCGCCTTAAGCGACTGGTCAGAAATAGTCATCCTGAGGGAGTCCGTTAGGGCGACCGAAGGATCCCGTGGAATAGCGCGGGATTGCTTCGTCGTCGCCTTAGGCGACTTCTCGCAATGACAGCGGAAATGGAAAATAGTCAAAAAAATCAATGGGACCAGTTTGTTATCCAAAACAATGGTTCTTTTTTACAATCATGGTCATGGGTTCAATTCCAGCAGTCATTGGGCAGAAAAATCTGGCCTATTGAAACAGCCGGACTCAAGGCCTTGGTTATTAAACACAATTTGCCCCTGGGCAAAAACTATCTATATTGTCCCCGCGGCCCAATCGGAGATAACCTTGAGCAGTTTCTGGAAGAAATTAAGCAAATAGCCCAACAGGAAAAGAGTATATTTTTTAAAATTGAGCCAGCCAGCCAGTTACCTTTGACGGATTTGGGATTCAGGCTTTCCACCAAACAAATTCAGCCGCCAAAGACGTTAATTTTAGACATATCTAAGCCAGAAGAAGAATTATTAAGCCAGATGCATCAGAAAACCAGGTATAATATCCGGCTGGCCCAGCGTAAAGGCGTGAGAATCCAGCTCTGGTCAGGGACCAGTTCCCAGGAAATAGATATTTTTTTGGATTTATTAAAAGAGACCGCCAAAAGAGACAAATTTCATATTCATCCTCTGGAATATTATCAAAAAATGCTGGAGATTTTAGGCAAAGAGAGAATGGTTAAGCTGTTTTTGGCCAAATATCAGGATAAAATCATTGCCGCTAATCTGGTTTGTTTTTTTGGCCAGACCGCCACTTACTTGCACGGCGCCGCTGATTATGATTTTCGCCAGTTAATGGCTCCTTATCTTTTGCAGTGGCAGGCAATTTTGCAAGCTAAAGAACTGGCTTGTCAATACTATGACTTCTGGGGTATTGATGAGAAAAAGTGGCCGGGAGTGACTCGTTTTAAAAAAGGTTTTAATGGTCAAGAAATTGATTCGCCCGGCGCTTTTGATTTGATTTTTCAACCAGTTTGGTATAGAATTTATAACTTGGCTAGAAGAGTTTTATAACAGTTCTTTAATAAGGGGGTAATATGTCAGCAATGGGAGTAGTAATATGTCCTCAATGTGAGGGGAGCGGCAGATGGCTTGGTGAGATTTGTCCGGTCTGTGAAGGCATGGGACGTGGTTGCAAGGAAAAACTGGATGCTAATCTGGAGATTGTTAACAAGGAGTGTGAGGATTGGGCTAAATTCGTTGAAGAAAACTCCCCAAAGAGTAATCGAAAATGGCAGTAAAAACTTAGATTGAAAAACTTTAAGCGTCAGGCAAAATGCCTGACTCTTTTATTTTCCCTGTTAACCTGTTATCTTTAAAATAATGAAAAGCTTTCTGAAAAAGATTATTCCCGGCTTTTTATTTGACTGGTATCATCTGGCCTGGGCTTTGTTAGGGATTTTGATTTATAGATTCCCGGCCAGGAAATTAAAAATAATTGGGGTGACCGGCACTAATGGCAAGTCCACGGTGGTTTTTTTGGTCAGTCAGGTTTTGGAGAGAGCGGGCTATGCCGTGGCTTCTCTTTCTTCCATCCAATTCAAGCTCAAGGACAAAATCTGGCCTAATGACTTGAAGATGACCATGCCCGGTCGGTTAAAATTGCAGAAGTTTTTATATCAGGCTGTCCAGGCGGGCTGTCAATACGTTGTTTTGGAAGTAACCTCTGAAGGAATCAAGCAGCATCGCCATCAATTTATTGATTTTGATTCGGCAGTTTTAACCAATCTAACCAAAGAACATCTGGAAAGTCACGGAGGATTCGCCAATTATCAAAAAGCCAAAGGCAAGCTTTTTAAGGCAGTCAAAGCAGAGGGTAAAATTATTGTTAATCTGGACGACCCTTCCTCTGATTATTTTCTGCAGTTCCCGGCCGCTGAAAAATGGGCTTATAGTATAAATTCCCAGGTCAAAAATCAGGTTGACCAGCTGATTCAGGCAGAAAATTGCCAGTTTAGTCAGCAGGGAGTTAATTTTAAAGTTAACCAGCTTGATTTTAGTTTAAATCTTTTAGGCAAGTTTAATGTTTACAATGCCCTGGCCGCCATTAGCATTGGTTTAGCTGAGAAAATTTCTTTAACGGAAATTAAATCAGCTTTAGCCCAAGCCCAAGGCATTCCCGGTCGGCTGGAAATAGTTATTAAGGAGCCATTTACAGCAATAGTTGATTATGCTCATACGCCTGATGCCCTGGAAAAAGTTTACCAGGCAATCAAAGAGGTTTTTTCGGGTCGGTTGATTGGTGTTTTAGGGGCAGCTGGTGGCGGTCGGGATAAATGGAAGCGCCCGGAACTGGGCAGAATTGCCGAGAAATATCTTGACCAGATTATTATTACCAACGAAGACCCCTATGACGAAGACCCCCAGACGATTATTGAGGAGATCGCCGCCGGGTTAAAGCAGAAGCAACCGGAAAAGATTATTGACCGGCGAGAGGCAATCAGACGGGCTTTGCAATTGGCCAATCCCGGCGATGTGCTTATTATCACGGGCAAAGGATGCGAGCCCTGGATTTGTGTGGCTAATAACAAAAAAATACCTTGGGACGACCGGAGGGTGGTTAAGGAGGAGTTTGCCAAGAGTCATGCTTAACTTTCTGGAAAAAATATTTTTTTATCTTTTGATTTTCTGTTTGCCTTTTCAGACGCGCAAGATAATCTATCAATGGGGAGTTGGTTTTAATGAGTGGACCAGTGCTTATCTTTATCTGACTGATTTGTTGATTGTGGCAATTTTCTTTTTGTGGATTTGGCGAAGCAGAAAGCAGAGATTTTTCAAGAAACCCTTTCAAATAAGTCAACAAGTAAAAAATCCCGGTTTTTGGCTGGTGATTTTTTTAATTGTCAGTTTGATTTCTTTAATTCAGGCCAAAAATATCCAGCTTGGCTTTTATGCCTGGATTAAACTTTTGGAAATGGCTGGTTTGTTTTTCTATTTAAGATACAATTTTCGTTCTTTATTCAGTTTAAGGAGAGTTGCTCAGGTTTTGGTGACCAGCGCTTTTTTTCAGTCATTGATTGCCATCAGCCAGTTTGTTAATCAAAAAAGTTTGGGTTTGTGGTTTTTAAGAGAAAGTCCTTTATCTTCGGAAATAGCCGGGGTGGCCGAGATAGTGGTTGATAATTTTAAGATGATTCGGGCTTATGGCACTCTGCCTCATCCCAATGTTTTGGCTGTTTTCCTGCTAATCAGTATTTTTTTCTGGTATTTCCTTTGGCTTAGCAGGAAACATTCTTCCATCGGCAATTTATTCCAGTTGATTATCTATGGTGTGCTGCTTATTGCTTTGCTGTTCACTTTTTCCCGTCTGATTATTTCTGTTTTTTTGCTGGCCAGTTTAATCTATTTTATCTTCATTTTCTGGCGGTCTCTCCGGGCATTCAATAAGGAACTATTCAAAAGAATTAGTGCCCTCTTTTTTCTGTTTGTCGTTTATTCTTCATTATTGACGATTATGGCCTGGCCAGAGATTTCTTCCCGTTGGCAGATTAGCTTAACCGAACAGGCAGTCAGTTTGCGCGCCTTCTATAACCAAACAGCTCTGCTGATAATCAGAGAACATCCCTGGTTAGGCATTGGCCTGGGCAATTTTGTCTGGGAAATAAGGCAGCTGCTTGACCTTTTAAATGGTTGGCTTCATCAGCCGGTCCATAATCTCTATTTGTTGATTGCCAGCGAAACAGGCCTGATTGGTTTAATTCTGTTTTTGCTTTTTGTCTTTAGAGTAATATTGCCTGAAAAGAGTCGCCTTAGACGACCGAGTCTCCGTTATTGTTTTCTGCTTATTGTTTCCAGCTTGCTGTTTATTGGATTGTCTGACCATTTTTTCTGGACTCTTCAGCAAGGACAATTAATCTTCTGGTTAATCTTAGGAATTTTAGCCAGCCAGATTAGAATAAAAAGAGCCCCCTAGCTAAGGGAGCTTTTTACTCAATTAGCTAGGGGGCTTACTACAGCCGCTGCTGCAATGAGCGACTCTTGGAATCATGAATCTTTTTTTCATGCTTCCCTCCTTTTTTTGGATTTGGAGCGGGAAACAAAGCCGCGCGATCTTCTACTTGGGAAGCAGACGGTCTACCGCTGAATTATTCCCGCCCCAGCAAAAGGCCTATTTCTATATTACCTCAATAAAAAAATAAATCAAGCTTTCCACAATTTGACCTGGTTGAGTGAGAGAGTATAATGAAAGAGGTTGGGCCTGTCTTCACAATGAAATCAGGCGCAACTTGAGCACTACCTGTCTTGTCTGTTGCTCAGCAGGTGTCAACAGACAGAAGATCAGTTTCCGGAACTGAGAGTGGCCACTTTCAGGTATGCTTTGTTCTTTTATAAGGGCTTTTGCCCTTATACGTCCCCATAGCTCAATGGATAGAGTGCATCCCTCCGGAGGATGAGATGAAGGTCCGATTCCTTCTGGGGACACATGGAAATAATTCCAAAAGATACAAGATATGTTCCTTTGACCCAGCAAAAATGGTGCTGTGTGTCGACCTGCATCCAGATGGTCATGTTAAAACATAATATCCCATTAGTCTCAGCTGAGCTGATGGCTTATTATTTTGGCCTCTTAGTTCCTAAAAAAGATGTTGAGTATTTTTGGAATGCAAAGACCGGTCCAAAGCCGCTGGCTGGCTACGGGACTCAATTAAATGAAGATACTGCGGCTAATAAATTATTTAGAAAAATGCGAATTCCTTTAAAGATGAAATGGCATTTAATTGATAGGTTTGAAGATATAGGGCAGTTTAATAGTTATTTAAAAGAGGCCAAAAGAAAGGATAAGGATATATTAGTTTGCTATGATTGGGGAACTTTATTTAATAAAACGTATCATGGCGGTCATGTCTGTGTTTTAGACAAAATTTATTTGAATAAAAACGAAGTCAGAATTATTGACCCGGAATACAAAGCACCCAAATGGAGGGTGGTGAAGATAAACAAGTTATTCCAGGCCATGAAATATCATGGTAAAGATAAAAGCGCTGGCTTTTGGGAATTGACAGCGACTAACAAATAGGTGTCTCTGCTCCAAATCCTGCCAGCTATATCCTACCAAAAAGAAAACTTTTAATAATTCGGAATTATGCAATACGGATATTTTACTGGTTGTTTAATATTATTTGCTGTCTGGTTAGCTTTCTTTGTCTTGAGAAAAGATTTACGTAAAGAAATAATTTTTGGAAGTTTGCTGGCTTTGCCTTTTGGCTTTGCCGAATTCCTGGTTGTTCCTGAATATTGGAATCCACCATCTCTTTTCAATCTGATAGGAAGATATGGAGTTGGTTTGGAGAGTTTTTTATTCTTTTCTATGGCCGGGGGAATTGCCGCGGTGGCCTACGAGGTGATTGGCAGAAAGAGGACAATTAAAATAAAATCAAAGGGCAAGTTATTGTTTCTGCCCTATCTGATAGTAGTTTTAGTTTTCATTGTTTTGGAGATTATCCTGCCCACTAAGACAATTTACAATACTATTTTCACCTTGTTGCTTGGTGCCACGATTATTGCCATAAAGAGAAGAGATTTAATTGTCCAGATAGTATTAGGGGCTGTTTTCTTTGGTCTCATCTATTTCCTGTTATTATTCGTATTCAATAAGTTATTCCCCGGCTTCATCTTAGCGACCTACACCCTGGAAAATTTTTGGGGCATTATGATTTTAGGAGTGCCCTTGGAAGAAATTGCTTTGGGTTTTAGCGGGGGAGCTTGCTGGTCTACTCTTTTTGAATATATCAGGAGTTATCGGACAAAAGATTTAACTTATTAGGATTATGCGTTTTATTGCTGATTTACACATTCATTCTAAATATTCACGGGCTACTTCACGGGATATGGACGTGGACCATTTGAATAAATGGGCCAAGATTAAGGGGATTAAGGTTTTGGGCACTGGTGATTTTACCCATCACCTTTGGTTAAAAGAATTAAAGGAAAAGCTTGAACCGGCTGAACCGGGACTTTTTAAAATTAAAAAGAGAGTTGAGGCCTCTTTGGAGAATAATGATTGGTTGCCTAATAATAATCATTCGGCTGATGATGGAATTCGCTTTTTGTTGAGCAGTGAAATCAGCTGTATTTATTCCAAGAATAATCGGACGCGGAAAATCCATATTATTGTTTTAGCGCCTGATTTTAAAATAGTTGAAAAAATCAATGCTCGTTTGGGCTGGATTGGCAACCTGAAAGCAGATGGACGGCCCATTTTAGGATTGGATGCCAAGGAATTAACCAAGATTGTTCTGGATAATTCGCCGGATTGTTTGGTCATTCCGGCTCATATCTGGACACCCTGGTTTTCTTTGTTTGGTTCAATGTCTGGCTTTGATTCTCTGGAAGAATGTTTTGATGAGTATTCCAAATACA
>CAZGZU010000001.1:0-13685 GCA_964529855.1 uncultured Candidatus Saccharibacteria bacterium | reverse complement strand
ACATTTATGCCGGAGAAACCGGGCTTTCCAGTGATCCGGAGATGAACTGGCGCTGGTCAGCCCTGGATAAAATTGCCTTGATTTCCAACAGCGACAGTCATTCTCCCCAGCGAGTCGGCCGGGAGGCCAATGTTTTTGATACGGATTTAAGTTACTCGGGAATTGCCGAGGCGATTAAAAGCAAGGACCCGAAGAAGTTTCTGGAAACCATTGAGTTTTTCCCGGAAGAGGGCAAGTATCATTATGATGGTCATCGCAAATGCCAGATAAGTGTTACTCCTCAGGAGGCCAAGAAAATGAAAAACATCTGTCCCAAGTGCGGCAAACCTCTGACCATTGGCGTATTACATCGGGTTGATGATTTGGCTGACAGGAAGGCAGACAACAAGCCCAGTCGAGCCATCCCTTTCAGGCGGTTAATCCCTTTAGAGGAAATTATTGGTGATGCCAAAGGAGTCGGCCCGGCCAGCAAGACGGTTCAGGGGGAGTACAAGAATTTGATTAAGCGGTTTGGTTCTGAATTTAAGATATTATTGGAAATTAATCCCCAGCAGATAGAACAGGTTAGTTCAGTCGAGATTGCCGAAGGGGTTAAGCGGGTTCGTCAGGGCAATGTTTTTATTGAGCCCGGTTATGATGGTGAATATGGTCACGTTAAAATATTCAAGGATGAAGAACGAGGCAGTTTTTCAAAACAGGCCAGTTTGTTCTGAAAAATGTCTAATCTTTTTATTCAGCTTCCCGCATCTCTGATAAAGAGATGCGGTTTGTTTTTCTCAACCCAAAAATCTGCTATGATTATTTTATGGTCAAGCCGCCGAAAAATTTAGGGTTTTTAGCTATCTGTTTTGTTTTGGTTTTTCTTGTTTACGGTCATAGCTTATTCGGTAGTTTTGTTTTTGATGACCGTTCCATTGTCAGCCATCAAACCCTTTTTGAAAATCTTAATAATCTACCCAAAGTGGCTAGCATGGGTTATTGGACAGCCGAGGCCGGTCTTTATCGGCCGGTTACTTTAATTACTTATTCTCTTAATTACGCTTTTTTTGGTTCAGGCGCCGGCAGTTTCCATCTAATCAATCTGATTCTTTACGCTTTTACCATTTATTTGCTTTTCCTCTTGATTAAGAGGATTTTCCAAAGAAAATTATTAGCTTATCTGACCTCCTTATTATTCCTGGTCCTGCCCATTCATACAGAGGTAGTGGCTAATATAGTTGGTCGGGCGGAAATTTTGGCTTTGTTCTTTTCTTTGCTGGCTTTTCTGGAATTACTCAAGCGCCGGATTAATCCCTGGCTGGTGGGTCTTTGGATTCTTTTGGCTATGGGCAGCAAGGAAACAGCCATCGCTGCTTTGCCTATTGCCGGTTTAATTATCTTTTGCAAATATCATGGTCGTTTGAACAAGAAAATATTGGCTGATTATCTACCGGCAATTGTTTTGTCAATAAGTTCTGTCCTGGCCTATTTATTAATCAGGTTTTTGGTCTTGGGTCAGTATTTTCTGGCGAGCAATGCCAGTCTGGTTGAAAATCCTTTAAAATTCACTTCATTTTTTAAGCGGATAGTCACTGCTTTGCAAATTCTGGTTCTCTATCTTAAAAAATCATTCTGGCCCTTTAATCTTTGTTCGGATTATTCCTATAATCAGATCCCAACAGCTGACAGTTTTTTTAATCCGGGCACTCTCTTGGGACTGGTCATCCTTTTGTTTCTTGTCATCAGTGCTTTTGCTTTTCTAAAACGCTGGCCGGTTTTAGGTTTGGGTTCCGGCTTTTTCATTTTCTCCTTTCTGCCGGTTTCCAATCTGCTCCTGCCCATTGGGACAATTGCCGGTGAGAGATTAATCTATTTCCCTTCAGTTGGTCTTTGTCTTTATCTGGCAGCCGCCTTGATTTGCTTGAGAAAGCTTAATCCAAGCTGGCTGCCAAAAACTGTTTCATGGGACAAGTTCAAACAGTCGTTTTCTTGGATTTTTATGGTGGTCAGTTTGGGTTTGCTTGGTTTTTATGCGACAGCCAGTCTTATGAGAGGTCTTGACTGGCTGACTGAGAAGCAGCTTTTTATTTCAGCCGCCCGGTGCGCTTCCAATAGCGTGCTGTCGCGTTCCAACATGGGAACGGTCTACTATTTTGCCGGTCAATATGACGAGGCGGAAAAAGAAATCTTAGCCGCTCATCAGATTTATGATAAATACGGCAAGGCAATTAATAATCTGGGTCTGGTTTACTGGAAAAAAGGCCAGTTTACCAAAGCCAAGCAGGAATATATTCGGGCCATTAAAAACTGGCCGCCTTACGAGGGGGTTTATGAGAATATTATTCTGCTGGAGCTTTCCCAGGGGAATACAGACAGGGCAGAGAAATGGATTAGAGTGATTTTCATTGACGACCTGGTCGCCAAAAACCTTTATCTTAAAAAATACGGCTTTAAATAGTTTGTTGAATCTGTTGAAATCTTATACTATCTTAATATGAAGAAGTTTGCTTTGTTTTTAGTGATAGCTATATTATCAGGAGGGGTTTTATGGTTAGCCAGTTATGAAAAACAGGATGGGGTTGACCAATCAGCTTCTATGTTAGAGAAGAGTCAGACAAAAGAAAAATCTTTGCGTCAACCAGCCGTGGCTGGGCAGTTTTATCCTGGCGAAAAGCAGGAACTGGTTGAAATGCTTAATCAGTTTTTGGGAAAGGTAAGTTTGCCTGAAATAACCGAACCAATCAGGGCTTTGATTGTTCCGCATGCCGGTTATGTTTATTCCGGTCAGGTGGCTGCTTATGGATTCAAAACCCTTGAAAATCAGCCCTTTAAGACAATTATTCTGATTGGTTCCAGTCATAATTCTTATTTAACCAAAGCAGTTATTGACGGCAGTGATGCCTGGCAAACAATTCTGGGAGAGGTGGATTTAGCAAATGACTTGCGAGATAAATTGGTTAAAGAAAGTTCTTTGTTTGAAATTGATTCAGAGCCCCATCGGTCAGAACATTCTCTGGAAGTGGAAGTGCCTTTTTTGCAGATGGTCTTAGATGATTTTAAGCTTTTGCCTGTTTTAATCGGCCATCAGCTAACTGAGGATGAGTTAAATGAAATTAGTCAGGCCCTGGTGAAGCATTTTGACGACCAAACCCTGTTAATAGCCAGTTCAGATATGTCTCATTATCCGGCTTATGAACAGGCCAATCAGGCAGACCAGAAAGTGATTGAGGCGATTTTAACCGGCCAGACATCTGAACTTGGAAAAACAATTAGTCAATTGGAAAAGGAACATATCGCTAATTTGGATACTTCTTTGTGCGCCCAGGCGGCCGTGGAAGTGATTATGAAGGTGGCTCAGGCAATCAATGTTTCAGAAATCAAGCTTTTGAAATATGCCAATTCAGGCGATGTGGCTGTTGGCGATAAGTCAGAGGTGGTTGGTTATTCAGCCATTAGTTTTTCAGGCGGTCTTTTGTCCAAGCCGGCCCAGGATGAGGAAATGCTCAACGAAAGCCAAAGAAAAACTCTTTTGGACATTGCCAAGACCTCGGTGGAGCAATACGTTCAGCAGGGTCAATGGCCGGATTTTTCCGTTGTTGACCCGTTATTAAAGGAAAGCCTGGGGGCTTTTGTTACTTTAAAAAAAGACGGCCAATTAAGAGGCTGTATTGGCCGGTTTGAACCGGATATTCCTTTGTATCAGGTGGTTTCACAAATGGCAGTGGCAGCCGCCAGCCAGGACGTTCGTTTCCAGCCAATCCAGGTCAGTGAATTGGCTGACTTGGAATATGAGGTTTCCGTGTTAAGTCCTTTAAAACAGATAGCTGACTGGCAGGAAATAGAGCTTGGCCGACACGGCGTTCAGGTGCGGCAGGGTTCTCGTTCCGGGGTCTTTCTCCCCCAGGTGGCTACGGAAAATAACTGGGACTTGGATAAATTTATGGGAGAGCTTTGTTCGCAAAAAGCCGGTTTGTCCTGGGATTGCTGGAAAAACGGAGAGGTTGATTTGTATGTTTTCACGGCCGAGATTTTTGGAGAGTAATAAGTTTTGCCGTTGACCTGGTTTTTTGTTCTGGCTGAAGAGAGTATAATAGAAGTATATGAAGACAGGCGTAGCGACCATGACCCTTGACTGGGGCAGGTGTCCCAGATGGCTTTTTGAGAGGATGAGCAAGCTGGCTCGGGGGATAAGCATGGCTATCGTTGAGGAGTTTGGGCCGGAAGAACTGCTTAGGCGTTTGGCTGACCCGGTTTGGTTTCAATCGTTTGGTTGCGTTTTGGCTTTTGACTGGAATGCTTCAGGATTAACCACTACGGTTTTAGGAGCTTTGAAGGATGGCTTGCGGGGTTTGGAATCTGATTTGGGTGTTTTTGTTTGCGGCGGCAAGGGTAAAACCTCAAAAAAAACGCCCCAGAACATTGAAGATTGGGGAGAGTTTTTGAGCTTGCCGATGGACAGGATTAATCGGTTGGTTGATGCCAGTAAAATGAGCGCCAAAGTAGATAATACGGTGCTTCAGGATAGTTTTCAGCTTTATCATCATAATTTAATTTTTACCAAGACCGGCTCCTGGGCGGTTGTTCAGCAGGGAATGAGCCCTTCTCTGAAAAAAGCCCGGCGTTATCACTGGCTTTCTTCGGAAATTAAGGATTTTATTGAGGAACCTCATACGGGAATTGCTTCGCAAATCAAGGTCAAGCCTCTTAATTTATCAGCCAAAGAAAGCAGAACTAACCGGGAGGTTTCCAGCCAGATGGCTAAAGACAGTCCCAGGACATTTTTAAGAGACATTCAACTGGTCCAGACCAAAAAACAGGGACAATTGACTTTGTTGGAAGTGCCTGATTTGGAATTTTATCATCATCCAATAGAGCAGGAAAAATTTGATTTGAAACGTTTGGAAAAAACCATTTTCCTGGCTAAAGAATATCAGCCCAAAGATTTTGAGGGATTAATCAGGATTAAGGGCGTTGGTCCGCGAACCATCAGGGCTTTGTCTCTGGTCTCCGAGTTGATTTACGGCGCCAAACCTTCTTATGAAGACCCGGCCAGATATTCCTTTGCTCACGGCGGTAAAGATGAAGTGCCTTTCCCAATAGACCGTCAGACCTATGACCGCACTCTGGCGGTCATGGAAAAAGGCATTAAAAAGAGCAGCGTTCGTCATAAAGAGAAAATAGAGGCCCTGCAAAGATTAGATAAATATCGCTGATTAAAATTATGCATATAGATTCTTAACCATTGACGGTCAGCAATATGAATCCGACCTGATTATTTATCCCGACCGCATAAAAAACTGGTGGAGAAAAGAAGGACATAAGGTTTATTTGAAGGATTTGCAGGAGATTTTAAAGGAAAAACCGGAAGTTTTGATTATTGGCACGGGCGCTTCGGGTCTGGTAGAGATTCCGGAGGAAACCAGAGAATATTTAGCCGTTCAGAAAATTGAGTTTATTGTTCAGCCCACTGAACAGGCCTGCCAAACCTATAATCAACTTTCTCCAAAGAAAAAAGTGATTGCCGCCCTGCATTTAACTTGTTAAAAAAAATGAAATTAATCATTCTTTTGTTAATCAAACTCTATCAAAAGACCGTTTCGCCGGACCACGGCTATTTTCCTGTTTTGCGACTGCTCGGTCAGTGCCGGCATTATCCGACTTGTTCCCAGTATACTTACCAGGCCGTAGAAAAGCAGGGGACTTTAATCGGATTGTGGCTGGGCTTTAAAAGAATATTAACTTGTCATCCCTGGGGTAAAGATTTATCATAGAATTATGCAAAGAATAAATAAAGTAATTAAGATTTTAATCCTTTCTGATATAGCTTTGATTTCCGGGTTTGGTTTGATTACGCCAATTTTTGCAGTTTTTCTGACTAGTTACATTCAGGGAGGTAATCTTAAGGTGGTTGGTTATGCGGCAGCTATTTATTGGATTGTGCAGTCACTGGTAGTGATTCCTTTTGCCCGCTATTTAGATAAAAATCACGGCGAAAAAGATGACCTTTGGTTTATTATCATCGGCAATCTTTTAGCTGCTTCAGCGGTCTTTGGCTATATTTTTGCTCGTTTGCCCTGGCATATTTATCTTTTGCAAATGGTTTATGCCTTGGGCATGGGCATGAACATCCCTGGTTATACGGCTATCTTTACCAGACACATCGATAAAGGTTCTGAAGCCTTTGATTGGAGTGTCAGAAGCGCTTTAGTCGGTATTGGCGGCGGCATAGCTGGCGCTTTAGGCGGATTGATAGCCAGTCGTTTTGGTTTTAATATTCTTTTTATAGGCGTAGGTATTTTTATTATCCTAAGCGCTCTCTTGCCAATTTTAATTACCAAGCAAATAATCCCTAAAGACAAAAAAGCCAAACGCATTCCAGAAACTAAAACTATTCAGCCGCCTCATCCAAAAGAATGAAAAATTTAGAACTAGCTCAAATTTTCGGCCAGATGGCTGATTTATTGGAAATGAAGGAGGTAGATTTTCGTTCCCGGGCTTATCGTAAAGCAGCTCGGGTTTTAGATTCTTTGGAAAAAGACGTTCAGGAAATTTATCAGGCAGGCGGAGTCAAGGCCTTGAAAGAAATTCCCGGCATTGGCCAGGCCCTGGCCGGTAAAATAGAAGAGTATCTCAAGACCGGTCAAATCAAGGCCTATCAAAAACAAAAAAAACAATCGCCGGTTGACATTGAAGCCTTAACCAATATTGAAGGCCTTGGTCCCCGAAAAATTAAGGTGCTTTACAAGAAATTAGGCATTAAAAATGTTAAGGGTCTGGAAAAGGCGGCCAAAGCCGGCAAGATAGGCAAGCTGGAAGGTTTTGGGCCTAAAAGCGAACAGAATATTTTGCAGGCCATTGCCATGGCCAAGGCGGACAAAGGTAGGTTCCTGTTGGGGACAATTTTGCCGATTGTCAGGGAGATAATCGCTCGGCTTAGAGAACTGCCCGAGGTTAAGAAAATAAGTGTGGCTGGTTCGGTCAGGCGAATGAAAGAAACAATCGGCGATGCCGACATCCTGCTTGTTTCCAGCAAGCCCAGGGAAGTAATGGATTTCTTTAGCAAGATGGAAGGAGTGATTAAGGTCTGGGCCAAAGGGCCAACCAAGTCGTCAGTTAGATTTAAAATCGGATTTGACTGCGATTTAAGGGTTGTTAAAGAAGAAAGCTTCGGAGCTGCTTTACAATATTTTACCGGCAGCAAGGACCACAATATTTTGACCCGGCGGATTGCCATGAAAAAAGGATTGAAATTGAATGAGTACGGAGTTTTCAGGAAGAATAAAAGAGTGGCTGGTAAAAATGAGAAGGAAGTTTATCAGGCCATTGGCCTCCCCTATATTGAACCGGAGATAAGGACAAATACGGGCGAGATTGAAGCGGCTTCGAAAAATAAATTGCCCAAACTAATTGGTTATAATGATGTCAAAGGGGAGTGCCATGCTCATAGTGAATGGAGTGACGGCATGTCCACCATTGAGGACCTGGCCAGGATTGCCAGAAAAATGGGTTATCAGTATCTGGTGATTAGTGACCATGTCAGTCCTCTGGGAATTCTGCACGGCCTGGACGGAAAGCGACTTTTAAAACAAATGGCTGAAATAGACAGGGTTAATAAAAAGATTTCCGGCATCAAAATCTTAAAGGGCGCGGAAGTTGACATTAAAAAAGACGGCCGTTTGGCCGCTAAAGATGAAGTGTTGGCCAAATTGGATTTGGTGCTGGGAGCTGTTCACTCTTCTTTTAAAATGACCAAAAAGGATATGACCGAACGCTTAATCAAAGCGATGAAGAATCCTCATTTAGACGTGATTGCTCATCCGACCGGTCGGGTTATTCAGAAAAGAGAGGGTTATCAACTGGATTTGCCTGAAATTTTCAAGGCAGCTAAACAGAACAAGGTCGCTTTGGAGATAAATGCTCATGCCAGCCGTTTGGATTTAAGAGACATTCACATTCGTAAGGCCGTAGAGGCGGGCGTTAAAATGATTATCGGCACAGACGTTCATTCTAGGGCTCATTTCCAGATGATGGAGCTGGGTATTGCCCAGGCCCGCCGGGGCTGGGCCGCTCCCAAGGACATTTTGAACACCCGTTCCTTGACAAATCTCTTAAAATATTTTAAAATGCCTAGAAGAGAATAAAGATTCTTTAACTTTATAAAGGAGGATAGTATGGATAGAGATATTATTGAGAAGGCCAAGGAGAAGGCGAAAGAAATAGAGCCCCATGTTTGGGAAAGACAAGCCAAGGTATTATCTGAGATCGATGACCAGATTGCTAAATCTCTTGCCAAGCTGGGCAGCGTCATGGAGTATGCTAAAGGAATTCTGTCCAGACAGGAACTGGAGATTATACTTAATCCCAAACTTGACAAGCAGGCCATCATTAAGAAGCTTGCAGAGATTGGAGATAAAGCTGAAGCAATTCGTAAGTCTGCGGCTGAAATAGTTTTTTCTGCCCAGGGACAGAGATTAGAGGTAGGGGATACGGTACATCCATAAGGTGTTTAGCACGAAGTAAATAGCCGCGTTGGTGCTTTTATGTTAAAATATAAAAGAGCAGACGCGGCTTTTTTTATGAATAAAAAATTCAAAAACTGGTTTTTGGTTATTCTCTGGGCTGCTCTCATTTTCTTTCTTTCCCATCAGCCCGGTCTCAAATCAGATTTACCCGGTTCCTGGGATTTTTTGTTGCGCAAAATAGCTCATATTTCAGAATACGCTGTTTTGACTTTTCTTTTGATGAAGGCCTTGCAAGCCCATCAGCTTCCCAGGAGAAAGGTCTGGCTTTGGGCTATTGTTTTGGCTCTCATTTACGCCATTTCTGATGAGTACCATCAGACCTTTATTTTAGACAGAGAAGGCACTGGCCGGGATGTTCTAATAGACAGTTTGGGCGTTATTTTAGTAGCTTGGTTCAATAAAAGAAAAATGTTAAAATGACAAAAACGAAAAGGCCTTTTCAATATCCAGCTGTTTTAAGATTGACTTTAATGGAATTCTTAAGTATTATTTTAGAGTCAGGCGCCTGTAGCTCAGTGGACAGAGCAACTCTCTTCTAAAGAGTAGGTCGCAGGTCCGAATCCTGCCAGGCGCGCCATGGTGACCATAGTTTAGTGGTAAAACTCCTCTCTGTGGAAGAGGTATCGAGGGTTCAATTCCCTCTGGTCACCCCAATAATCACCTAAGCGGATTTTTTAGATAGTCATTTGACTTTAAAGAGATAATCTGCTATTTTAATGAAGGTGGGTTATTTTTTTTGTATATTTTATGCCTACTATTCAACAATTAGTTAAAAGACCGAGAAAAATTTTAAAGAAAAAACCAAAAGTGCCGGCTCTTTGGCGGAGTTTTAATTTGCTTAAGAACAAACCAAAAAAAATTCCTTCTCCTTTTAAGCGGGGCGTTTGCCTGAAAGTCCATACCCTGACGCCTAAGAAACCGAATTCCGCTTTGCGTAAGGTGGCTCGCGTTCGTTTGACCAACGGCATGGAAGTGACCGCCTATATTCCCGGCGAAGGGCACAATCTGCAGGAGCATTCAGTGGTGATAATCCGGGGCGGCCGGGTCAGGGACTTGCCCGGAGTTCGTTATCACGTGGTCAGGGGAGTTTTGGATACGGAAGGAGTGGAAGGTCGCAAACAAAAAAGGAGTCGTTATGGAACCAAGAAAGAGAGAGCAGGCAAGCCAACGGCCGGGGCTGAAGCAGCCGAGGGAGAGGCCGAAGAAAAAGCTAAAGAAGAATCGGCTAAAGAGTAAAAGTTTAAGGTGCGGCCTGAATTAAGGTTCGGTCTCTCGAATACGACCTTGCCTTCGGCAAGATCGTAGTTCTCGAGGCCAAACCTTAACCTAAATTTTATGCGCAGGAAAAAGAAAATTAAAAGAGATATTAATCCAGACCCCAAGTATAATAACAGCTTGGTGGCTAAATTTATCAATCATTTGATGAAGCAGGGCAAAAAATCCGTGGCTCAACGGGTTCTTTATAATGCCTTTGAAATTATTAAGAAATCCAGCAAAAGCAAAGACCCTTTGGAAGTATTTGACCAGGCCATTAAAAATGTTTCTCCTTTGGTTGAGGTCAAGTCGCGCCGAATTGGCGGCGCTCATTATCAGGTGCCCCGGGAAGTACGGGGTGAAAGAAAGATGACTCTGGCTATCCGCTGGATTATTCAGGCAGCCAAAGCCAAGAAAGGCAAGCCCATGGCCCAGAAATTAGCCGAGGAATTAATTGATGCTTCCCAAAATACCGGAGCGGCCGTTAAAAAGAAACAGGATACCCATCGCATTGCCGAAGCCAACAAGGCCTTTGCTCATTTTGCCTGGTAAAAAGTTATGCCCAGAGAATATCCCATTGAAAAAACCAGAGATATCGGTATCATCGCTCATATTGATGCCGGCAAAACCACGGTCACCGAGGGTATTTTGTATTTGACCGGCCGAACCCATAAGATTGGGGCGGTTCACGAAGGCGATACTCAAATGGATTGGATGGTTCAGGAAAGAGAACGAGGCATTACCATTACTTCGGCGGCGACCAGTTGTTTTTGGAAGAAGAAACGCTATCAGGATGACGGGGAATACCGGATTAATATCATTGATACGCCCGGCCATATTGATTTTACGGCGGAAGTGCAGCGTTCTTTAAGAGTGCTTGACGGAGCGCTTGTTGTTTTTGACGGTAAGATGGGCGTGGAGCCGCAATCGGAGACGGTCTGGCGCCAGGCCGATAAATTCAAGGTGCCGCGGATTTGTTTTATTAATAAAATTAATCAAACAGGCGGTGATTTTTACAAGAGCTTAGATTCCATCAGAGAACGATTAAGCGCTAATTCTTATCCGGTGCAATTGCCCATTGGTTTTGAAAAAGAGACCAAAGGAGCGGTTGATTTGGTTAAGATGAAGGCCTACACTTACAAGGATTTTCACGACAAGGAATTGATTGAAGAAGAGGTGCCGGCTGATTTACGCGAGCAAGCCGAGAAATACAGGGAGGAGTTGGTGGAAAAAGCCGTGGAAGCCGATGATAAGTTGGCTGAAAAATATCTGGATGGTCAGGAAATCAGCGAGGCAGAGCTTGTTCAGGCAATCAGAAAAAGTACTTTAGAAGGAAATTTTTTCCCGATTTTTGCCGGGGACGGTCGGGGGGTAATTGTTGAGACATTATTGGACGCCATTGTCAATTATCTGCCTTCACCAATTGATTTGCCGCCGGTAAGCGGCCTTGAGCCAAAGACCGATCAGTCAGTTATCAGGGAAGCCAAGGATGAAGCGCCTTTTGCCGCCTTGGCTTTCAAAATAGCCACTGACCCCTATGTCGGTCAGCTTTGTTATTTCAGGGCTTATTCCGGAACTTTGCAGAGCGGTTCCTATATCTTAAACGCTTCTACCGGTCAGAAAGAAAGGGTCGGTCGGATTGTCAGAATGCATGCCAATAAACGGGAAGAGGTTAAAGAGATTTATGCCGGAGATATTGCGGCCATCGTTGGTTTGAAAGGTACGACCACCGGCGATACGCTGGCTGATGTTGAGCAGCCGATTATTTTAGAGAAAATTGAATTTCCCGAACCGGTAATTTCTATTGCCGTTGAACCAAAAACCAAAGCTGACCAGGAAAAGATGGCTTTGGCTTTGAGGCGGCTGGCCGAAGAAGACCCCACTTTTCAGATTAAAGGCGACCCGGAAACCGGTCAGACCATTATTTCCGGCATGGGCGAGTTGCATTTAGAGGTTATTGTTGATAGAATGTTAAGGGAGTTTAATGTGGGAGCCAATGTCGGACGTCCCCAGGTGGCTTACAAGGAGACAATCAAGGGGACGGCTGAAGCGGAAGGCAAGTACATTAAGCAGACCGGCGGACGAGGTCAGTATGGCCATGCCTGGCTGCGGGTTGAGCCGTTGGAGCAGGGCCAGGGCTTTGAGTTTGTTGATAAAATTAAGGGAGGAGTCATTCCCCAGGAATTTATTCCAGCCGTGGGAAAGGGAGTTAAGGAGGCCATGGACAAAGGGGTTCTGGCCGGTTATCCCTTGGTTGACCTCAAGGCAACTCTTTACGACGGTTCTTTTCATGAAGTGGATTCCTCGGAAGTAGCTTTTAAGATTGCCGGTTCAATGGCCTTACAGGATGGCGTTAAACGGGCCAATCCGGTTCTTTTGGAGCCGATTATGAAATTACAGGTGATTACTCCGGAAAAATTCATGGGTGACGTGGTCGGCGACCTTAATGCCCGCCGGGGCAAGATTGAAAAAATGGAAGACAGAGGGGAAGGGGTTAATCAGGTTAAAGTAATTGATGCCCAGGTACCCCTGGCCAGCATGTTCGGTTATGCCACCCAACTGCGTTCCATGACCCAGGGGCGAGCCAGTCCCAACATGGAATTCAGTCATTACGCGGAAGTGCCCAAGAACGTGGCTGAAGGAATAATGGGGGAGGAAAATAAATAAAAATTAACTATCATGTGGGAAAGAATCAAAAAAATCTTGCAAAAACAAGGTGGCAAGTGTATTATAATAGAAGATAATGAGCCTGCTTATCTGGTTATGAAGCTGGAGGATTTTGAGGGTAGTGCCGATAACAATGCTTCGGAGACGGAAGAAGCTAATCGGGACATTGCCGAGTGGAAAGCCAATCAGGAAAAAAAGGCGGAAAGCAAGAAAAGCGAAGCAGAGAGCCAGGAATTGAAAGTGGAAGATTTGCCGTTTTAGCCATTGCCACCAGCTTATTAGTTGACAGGAGGGGTTTTTATTGATAAAGTAAAGATATAAATTAAATCCTGAAACTTGAGATTTGAAATTGAAACTTATCAGCAGTTTCAATTTCACTTTCCAGGTTTCAAGTAATTATGGCAGAAAAATTTGAACGGACCAAACCGCACCTTAATATAGGGACGATTGGTCACGTTGACCACGGTAAAACTACCTTAACAGCCGCTATTTTAAAATGTTTAAAAGCGGCTGGTTTTAAGGCACAGGAAAAGGGGGTCAATGATATTGATAACGCGCCTGAAGAAAAAGCGCGCGGTTTAACTATTGCCGTAGCTCACGTTGAATATGAAACGGAAAAACGGCACTATGCTCACATTGACTGTCCGGGCCACGCTGACTATATCAAAAACATGATTACTGGAGCCGCTCAGATGGACGGGGCGATTTTAGTTGTTTCAGCTAAAGACGGTCCGATGCCTCAGACGCGCGAGCATATTCTTTTGGCTCGTCAGGTCGGTTTGCCGGCGATTGTTGTCTTTTTGAACAAAACAGACGAAGTTGACGACTCGGAATTGATTGATTTGGTTGAGCAGGAAGTAAGAGAACTATTGAGTAAGTATGAGTTTGAAGGAGACAAGATTTCCATTATTCGGGGTTCAGCTCTGCAGGCCATGGAATGCGCTTGCGGCAAAGAAGATTGTCCCAAATGCGGACCAATCTTGCAGTTAATGAAAACAATTGATAAAGATATTCCTGAGCCGACCCGGGCGGTTGACAAGCCATTCTTGATGCCCATTGAAGATATCTTCTCCATAGAAGGACGGGGTACGGTAGCCACCGGTCGGATTGAACGGGGGGTTGTTAAACTTAATGAAGAAGTTGAACTGATTGGCATTAAAGATACCCAGAAGACAGTGGTTACCGGTATTGAGATGTTCAACAAGTCCCTTGATATGGGTCAGGCCGGCGATAATGCGGGTATTCTTTTGCGCGGTGTTAAGC